>NZ_JBIRAZ010000021.1:0-209954 GCF_044326415.1 Actinomadura sp. 6N118 | reverse complement strand
GATACCGGCCAGCAAACACACAGTCACACAACAGCGACGCTTTGTGATACGTGACACCTCAACCACAGCACCGAACACCACACAAAAGCCACACAAAACCACGAAACCAGGGAACTACTTCTCACACACACTCGTCGTCAACGGGCGTCTGATCACTCACCAAGAGCGGGCCAGCCTCCTGGAGGAGGTCGAGAAGGCCGCCGACTCCGATCAGCCCCCGGCGAAGGGCACGGCGATGGCCCATGGCTGCGGCTGCGCGGGAAAAAACCCCGCTGACCAGCACAGCCGCCCGGACGGTGACCAGCGCAGCCGCTCGGAGACCGTGCCTGGCGGTTGGCCGATGCGGATATCGCCCAGGCGCACCGAGCGGAAACCGATCGGTTTTCATTTCGTTGAAACCCGGATAACCTCGCAGTATGACCACTGACGTGAGGCTAAGTCCCCGAGAGCGGCTGCTGGAGGCGGCGGCCACGCTCACCTACATGAACGGTGTCGGCATCGGTATCGAGGCGCTGTGCAAGGCGGCGGGGGTGTCCAAGCGCTCCATGTACCAGCTGTTCGAGAGCAAGGACGAACTGCTGGCGGCGAGCCTGGAGGAGCGCTCGTCTGCCTTCGTGGCGAGGCTCCTTCCTGCGGAGGGTGATGGCCGTTCACCCCGCGAGCGGATCCTGCACGTCTTCGAACAGGTGGAATCGCAGGCGGGTGCGCCCGAGTTCCGAGGCTGCCAATACCTCGCTGTGCAGATCGAGCTCAAGGATCAGAGCCACCCTGCGAGCCGGGTGGCACACCGGATCAAGGGGGAGCTGACGGCCTTTTTCCGTGCCGAGGCCGAGCAAGGCGGGGTGAACGATCCGGACCTGCTGGCGCGGCAACTGATCCTGGTCTTCGACGGCGCCAACGCCCGCGCGGGGATCGGCGCCGACAACCTGACAGGGCTCATCACGCCCACCGTAGTCACCCTGCTCGACGCGGCAGGCATGCGCTGACGCATCGCCCCACCCCTGGCCCCGAGGACGGGCTCCCCGTAGCGAACACCCCACTACGACCTGGGCAAAACCCTCAAACGACCACTATCGCTAAAGACCAGAGATCCAGACTCAGTAAAGAACAAGCTCATTGTCAGGTTGCCGGCGCGTCCTGGATGATCCACTGGATCCCGTGCGGGATGAGAAAGTCGAGGAAGGCGGTTGGGTGGTAGGCCTGGGCGGGTGCGAGTACTCCCGGCTTGGCAGGGTCGGTGATGAGACGGCGGGCGCTTTCGACGGCGATCACCGCGGTCGTGCCGTAGGTGTCGGGGCCCTGGACGATGCCGCGGGCGCGGCGGCCGTCGGTACTGGTGGCGTCGAGCACGTAGGTGAAGTGCTGGGTGCGGCGGCTGTCCTCATCGGGTCCTTCGGGCAGGCTTTGGATGATCTCTGGTGTGAGTGGGGTGTTCAGCTGGTCGCCCAGCGCCGCCTCGGTCAGGCCCTGGACATGCCGGACGCGGATGTGACGGGGAATGGTCACCACCTCCGACACGGGGAAGGCCATCACCGGGGTCGTCTCCGACTGTCCGGGCAGCGTGATCGCGGTGTGGCGGGCGGGCATGCCGGGGTGCCAGTCGCCGTCGTGGTAGGCCAGGCCGCCCGCCTTGATGGCGTCGATCGTTTCGACCACCGAACGCAATGAGCCGCGCGACATGCCGCCGCCCCCGACGACCACGTGGGTGGTGATGATCTCTTCGACCGGCTCAAGGCGGTCGGCCAGGATGTGGGCCATGAGGTCCACTGGGACGCAGCCGTCGTTGGCGGCGGGTACGACGGTGACCCCGGCGTTCTCCGCCTCCGAGGTGAAGGTGTCGAAGATCTTCTTGACGTAGAGCTGCTCGCCTGAGGTGTCGACGTAGTGACAGCCGGCGGCGATCGCGGCGCGGACCACGGCCTCACCTGAGGAGGTGAAAGGTCCGGCGCAGTTGATGACGCCGTCGCAGCCGCGGAACGCGCTCACCAGCGCCTCATGGTCGCTGGAGTCGGCCACGCGTCGTTCCGCGTCGGGGAGGCCGACCGCCGAGGCGGCCTCCTGTAGGCGCGCGAGATCGCGTCCGGTCAGGACCGTCTCGATGTCGCGTCGTGCCAGTTCGGTGAGCACGAGCTTTCCCTGGTATCCACTCGCGCCATAAACGGCGATCTTCATGTCATCTCCTCACGATGGTGGGCTGCGCGGTTGCCCAGCCATCAGCACAGTAAGACGCCATCACAAGACGTTTGAATGCGTGATTCACTCCAGTGTTTGCGCCATCGTCTTCGCATATGCCGTGGTTGGTTACGCTGGCTGCGTGGACGTTCTGTCTGATGTTGTGAGTGCGGCGCGTACCGGCCGGCCCCACTCGGGCCGGGTGACCAGGTCCGCTCCCTTCGCCCAGCGGTCTCCGGCGGTGCCGTCCGCCGGGTTCCACATCGTTCTCCAGGGAACGTGCTGGCTTCTCCCATCGCAGGGTGAGCCGATCGCGCTCGGGCCGGGCGACGTGGCGTTCCTGCCGCGCGGATCCGCACACGGTCTGGCCGACGACCCGTCCACCCCGGTAAGCGAGCCGCCCACAACGCTCACCGGAGTCCATGACGACCGCGACGACGAAACGTCAGCCGAACGGCCGCCGACTGTGGTCATGCTCTGCGGCGCCTACCTCCTGGACGGATCCGGGCCACATCCGCTTTTGAACGACCTGCCTGAGGTCATCCATCTACCGACGCGGGTAGGGCGCCACAGGGAACTCAGCGCCGCCGTCGAACTCCTCGGCGTGGAACTGGACAGCGACGCCCGCCCAGGCTCCGACACCATCCTGCTCACCCTGCTGGATCTTCTCCTGCTCTACATCCTGCGCGCGTGGTTCGAAGAACAGCGCGTCTCCGGCCACTCCGCCACCGGCTGGGCTGCGGCCCTGCACGACCCCGCCGTCGCCGCCGCCCTGCGCGCCATCCACGAAGACCCCAGCCGGCAATGGACCGTCGAGGAGTTGGGCGCGCAGGCACGCCTGTCCCGCGCCGCCTTCGCCCGGCGGTTCACCCATCTGATCGGCCAGCCACCGCTCACCTACCTGACATGGTGGCGGATGACCACCGCCGCCCGGCTCCTGCGCACCTCCGACGCCCCCGTCAACACGATCGCCCAACAGGTCGGCTACAGCTCGCAGTACACCTTCACCCATGCCTTCAAACGCCAGTACGGGTCACCGCCCGGCAGTTACCGGAACCACACCGGCTGAAGTACAACACCCGCATAGGGATCTTCGAGGTTCGGCGGCCTTTGGACGGCTGACTTTGGGCTCGGACTGACGACAGGCTTCCCGCCAGGCAGAAAGGGCTCCGTTCCCTCCCGAGGAGCCGCCAGTGCGGATCGTCTACTCCCGCTTACCTCTGCTGGTGGATCAACCTGAACGAAGCGTGACGCGGCCGGGATCAGTCTCCTGCTTGAGCTTGCGCCTGGAAACCGATCGGTTTACAGTGAGGGAAACCGATCGGTTTTCTCATGAGCCAAGGAGCACAGGATGGCGACAAATCAGCCGGTGGCACTCGTGACGGGTGCGTCATCGGGCATCGGAAAAGCAGCCGCGCTCGCGCTGGTCGAAGCGGGTTTCGACGTGGTCGGCACAAGCCGTGACACCTCGCGTGTCACCCCGCTCGACGGCGTGACCTTCCTCGACCTCGACGTGGCTGATGACGAGTCGGTCACCGCCGCGGTCCAGCAGGTGATCGAGCGGTTCGGGCGGATTGACGTGCTCGTCAACAACGCCGGCATGGGCGCAATCGGTGCCGTCGAGGAAAGCTCCGTCGAGCAAGCCCAGGACCTCTTCAACGTCAACGTCTTCGGTGTGATGCGCATGACAAAGGCCGTCCTGCCCCACATGCGCGCTCAAGGACGCGGACGCATCATCAACCTGTCCTCCGTGGTCGGCTTCCTCCCCTCGCCTTACATGGCCGCCTACTCCGCCTCCAAGCATGCGATCGAGGGATACTCCGAGTCCCTGGACCATGAGGTCCGCGAGTACGGCGTCCGGGCGCTTCTCGTCCAACCCGCCTACACCAGCACCGGATTCGAGGCCAACAGCCCGCGACCCGACACGCCCCTGCAGGTCTACGCGGACCAGCGGCGCGCCTTCGATCGCATGATGGAGACAGCGATCAAGGACGGCGACGACCCCGCCATCGTCGCCAAGGTGATCGTCGAGGCGGCGACCGACCCGAAGCCGAAGCTGCGCTACACCGCCGGCCCCGTGGCCGGACGCGCAAGCACACTGCGCCGCGTCGCTCCTGCCCGGGTCTTCGACAAGCAGATCCGCAAGCTCAACAAACTGGCCGGTTGACGCCTACCCGAACAAGGAGTCGGTGATATGCCCAGCCAAGAAGCGCGTCCCACGATTCCGGACCGGGAAGCCAACAAGGAACTGCTGCCTGCCGCCGATTTCACGCAGGTGCCGGGAGCGGGCCACTTCATCGCACTCGAGAGGCCGGAGGTCGTGGCGGACCTGCTGACCTCGGTGGCTTGACTCCTCCGCACCGCTCAACTTTGCAGACCCGGATACCCGGGCGCTTGTCGGCGCGCCCATCGCGTACTGATCGTGCGCGTACTCAAACCTCTGGAGTCAAAAGCCATGTCTTCTCACACCACTTCCACCATCTTCATCGTCGGCGGCACAGGGGCTCAAGGGATGCCCATCGTCCGCGCTCTTGTCGCCGACAAGAAGTACTCCGTTCGAGTCCTCACCCGCGATTCCACCTCCGCCCGAGCCCAGGCCCTCCTCGCGCTCGGCAACGTCTCCATCCTCGAAGGTTCATTCGCCGACGAAGACGTGCTGCGGGAAGGATTTCGCGGCTGTGACGGGGCATTCATCAACATCGACGGGTTCAACACCGGTGAGAAAACCGAGACCTACTGGGCCATCCGCAGTTACGAGATAGCGATAGAAGAAGGAATCAAGTTCTTCGTCTACGGAAACCTCGACTACGCCCTCAAGAAATCAGGCTACGACTCCAGGTTCCGCACCGGCCATTATGACTGCAAAGGCCGCATGGCCGAATGGGTACTGTTTCAAAACGAAAAGAACCGGGACAGGATGGGAGCGGCGGTCTTTACTTCAGGTCCCTACATCGAGATGGTGATCTCACCGCTCACGCCCATGACACCCACGATCGAGGACGGTGTCGTCACGTGGCGAGTCCCTCTCGGCGAGGGAGCCGTTCCCCATGTGGCTCTCGAAGATTGCGGATTCTACGTTCGCTGGCTCTTCGATCATCAAGAGCGGGCGAACGGCATGGATCTCGAAGTCGCCATTGAACATATGACCTATACCGATATGGCTGCGGCATTCGAGAAGGTCACCGGGCATCCAGCACAATACATCGACACTGATCTGAACACATATTGGAACAATCCGGACCTGAAAGGGATTGCTGATCACCCTGCCGGATACAACGCCGACCCCAACGACAAGAGCACCATGAGCTTCCGCGACAATTTCACGGGCTTCTGGAACGTGTGGAAATACGGAATCATCACCAGAGATTACGCTCTGCTCGACGAAATTCACCCCAACAGGATCAGAAGTGCTGAGGAGTGGTTCCGTCGAGAAGACCAGGTGGGAAGGGACCTCGGCAAGGGAAGTCTCTGGGAGAGAGTCCAGCCGCAGAACTGGAGCGTCGATTCTGCGATCCTTAAGAGCAGTGCGGATTTCAGGACGGGCAAGTTGTAAACGGGTGAGCCGCACTACGGCCTGAGCCTTCCCCGTTAGGCAATCACCACCTCGGCTGGATCGCCGCTCGGTGCGGGAAGGCCGGGTGACCGACATCGATCACGACATCGCCTACGCCGACCGCTCCCACCACGAGTGGGAACCGTTCCTGGGGGTGTATCCGCAAGCGGTGCTCCTTGTCACAGGCGAAGCCACGGGCAGATCTCGCTTCCTCGTCGGGCACTGTTGCGCCGGTAAACCCTGGTGGTGCTGGCCTGGTGAGGTCATGCCGACTCGCTGTGCTGGGTGCTCTGGGCCGTGCCGGGGGGCGTCGAAAAAGGGGTGCTGGTAAGAAGCGTGTCATGAGCCCCAAACGAGCAGCTCTGCCCAGGTCGGTGTGGCAACTTTCATAGCGCCGGACCTCGATGGCCCTGCTGCGATCTTGTACGGAATTGATCATTTCTGGGGGGAGCCAAGGTAAGCCGGAAAGGGGCAACGAGCATCGGCCGGGTGGTGGGCGGGTCACCGCTGCGGGAGGCCGTGGTGGCCGCGTGCGGGTGTATGCGGATGGTCAGCGTCATGGGGGTGTTGGCCGCGCCGGGCCTGGAGTGATCCGGCCAGCAGGGCCAGGCCGAGGGCTGTGGTCGCCAGTACGGCCCCGACGGCGCTGGGCGAGGTGGTTCCCAGACCGGAGGACAGGGCGAGGCCGCCGAGCCAGGCGGCGAGCGCGTTTCCCAGGTTGAAGGCTCCGATGTTGACGGCGGAGGCCAGGGTCGGGGCCTGGGTGGTGTGATCGAGTACCCGCTTCTGCAGTGGCGGCACCGTCGCGAACCCGAACATGCCGATCAACACCAGGAAGGCGGCCGCAGAAGCTTTATGGTGCGCGGCGATCGTGAACAGGGCCAGGGTAAGGCCCAGGCCGGCGAGCGCGGCCGAGAGCATTCGCATCGGGGCGCGGTCGGCGAGGCGGCCGCCGAGCAGATTTCCGGCGACCATGCCGAGGCCGAACAGCACCAGGAGCCAGGGCATGGAGCCGTCAGAGAAACCGGCCGCGCCGGTCATGATCGGGGCGATGTAGGTGATCGCGGCGAACACGCCGCCAAAGCCCAGCACGGTCATGGCCATGGCGAGGATGACCTGGGTATCGCGAAGGGCAGCGAGCTCGCGGCGTATGCCGCCGTGGGAATGGTGCCCCCGGGGGTCCTGAGGGAGAAGCGCGGCGATGCCCGTGGCGCCGAATGCGCCGAGTGCGGCCACGGCCAGGAAGGTCGTGCGCCAGCCGAAATGCTGCCCGATGAAGGTTCCGGCGGGCACGCCGACGACGGTGGCGAGGGTCAACCCGGTGAACATGGTGGCGATCGCGCCCGCCTTGCGTCGGGGCGGGACCAGGTCGGCAGCGACGATGGCGCCGATGCCGAAGAAGGCGCCGTGCGCGAGCGAGGCGATGACTCGTCCGGCGAGCAGGAGTTCGAATGTGGGGGCGACGGCGGTGAGCAGGTTGCCGGCGATGAACACGCCCATGAGCCACATCAGCATCTGTTTGCGGGTCGTGCGGGTGCCGAGGAGGGCCAGGGCGGGTGCGCCGGCGACGACGCCGAGCGCGTATGCGGTGGCGGCGAGTCCGGCGACGGAGTCGGTGACACCGAAGCTGCGGGCGACCTCTTCGAGCAGGCCAGTGATCACGAACTCTGTAGTGCCGATCGCGAAGGCGCCGACGGCGAGCGCCAGAAGAGCCAGAGGCACGGTGCATCCTGAGGGTGTCGAGGTTGGGGGCGGCCGGGCTGCCGTGCTGGGGGCGGGTAAGGCGATGATGAGCGACGCGCAGTGCGGTCGCGGCACCGATCGGTGGTAGCGCGGGGCGGTGGTCAGCGCCGGGCCAGGGCGGTGATCTGGGTCTCGGTGATTTCGCGAAGGTGACGTCGCGCGGCGGGGTCGTAGGCCTGCGGATGTGCTCGTGCCGGGATTTGCCCGTTGTAGTAGCGGCCGGTCACCCGCTCCAACGCGGGGTCGGTGATCAGCCGCACCACTGCATCGCCGCCCTCGGCGACCGTGCTGGTGGGGGCCGATCCGGCATGACGCACCATCGTGGTGTCCATGAACGTTGCCGGGTGGAGCGCGTTCACGGTCACTGCCTCTGGGCGGAGTTCGTCGGCGAGGTCGAGGGTGAACATGAGCTGGGCAAGCTTGCTGCGCCGGTACGCGGTGACGCCGTCGTAGGAACGGTCGAGCATCAGATCGGTGAAGTCGATCTCCTGTTGTCCGGCGGATGCCACGTTCACGATCCGGGCAGGTGCCGAGCGGGTCAGCAGCGGCAGCAGGAGCCTGGTGAGCCGGTATCCGGCCAGGTAGTTGACCGCGAACCGCAGTTCGAGGCCGTCGGCGCCGACCTGGCGTGCGGCGCCTGTCCGGCCGAACCCGACGCCGGCGTTGTTGACCAGCACCTCCAGCCGGTCAGTGTGCCGGTGCACCTGGTCGGCGAGCCGGTCGACTTCGGCGAGGGAGGCCAGGTCGGCCAGCAGGATCGAGGGGGTGGGGCCACCCGCCGCAACGATGGCGTCGCGAACATCGCACGCCCGGGCCGGGTCGCGTCCGTGGATGAGGATGCGAGCGCCTGCCCGTCCGAGTCGCAGTGCGAGGTGGCGCCCGAGCCCGTCGGTGGAACCGGTGATCAAGATCGTGCGGCCGGCGACCACACCATGGATGTCGTCGTTCATGTGGTCTCCCTGGCGGCCCGATCGTGGGGCGCCGCGTTCGGCAACCCCACGATCGGGACCGCCGGTCATGCCCGTGCCAGGGTGAAGCCGATGTTCGCGCCCAGCCCGACGCCGAAGGCGAGCTGGACCAGCAGTTCCACGGCCGGCTCCAGGTAGCGGGCGTTGGTCAGCGGGCCGGCGTCCACGGTGTCGAAGCCGAGTTGCACGCCCAGTTCCAGCACGGTCTTCTTGGCGGTCTCATCGTCTGCGGCCACCGGCAGGAAGATCGTGCCGCCGCCGAGTTCGGGCGTGTCCAGGGTGCCGGCGAGCACGGTGTTGAAGGCCTTGACGACCCGGGCGCCGGGCAGCGCGGCGGCGACCTGCTCTCCCCCCGACGTGCTGTGCCCGAGGGTCAGTGACATGAAGTCGGCCGCGAGCGGGTTGGTGGCATCGATCACGATCTTGCCGTTCAGGGCGGACTTGACCTTGTCGTCGAGCCGGGCCACGGCGGGGAACGGCACGGCCAGCACGGTGACATCGGCCTCGGCGGCCTGCGCCGCGACCTGATCCGGGCCGGTGGAGGAGTCGGCCACGGTCACTGTGTGTCCTGCGGTGCCGAAGCGGCGGGACAGCGCAGAGCCGACGTTGCCCTTGCCGATGATGTTGATCTTCATGAGTGAACCCTTCCGGTCGAGGCACATGCCAACGCCTCAGCGAGCAATTTGCGTCGAATTCGACGCAACTGAGGGCAACCGTACTGATGCGTCGAATTCGACGCAAGTCCGGTATGGTCGGAGCATGAGCGAACCGCGCTGGCTGAACGACCAGGAGATGCGTGCCTGGACCGGGTTCCTGGAAGCCTCCGCCCTGGTGCATCGCCTGGTCGAACTGCAGCTCCGGCAGGACGGCGGGCTCACCATGGTCCAGTACGAGATCCTGCACAGGGCCAACGAGGGTGCCCCCCGGCACCGATGCATCACCGAGATCGCCGAACTGATGATCACCTCACGGAGCGGCCTGAGCTACCAGGTCGCCCAACTGGAGAAGGCCGGCCTGCTGCGTCGCGAGACCGACGCCGACGACGAACGCAGAGCCATGATCGTCATCACCGACAACGGCCGGCGGCTCCTTGAACGAACCGCCCCCGGGCACGTGGAGACGATCCGTCACGGCCTGATCGACCTGCTCACCGACGAGCAGGTCACCCGCCTCGCCGACATCATGGACACCGTCAGCACCCACCTGCGCCCCCGCGTCCCGCTCACCCCCT
The DNA here is from genome assembly GCF_044326415.1 of Actinomadura sp. 6N118. Lineage (NCBI taxonomy): Bacteria > Bacillati > Actinomycetota > Actinomycetes > Streptosporangiales > Thermomonosporaceae > Actinomadura > Actinomadura sp. 6N118. Next base: position 200,287 of record NZ_JBIRAZ010000021.1, on the reverse strand, counting down.
CCCGCAAGAAGAGCACCCGCACAACACACTGACCCGTGCCCCGTCCCGCCTGACCCGATCGACGGCCGGGCAGCACCACGAATCCAAGAGGAGGGGCCAGCCCTGCGACCACGGCAAGATCGCGTGCCTCAACCTCAGCAAGATGCTGCAGAAAGCAGGACGCAGGGGCGGGGCAGCGTGGTGGCGTCAGCGCGCCGCCGAAGCAGCCAAGGCCGACCCATCCTGACTAGGCACGGCTGGTCGGCCACCAGCCTGGCTCCATGGAAGGGCGCTCGCCTCCGCGACGTGCAAGGTCACACAGCAGGTAGCGGACTGGCTGCGTGGGCGTTCATGTACTCCAAATCGCTCATGATCCCTTCTATCTGAGGTCCGGATGAAAAGGTGACGCGGGGTGTCAGGTTTTGGGGTCAGCATGGGTCCACCGGCCGGCGCCGATAGTGAGCCTCGACCGGCCCTACGGATGGACAAGGACCCGCAAATGCGCGAAACGCCAGAAGATCTCAAAGAGCTCCAGGCCCTGCTGGACGCCTCGCTCTCCCGTTCTACCTCGCATCTCCGTTCGATCATCACTACCAAGAGCACGCTGACCGCGGAGCAGCTCACCCAGGTCCTCACCGGCATGTGCACCCTCGCCTTGTCGACCGTGACGGCGAAGGGTGAACCGCGGATCAGCGGGGTGGACGGGCATTTCCTGCATGGCAAGTGGCACTTCGGCACGGCGCCCGGGGCTGCCAAAGCCCGCCACCTCGCCGCACGGCCCGCCGCCAGCGTCGCGCACCTGCGCGGTGAGGACCTGGGCGTGTTCACGCACGGCACGGTGGAGATCCTCAACCCCCAGGACGGCGAGCCGGCCGCGGACTGGCCGGAGCTACTTGCGTACTTCAAGGACTTCTACGGCGACGACGGCTTCGACTGGGAAAACGAGGTGGTCTACTACCGGCTGCATCCGCACTGGATGAGCGTCTATGCCCCCGACATCGCAAAGCTCACTGCGGCGTCCTGAACGAAGGTTCACGCCCTACCCGGCCTTTTAGTCCTGGCTTAAAGGGGGGCTGTGGTCCATGAGGTGGTCAGCGATGCTCTTTCTCGGCTGCCCCACACGCATCGGGGCAGCGATGCAAAGAAGGAGGGGGCAATGAGGATCGCGAAGACCTCGGCCTCGCTGGTGGCGGGGGTCGCCGTCGGTGCCGCCGCTCTCGCGGGTACGGGTGCCGCGCAGGCGTCCACGCCCAGTGCCCAGCAAGCCGTGGCCGAACCCGCCGCCCAGGTCTCGGCCCGGCCCTGGCACCACAAGACGAAAGGCGCCCAGTCGGCCGGACAGATAAACCTCACGAATGGCCGGGCCAAGGGCTGGGTGCGTGACACCGGCCCGGGAGACGGTAAGTGCGCCTATGTGAAGATCACCTGGATATCTTACGCGGGCCGCCAGGACCATGATGTGCGCAAGGATTGCGCGGGCGTCAAGCGGCACTTCAAGGTAAGGGGTGTGGGAGATGGCCCCTATTACCCGGTGAAAGACGTCTTCATCAAGACCTACCGCAAGTGATTTCACGTGTAGTTCCTCCCAAGACAACCCTTCATGAAGGAGAGTCGATGAAGGTCGTGAAGATTTCGTCTTCGCTGGTGACGGGAGTCGCCGCCGCTTCCGTCGCCCTCGGCGGCGCGGGCGCCGCACACGCGTCTGCGCCCGAGGCCCGGCAGGTCGCGCCCGAGGTCCGGCAGGTCGCACCCGAGCCTGGTACCCGCCAGCCCACCTCCATTCCGTGGAACCAGAAGGTGAAGGGCGCTCAATCGGTCGGAAAGCGTGGCATCCTCCCGGCCGGCTGGGCCAAGGGCTGGATACGCGACATCGGCCCGGGAGACGGCAGGTGCGCCTACGTGAAGATCACCTGGCTGGGGAGCAACGACCGCCGCGACACGGATGTGCGCAAGGACTGCGCGGGTGTCAAGCGAAAGTTCTCCGTAAGGTCGGGAGACGGCTATTACTGGGACCCGTACGCCGTCCATATCAAGACCTACCGCAAATAAGGCGACTAGCTCCTCCGTGAAGTCGCCCCTCCCAGCCCTCGTCGTCGTGATCCCGGCAAACTGCGGCCGATCAGGTTCTGCGCGAGATGACCATGATGTATTCGCAGGGGGCGTTCGTTCGGTTGGCGAAGCCGTGGTCCGCGTCGGCCTGGAAGAACAGGGAGTCGCCTGTGTTCAGGGTCTCGGTGATCCCGCCGATCGCGACGGTGAGGGTGCCTTGGAATACCACGAGTTGTTTCTCGGTACCCGGCGGATACGCGGGCAGCAGCCCGGTGGAGACCTGCGCGGGGAGGTAGTGGACGACCATCTCGGCTCCTCCCGCGCCCGGGGCCGCTGACACCATGTGCCGCTCGAAGCCGGTTTCCGGGTCACGGAAAACGGGGCGATCGTCCTTGCGCATGACAACGGCCACACCGGACACGGCAGCAGCCGGCGCACCGATCAGGTCCGAGAGCGACGCGTCGAGCGCGTGGGCGATCCTGGACGCGACGCCGATCGTCGGGCTCTTCTCACCGCGTTCGACTTTGGACAGCATCGCCCGGCTGACCGACGACTGTGCGGACAGCTGTTCCAGCGTCAGGCCTGCCTTCTCACGGCGTCGCCGCACGTTACCGCCGAACGCGCCAGCCAGGTCGTCACCGTGCTGTGGTTCGGCCGCGTTTCCGTCTTGCTCGATCACCGTGCTCCTCGATCGATGGGTACCTCGCTGCCCACAGTGTAGGGTTTCTCCTAAAGAAGATATGATCTTCTATCGGAGACGCGCGATGTGCGCCCAGCACGACGGAGGTTCCATGCGTTTGATCTCGAGTGGCCGGCACCATGCCACGTTCGAATTCGGCGATCTGCAGGTGATCTCGTTGCGAGACGGGTACATCGACATGCCCCCGACACGGCTCCGCGACGAGGATGGGCGCAAACTCGATGAGCTGCCGGCCGCCGTCCCGCTGGCCGGCGACAACTTGCGACTGTCGGTCAACGCCTTCTTCGTCACCGACGGCACGCGGTCGGTTCTCATCGACACCGGCGCGTCCAACGCCTGGCACGACCCCACCATGGGATTGATCTACGACGCGCTCGACGAAGCGGGAATCGACCGCGCGCAGGTCACCGATGTGGCCATCACCCACAAGCACGAAGACCACGTGAGCGGCCTGATCGCGCCGGACGGTTCAGAGGCGTTCACCAAACTCGAGCGCGTGTGGATCGGCGCGGGCGACGCCTCGGTGTTCACGGGACGGCTCGAGCCGATCCGCGACCGGGTCGTACCCGTGTCGGAGCAGGTCGCGATCAACGACTGGACCACCGCCATCCCGACACCGGGCCACACACCCGGCCACACCGTCTACGACATCAGGAGCGGCACCGCCCACCTTCTCGCCTGGGGCGACACCGTTCACGTTCCCACGCTTCAATTCGATCAGCCGAACGTGTCCTGGGAGCTCGACGGCAACCAGCCCCAGGCCCGCGCCGCGCGAGCGGCCCTCCTCAAACGACTGACCAGACCACACCACTTCGTAGCCGGCGCCCACCTCGACTCACCCGGCATCGCCCGCGTAACCCCGTTCGGCGACGGTTATGCGCTGGAATACCTCGCACCACCGATCGGCTGATCGAGCCTGCCGGCTCCGGGCCGCGCTCGCTCACACCGCAGCTGTCACCTCGGCCGTGAGACCCGCCCCTCGTACAGTGGACCGTTGGGTCCACTCGCTGGCTACGGTAGGTGGATGAGCGATAGTCCGGTCCCGACCCCCAAGACGCAGCGTGGCCAGGCGAGCCGCGACCGGCTGGTCGAGGTCGCGGCGCAGTCGGTCGTGGCGCACGGGATCCACAAGCTTCGGCTCGACGAGGTCCTCAGCGCGGCCAGCTGCAGCAAGAGCCAGATGTATCACTACTTCCAGGGCCGTGACGGCCTTGTCGAGGCCGCGGTCACCTACCGCTGCACCGAGGTGCTCGACCAGCTGGCAGCGGTGTTCGAGAGCGTCGGATCGTTGGACGATCTCACCTCGGTGCTGACCGTCCTCGCCGACGAGTACGCCGTGCACCTGGCTGGCTGCCCGATCGGGACGCTGGCGAGCGAGCTGACATCAGGTCCGGAGCCCGCGCGACGCGTCGTTCTCGACGCCTTTGCCTCGTGGGAGTCGTTCCTGGCGCAGGCGTTGGCGCGGATCCGCGACGCCGGTGAGCTGCGATCGGACGCGGACCCGTCCTCGCTGGCGACCGGGCTGCTGGCGGCGATCGAGGGGGGAATGTTCCTCAGCCAGGTCCGGCGCGACGCCACGCCGCTGCGCGCCGCGCTGACCGTCGGCCTCGGTTATCTGCGCGACTTCCGGCAAGAAGTGGACTAGTTGGTCCAGTATTGTTAGCGTTCCAGGCAATTGGACCACGTGGTCCAGTTGTCTGGAGGCTGTGATGTCCGGATCCGCTCTGGCCACGCGTCGCGGCGTGTTGATTCTGTTGCTGCTCTGCGCGGTGCAGTTCCTCGACGTCGTCGACACGGCGATCATGAACGTGGCACTGCCGACCATCAAGGAAGACCTGGACTTCACCCAGCAGAGCCTGCAGTGGGTGGTCAGCGGTTATCTCATCAGCTACGGCGGCCTGCTGCTGCTCGGTGGCCGGGCCGCCGACCTGCTCGGTCGGCGGCGGCTGCTGGTGGCGGGCATGGCGATCTTCGCGGTCTGCTCGCTGGCCGGTGGGCTCGCTTCCACCGCGACGCTGCTGGTGACCGCACGGGTCGCGCAGGGTGTCGGCGCCGCCATGATGGCGCCGGCCGCACTGTCCATCCTGGCCACGACCTTCACCGGGGGCGACCGCAACAAGGCGCTCGGGGTCTGGGGCGCGATGAGCGGTGTCGGGGCCGCGGCGGGCATCTTCCTCGGCGGCGTCCTGACGCAGGGACCGGGCTGGCGCTGGGTGCTCCTGGTCAACGTACCGATCTGCGCATTCATGATCGCCGCAGCGTTCCGGCTCATCTCCGGTGATCGGCCCGAGCGTCCCCGGGCGGGCTTCGATCTGCGCGGTGCCGTACTCGTGACCGGCGGGATGCTGATCGGTCTCCGCGCGCTCATCGAGGCTCCGGACGTCGGATGGGCCACCGCCCGTACGGTCGGCGAGCTCACCACCGCGGCGGCGTTGATCGTCGCGTTCGTCGTCAACGAGTCACGGGTCGCCAACCCCCTGTTCCCGCTGGGCTTGCTGCGGGTCAAGGGCATTGCGGCTGCTGACGTCATCCAGCTCGCGGCCTTCGGCGGATTCACGGGCTCGTTCTTCTTCCTGACCCTCTACATGCAGAACGTGCTCGGCTTCTCGCCCATCCAGTCCGGCTCGGCATATCTCCCGGTGACGGTGGTCATCGTGATGGCGGCTGGGATCTCGTCCGTCCTCATCGGACGGATCGGCACCCGTCCGATCATCGTCGCCGCCGGCCTGATCTCGGCGGGCGGGATGTACCTGCTGTCCCGGATCCCGGCCGACGGCGCCTATGTCAGCGACCTGCTGCCTGGCCTGCTCACCATGGGCGTCGGCCTCGGCGCCTTGCTCGTGACCGTCACCGCGGCGGCCAACGCCGGCGTGCCCGCAGACAAGGCCGGACTGGCCGCCGGCCTGCTCAACACCTCCCAGCAGCTGGGCACCGCCCTGGCCATCGCGGTCTTCTCCGCGCTGGCCACCGCCCGTACGAACGACCTGCTGGCCACCGGTACGGCGATCCCAGACGCATTGACCGAGGGGTTCGGCCGCGCTGTGCTCGCCGGCTCAGTCTTCGTCGCCGTGGCCGCAGTCATCGGCCTGCTGGCACCCCACACCCACACCGCGTCCACGACACCCGGCGTCCCCGCCGAGTCCACGACACCCGGCGTCCCCGCCGACGGTGATGCCGTACGGATGCCGGCCGACACCACCTCACCCCCACTGATTGATTCGCTGAAGGAGACGAAGTCATGAACAGGTTCCAGGACCGGATCGTCCTCGTCACCGGGGGCAGCAGCGGGATCGGCCTCGCCGCAGCCACCGCGTTCGCCAGGGAAGGCGCGTCATCATCACCGGCCGGGACGGCGAGGCGCTCGCCCAGGCCGAGAAGGTGATCAGGCGTAAGGGGTTGCGTCCCCGTCCAAGGAGATCCGGGTACCGATGGGCTTCAGGCGAACGTCTGGATCCGTACCGCGCCGAAAAGAGCCAGAATGGGCTTCTGGGCACGGAACCAGCGCGGCCCGCGTTCGTCATGCACGTCCCGGAGGGGGCCGATCCTGACGCCAAGCGCACGATGCTGAAGAAGATCAACGCAGCGGTCACCGAGGCCTACCGGCTTCCGGACTTCATGACGTTCATCCACGAGCATGCCCTTGACCTTGTGGCGCTCGACGGGGGCCTGCTCGCGGACGACCAGCAGCGGGCCGAGACCAGGCAGCGGTCTACACCTGATCGCTGAGGGCGTTCGACAAAGAAGAGAGGTGTTTGCTCATGGCGGATCGTGCATGCGAATCGGCTGTCGGCCACCGTCCAGGGAGGGTGCTGCGGTGAGCGGGCTTGAGGACTTCGCACGGCTCGTACCGGGCGATCATGGCTTGTGCGTGGTGTCGACCCTGCGGGCGGACGGGACCATCCAGTCGTCGGTGGTGAACGCGGGTGTCCTGGCGCATCCGGTGACCGGTGCGCAGGTGGTCGGACTGGTCGCCGTCGGCGGTACACGCAAGGTGGCCAACCTGCGAGCACGTCCGCGCGCGAACGTGGTGGTCCGCGCAGGCTGGGAGTGGGCCGCAGCCGAAGGACCGGTCGACCTCGCCGGCCCTGACGATCCCCTTCCCGGTGTGGACGACGAACGCCTCCGCCTCCTCCTACGCGAGATCTTCACCGCAGCCGGCGGCACGCACGACGACTGGCCCACCTACGACCGGACGATGGCCGAGGAACGCCGCGTCGCCGTACTCCTCACCCCGGAGCGAATCTCAGGGAATCGCAGCTCCTGAAGATCGGTGCCAACGGCGGGACGGAAGCGCCGACCGTCCCGCCGGGCGTCAACGCAGCGCTACCAGACCGGCGCTCGTCCGGACGTAGAGCACCCCGTCACCCGGCAGGATCGCCAGGCCGTGCTCGCGGTATTGATCGCCGAATTCGTCGACAAAGCCGGGATGGAGCACCTCCGCACCGGTCTCTGCAGTCCAACGCGATTCGCCGGTTGACGCATCGAACGCCGACACCGTGCCCGTGCTGGACGCGACGTAGACGACGCCGTTCGCCACCACCGGTGAACCAGCACAGGAGCCGAACGGACGGACCCAGCGCGCATGTCCGGACGCGATGTCAACAGCATGCAACCGGGCGCTGTCCTCTTCGGGCGGGACGTCCCGGAGAATCTCCACCAGGAACACCGTTCCGTCCAGCACCGCCACCCCCGAGTCCACCTCGTTGTCACGATCGAGGTCGGGCAGGTAGCTCCAGACTTGCTCTCCGGTCCGCGGATCGAGGCCCACGACCTGCGCGGTCCACTCGTCATCCTCGCGCGAGGCCGGCATCCACACCCGCCCCTCAGCCAGCACCGCGTGCGCCTGAGCGAAGTAGGCGACGTGCTCCTCGTCGTCCCCGTCCTCCCAGTCCTCGTCGTCCTCATCCGGAGGCTCGGCTGGGAAAGTGAGGTCACCGGGTTCGATCAAGGTCACGAGCTCTCCCGAGCTCATATCGAGCACGGCCACGCCGGTGTGGGTGTGGTTGGCCTCAAAGCCCAGCGCCGCATAGGCCATCCCGTCCGCTGAGATCGCCGGGCTCGTCTGCACCCAGCCGGACGCGTCGGTCGAGCGCCACCGTAGCCGCAGGTCAGGCAGGTCGAGCGCGCGAACCTCGTTCAGCGTGTTGAGCAGCAGAAGATCGCCGAACACGGTCGGGGAGCCGTAATCATCGAGCTTGCGGACCAGTTCTCCGGTACGCACATCGAAGACTGAGCCGTCCCCGCCAGCGAGCTCCACGAAGACCCAGGAATTCCAGACGTCGGGCGCCACCATGAACTCGGCGCGGCCATCCCGATAGCCCTCGCCGACCGTGCACCGCCACCGCAGCTCGCCGGTCACAGCGTCGAACGCGTAGAGCACCCCGGACACATCAGCGGCGAGAAGCGTGTCACCCGCGAGCACCGGAGACGCCACCACAGGCGAATCCGTCCGCGCGACCCAAGCAACCGCCGCCTTATCAGGCACCCCGGAAACCCGATACACCCCGCTACGCCCGGCATCGCCATAGTGCGGCGTGACCTCCATACCCCTCCCCAGATGATCACGATGGTGATCAAACCGTACCGAGGGAATCGTTGCGGAGGAGCACGTCCAAGCGCGGAGAACGTCCGACCTGAGCGCTATGGTGCGTTTTCATGAACACACTCCATGCCAGCCCTGACGAAACGACCCGGCCGTGAGCCGCTACCGGGGATCCGCCATCCTGATCAGCGGCGACGGAGCCGAGGTCGAGGTCTACGTCGACCTGCGCACCAAGCAGCGGGAGTGGTCCGGGACCGCGACCATCGGCGACTTCGACGCCACCGGCTCTCCCGCCCGGACGCTGAGGCTTCCAGACGGCCGCGAGGCACAGGTCACGCTCGGCAGTTCGGCAGCCTGGTCTGACGTCATCACGCTGGTCGGGAGTGGTCCGCCGCCCTTCGCCTGAGCAGGGTGAGCTCACACGCCACTCCCGTGGGCAGGTCTGGGCAGAGCGGGCTGGCGGGCAGGCACCGCCACGACCGTTACCCATGCTGAGCTGGGCGAATACCCATGCTTAGCTGGGCGAACGTTGACGCTCCGTGGCTGTCAGCTCGGATCGGTGCTCGCGGTGACGAGGTCGAAGGCGTGTCGGCGGTGGGCGGCGAAGAGTTCGAGGGCGGTCTCGGTGTCGCGGGCACGCAGCGCGGTGACGAGCTCGCGGTGTTCGCGCGGGATGCAGGCGAGATAGCCCTCGGTGCTGACGTTGATCCGGGTCAGCAAGAAGAGGTGGACCTGGCAGCGAATCGACTGCCACGCCTCCACCAGGCGCCGATGCCGGGCGGCCTCGAAGACGGCGTCATGGAAGGCGATGTCCAGCCCCACCATCTCGTGCTCGTCCACGGCGCGGTCCATGAGGTCGGCCGTCTTCTCGATGGACGCGAGATCCTCGTCAGAGGCGTGGGCCACCACCTGCCGCACGGCGAGATCCTCCAGCGCGCCTCGCAGACTGTCCAGCTCCGCGACGTCCTCGGGTGACAGCGTGGTCACCATGGTGTTGCGATGCCACTCGCAGCGCACCAGGCCTTCACGTTCCAGAAGCCGCAACGCCTCGCGCACCGGGCCACGGCTGACGCCCATCGCCGCCGACAGCTCCACCTCCCGTAGCTGCGCGCCGAGGTCGTAGACCCCACTGAAGATCGCGTCCCGAATGCGGTCGGCGACCTCGTCGGCCAGCCCCCGGCGGCGCGCGGGCGCCACTGCGACATGCTCACTCATGTCTGAATGTTAACATTAATGTCGTAATGTCAACATCCGGAAGGAACGAACCTCCATGTCCTCGATCCCTCGGTTTCACCTGGCCATGCCGGTCGACGACTTGGCCGCCGCCCGGCACTTCTACGGCGAGGTCCTCGGACTGGCACAGGGCCGGAGCGCCGACACGTGGGTCGACTGGAACCTGCACGGCCATCAGTTCGTCACCCACCTCGCGCCGGCCCGCCCCCAGCGCATCCACAACCCGGTCGACGGCCATGACGTCCCCGTTCCGCATTTCGGCCTCATCCTGACCATCCCCGACTTCCACGAACTCGCCGCCCGCCTCCGCGCCGCGGACATCACGTTCGTCATCGAGCCGTACGTGCGCTTCGAGGACGAACCCGGCGAGCAGTGGACGATGTTCCTGCTCGACCCCGCGGGCAACGCCCTGGAGTTCAAAGCGTTCGCCGACGACTCCCAGGTCTTCGCCACCTGAAGGCCCTGCCCATCCCACCAGGATGGCCGGGAAGGGGCCCGTTTGTCGGACGGTGGAGCTAGCGTGCTCGTCCATGTCTGAGAGTGCGCTCGTCATCCCCGAGCACTGGCGGAACGCCCTTCACCCACGGCGGGGAGGCACGCCCGTGCCGTCCGCCCCCATCGACCCGGGTGCCCCCGAGGCCGCGCGGAATGCCCTGGCCGGACTGCGGGACGAGGCCGAACGGCTGCTCGACCACAAGAGGAGCGTGCCCGAGCTGGTCGAGGCCGCTCGCGCGCACTTGGACGGCTCGGAGAATCCCCGGGGCGTCGCCGTCCTCGCGGTCATCGCCGCCGACAGGCGCATTGACGCCCGGGTGTTCGCGGACGCGTGGGTCGCCGAGCACGGGCTGGCCTTCGCCGCCGCGACGGCCGCTGAGGCCGCCCGTATCCGGATCGCCGACAGCGGCGCGCGACGGCACCTCGCGCTGATCCGGCACGACCAGCCCGCCGAAGCGTGGAGCATCGAGGAACCCTGCTTCGCCGCCGTCGCTCCCCGGATCCGTGCGCTCATCGCGGCCGCCGACGCGGCTGGCTACCGGGACGTGGTCGCGGCGCTGGCGGAGTGCCGCAGGGACCTGACCGGCCGGATGGCCGCCGCGTTCCTGGCACCGTCCGAGACCGGTTGGGTGGACGAGCTCTGCGACGAGTTGCCCGACGAATTGCGTCCGCTGCCACTGCGGAGGGTCCTGTGCTCGCTCGGTTCGGCGGACCAGGTCACGCGATTCCGTTCACGTGACCAACGCTGGGATTGGCTGGAGAGCCCCGACCTTTACACGGCGGCCGACGGGCTCGGCTCGGCTCTGGTGCCCGTCCTGGCCGACCTCCTCAGCTTCGGGGGCGAGTCGGACCGTGCGCTGGAGATCTTGGCCGCCCTGCCGTCCGACGAGGCGCTGGAGTTCCTGGTGGGACGCCTCGGCAAGAACGGCGTGCACGCGGCCGTCGTCGAGGCCGCGCGGCGCTTCCCGGAACGCGCACGCCGGATCCTCGGTGACGCCGCGAGGTCCGACAGGGCGGCGGTCTCCCGGTACGCAGCGCGCCTGCTGGGTGGCCAGGCCGCGATCGAAGCCGGGTGGGCTCCCGAGGCCGCTCCGGGGGGCCTGCCATCCCTGTTGGTCGATCCACCCTGGGCGAAGAACCTCCCTGACCGGACGCCCGTCGTCGTGAAGGGCCTCCAAGCCCCGGCGGACCGCACGGTCGCGTGGGAACCGGGCGAACGCGAACAGTGGGCCGCTCTCCCGGCCGACGAGAACGTCGACTGGGATAAGGAGATCAAGCTCTTCCGGGACCGCAACCTGCCTTCCGAACGGCAGTGGGCCCTGTTCCTGTCCGGCCCGGAGGAACGCGTTCGACCCCTCCTCGCCTGGTGGAGGCCGAGCCTGACCCTCCCCGAACCGGCACGACTGAAGCCGGTGCTGGCGCGCTTCTCCGAGGACGCCGTCCCGGCCGCGCTGGACCTCGCCGAGTGGCGGCCCGCAGTGTCCGCGGAGTTGCTGCTGCCGTTCTGCGACGCCCAGGTCACCGCACTGATGGCCGCCTGGCGGCTACGACGCCCGGCGCTGCGTCCCGTCGCGGAACGCTGGTTCGCGCGGCACGCGGCGGCCGCGGCCCACGCGCTGGTCTCCACCGCACTCGCCGGGGGCAAGAGGGTCGCCGATCGCCGGGCCCGCCGCGACGCGGAGATGGCGCTGGTCCACCTTGCCGTGCGTGGGCGCTCCGCCGAGGTCCTGGCGGCGGCGAAGGAGCACGGCGGCCCCGCCTCGGATGCGATCGAGGCGCTGGTCTCGCTCGATCCCCTGGTCGCCGCCCTCCCCACCGAGATCCCCGATCCCCCGAACTGGCTCGACCCGTACCTGCTCCCTCAGGTGCTGCTGCAGGACGGGCGGGCGCTCCCCGGCGCGGCCGTCGCCCACCTGGTCACGATCCTCACCGTGTCCCACTTGGACGATGTCCACCCGGGCATCGAGACGGTGCGGGAGGCATGCGACCCCGGCTCCCTCGCCGCGCTGGCGTGGGAGATCTTCCAGCAGTCCACGCTGCGCGGCCGGGGCGGCGGCCTGGGCGACGAGGGCTGGGTGCTCACCGCGCTCGGCCTGTTCGGGAACGACACGACGGCTCGCGAGCTGGCTCGGGTGATCCGCGCCTGGCCGGGCATGAACGGCCATCTCCTGGCCGTCGCGGGCCTCGACGTACTGCTCGCGATCGGCACCGACACCGCGCTGGCCCAGCTCAACGGCATCGCCGAGCGGATCAAGTACAAGGGCCTCAAGGGCCAGGCGCGGGAGCGCATCGCGGCGCTCGCCGCCGACCGCGGGCTGACCGGCGAGCAGCTTTCCGACCGCCTCGTCCCCGGCCTGGGCCTGAACGCCGACGGCACCCTCGTCCTCGACTACGGCCCGCGACAGTTCACGATCGGGTTCGACGAGCAGCTCAAGCCGTACGTGCTCGACCAGGACGGGAAGCGCCGGGCAAGCCTTCCCAAGCCGGGCGCGCGCGACGACGCGGAGCTGGCCCCCGCGGCGCACAAGCGGTTCGCCACGCTGAAGAAGGAGGTCCGGACGGTCGCGGCCGGTCGGCTCGAGCGGCTGGAACGGGCAATGGTCGCCGGGCGGCGCTGGACGGCAGACGAGTTCCGGGAGCTGATCGTCGAGCATCCGTTGGTCTGGCACCTCGCTCACCGGCTGCTGTGGACCACCGGAGACGGTCGCACGTTCCGAGTCGCTGAGGACCGCACGCTCGCCGACCTCGATGATGCCGAGGCGCGACTTACCGGCAGCGATTCCGTCAGGCTCGTCCACCCCTTGAACCTCACCCCGGACACGCTCGCGGCCTGGTCTGATGTCTTCGCCGACTACGAGATCATTCAGCCGTTCCCCCAGCTCGGCCGCCCGGTCCACGCACTGACGGACGCCGAGCGGGCCGGGACCGAACTGGGCCGGTTCCGCGACGTCACCGTCGCGGCCGGCGCGGCCCTGGGCATGGAGCGGCGCGACTGGGACCGCGGCGACCCGCAGGACAACGGCATCATCTTCTGGATCTCGCGCCGCCTACCCGGTGCGCGGACGGTCATGGTGGCCCTCGACCCGGGCATCTCGATCGTCGACCCGAGCTACTGGCCGGAACAGCGAATCGAGTCCGTCCGAATCATCGACGGCCACGTGCCGGGCCACCGTGCCGACTCCCGGCTCGCGACCTTCGCCGACATCGACGCGATGAGCGCCTCGGAGCTCCTGACCGACCTGCTCCACCTCACCGAGGGCCGCACGGCGACCTGACCGGGCCGGCCCCGGTCCGCCAAGTGACGGGGAGGGCAGCAAACCACCCTCGCCCTCCCCGCCGTGGTCGTCGCCGAGCTACTCGGCCACGCCCGGCTCGACACCACCCGCCGATACGGGCGTCTTGCTGTGGGTTTAGGGCAGGGCGAACGTCAGCGCTGCCACGTCTGAGGGGTCGCCGTGGTAAGTGATGGTCTGCTTCCCTTGGCCGATGCGCATGCGGAACTGGTCAGGGCCGGGGTGGCCCGCCTGCGCCCACGCGTCCCAGGTGTTCTCGATGGCATCCCACAGGTGCATCGGGCCGGCCTGCTGGACATGCCAGATCCGATCCTGGCGGGTGAGCGTGGCGGCCGAGCCGTCGGTGACGTCGACCAGGTGCAGGACGTCCTCGCCGCCACAGACCAGCTGCGCGCCCGGGGCGCCGTCCTTCCCCTCGGAGCTGGGAGAGCCAAGTGCCCGTTCGTGTTGCCCTACTGAGCAGGTACGAGACGCGCAAGAACACCTAGGGCGCTCCCCGAGCACGATGCGCAAAGGTGCGCCTCTGCATGCAATCCGCAGCGATGTGCGGGAAGCAGCCACGAAGGGCGTACAACAGTGCGTCGAATGGCCCTTCGGCGCTCAGCCGGATGGACTCCACGTTCGTCTCCCTAGTGGGCAGCGCCGCTGACCAGCGCGGCCCACCACTGGTCGGCGAGCTTGCGCCGCACCCGCGGAGTCTCGTGCAGCTTGGGAGTGCCAAGCGTCGCATCGGTTCGGCGGATCGCGAACGCACCGCCGATCAGCAGGTACTCGTACGACACGACCCGGCACCTATGGCATGTCGACTCCATTATCCGGGCCGGATCGAGCGGAGCGTAGACCGGCAGCCAATCGAGCTCCCAGGCACCCGTCAGCGGAGCTCGCGCGTGCCGTGCGACGCAGCCCTCCAGCTCGGCCTTGGGGCCGTGCCGGACGCTGCTGGCAGCGGTCATCACCGGACACCGCTGAGGGGGATGGTGGCGTGGCGGCCGCGGGCCAATGGAGCTGGGGACAGCGCCGACACCGCGGCCGCCACGCGTCTAGGGACGCTGAGAGGGGTCATCGCCGCACTCCGAGCGCCGCGCGTCGTATGCGGACGACCGCGCACTGGTCTTCCAGGTCCTCCCAGTGGTCCGCCTCGATGACCACTTCCGTGTCCGTGAGGAGCACCGCCCGCAGCCTGCCGCCGGCGAGCGGATGCACGGCGAAGTCCGGAATGCACTTGGCCCACTCGACGGGCGGGGTCGGCGTGGTCATGCTTCGACCGTGCCGCACCTGGCCGTGAGGGCTCGATCCCTCAGCGGGTATCTCACCGTGAGATGTGTTCTCATCGTGAGATGGACGACGCGAAGTACGGCCCCGTCGAGCTGCCCACCCGAGCCTGGGCACTCGACGAGGTGCGGGCCGCCCTCGCCGCGCGGGACACCACTGCGATCCTTCGAGCGGCCCAGCAGCACGCCGGCGTCAGCCAGACCCGATTGGCCATTGCGACCGGACTCGGACAAGGCCGCTTCAACGAGATCTTCAACGGCAAACGAACGGTCACACGGCTGGACGTGTTCGAGCGCATCGCCGACGGCCTCACGATGCCCCGACCACGCGCGCGCCCTGCTCGGCTTGGCGCCCCGCCGCGTCGCCGAGGTCACCACCCTCACCGGGCACGCCGAAATCGCACGCGTCTTCGCCAGCCAGGCAGACGTAGCACGTGAACTCCGCGAGCGGGCCGCGACCACCGAGGTCGTGGATATCCTCGCCGTCCGCGTTCATTCGTGCCGAGGAGATCGCCGAGTCGCCAGACTCATTCCGGGCCGGGATCCGGCTCTCCCTCGCCCGGCTGGCCGAGCTGCATGGACACGCGTACGTGCAGCTGGAGGTCCGCTTGTACGACGAGCTCCCGACGTGGCGGATGATCGCGTTCGATGACGTCCTCTACCTCAGCGCGTTCGGCGCATCCCACGAAGGGCACCGCTCCGGGATGTACAAACTCACCGCGGCCACTGACGGCGTCTTGCACGCGGGGTTCCGGCGGCAGTACGACGACATGTGGCGCCGCGCCCGGCGCCCGGAGAGGACAATGAGCCGGTGATCGAGGCCGAGCTGAAGGCGCGCGTACGCGACCCCGAAGGACTCCGCGAGCTGCTCCGTCAACGCGCCCTTGAGGAGCTGAGCGTCTACCAGGACACCTACTACGACCGGCCGGACGGATCACTCACGGCAGACGGACGCGAGCTCCGCGTCCGCGTCATCGACCGTTCAGGTACGCGCCGGACCCTCCTGACCTACAAGGAGCCCGCCGTCGATGAAGCGTCCGGCTCCAAGCCGGAGCACGAGACGAAGGTCGCAGACCCTGCCGTGATGGACACCGTGCTTCGGGCGCTCGGCGCCGTCGAGTACGTCCAGCTGACCAAACGGTGTGCGAACTACAGGTTCACCGAGCGCGGGCGGGACATGCTGGCCACGGTCGTCACCGTTCCCGAGCTCGACGGGGTGTTCATCGAACTGGAGACGATGGCTGGCGCGGACGAGCTTGACCATGCACTCGCTGACGTGCGCGCTGTGCTGGTCGACCTGGGCGTCACAGACGACGATCTGACCACCGAGCAGTACACCGATGCCGTTGTACGGGCACGCCGCGCTCGTTCAGCGCGGTGATGACCAGGTCGGCGGTCACGTCCTCCACACTGGTGACCACGGCGGGCTCGTCCATCCGGTCGCTCACCCTGCAGCTCACAGCGTCGGTGTAGCTCGAACTGCCGCTCACCGCGGGTCAGTCCGACTCGTAGTCGGTGGTGTTGTCGTCTTGGGTCTGCGGCTGCGGCTTGTCGCCGTCCCCGCCGCCCGACATCGTCCCGGTGCCCTTGGTCTTGTTGGTGCCGTGCTTGCCCATCTCGACCACCTGGCCGCTCGCGTCGAGGAAACGAGCAGTCTGGGTGGCCGGGTCCAGCACCACCCGGGTGTAGGGCAGCGGGGTCACTCTGCGGCGTCCCCGGCGGCGGGGCACACCGTCGTCCGGGCCGCCCCTGGATGCAGCCGGTCGGTCATCCTGCATGGAATCGGGGCGGGTCGGTGACCGGGTCGGCGGACTCGCGAGGAATCTATCCGCTTTCGATTTCTCCGGTACGAACGTCGAAGACTGAGCCGTCCCCGCCCGCGAGTTCCACGAAGACCCAGGAATTCCAGACGTCGGGCGCCACCATGAACTCGGCGCGGCCATCCCGATAGCCCTCGCCGACCGTGCACCGCCACCGCAGCTCACCGGTCACAGCGTCGAACGCGTAGACCACCCCGGACACATCAGCGGCGAGAAGCGTGTCACCCGCGAGCACCGGAGACGCCACCACAGGCGAATCCGTCCGCGCGACCCAAGCAACCGCCGCCTTATCAGGCACCCCGGAAACCCGATACACCCCGCTACGCCCGGCATCGCCATAGTGCGGCGTGGCGTCCATACCCCTCCCAACGTGATCACGATGATGATCAACCGTACAGTCCTCCCACCCGCAGCCGGGGTCGGGCACTGCAGCAGGTGATCCGCCCGCAGCAGGGGATCCGGCCCCGTGGCCGCGACCGCGGAGGCTACCGGCGGCCGCACTCGAACCCTCGCAGCCCAGCAGCGTCGATCGGTGGCGCTCCGTTGCCGTCAGCTTGGGTTGGGGGGCGCGGTGACGACGTCGAAGGCGTGGCGGCGGTGGGTGGCGAAGAGTTCGAGGGCGGTCTCGGTGTCGCGGGCGCAACTGGGAGCGACTGAAGGTGTTCCAGATCGGCGCCGCGGGAGGCGTCGGCCGCAGGCTCGCCCGCCTGCTGGCGAATCGCGGTGACGAGATCACGGGTATGTACCGCAGCCCGGCCCAAGCCCACACCGTTCGTGAATCCGGCGCGGTCCCGCTCGCCGGGGACCTGATCAGCGACTCGGTGGAGGACCTGGCGGGCAAGGTCCCCGGCATGACGCGGTGCTGTTCTCCGCAGGTGCGCACGGCACCGGCATGGACAAGACCACCCTCATCGACGGCGAGGGCGCACGAAAGGCCATCGAGGCGGCCGTCCTGGCCGGGGTGCCGCGGTTCGTGCTCGTCTCGGTGTTCCCCGACGCCCTGCGCGGCGGCGAGCGCAACGAGGGCTTCGAGCACTACATCAGGGTCAAGAAGACCGCCGATAAGAACCGGCAACCGGCCAGGCCGAGCGCCCCCAACCCCACGCACACCACCCCATCGACCTGCGACTACAGAATGGACGATCTTCACTTCAAATGCGTGTCCTTGCTCGCGCGAGACCCTTGGTCGCGACGGCCTGGTGAGTCGGCTTCAGCGCGGGTCGGCGGCGAAGGCGAAGGCTGCGGCCCGGTCCCGCAGCAGGGCGGCGAGGCCGGGAGAGTCGATCACCTCGAAGGGCCATCGCACCCAGAGCAGGCCGCCGGCGAGGACCTCGAGACGTACGTCGGCGATGCGCCAGTGTGTCGCTGCTTGACCGGTGGCGGTCGTCGTCGGGGCGAAGTCCGTGGCGAAGCCACCCATGTACGCCTGTACCTGTTCGATCGGGGCGTGGATCAGGATCGTCGCTGTATGTTTCCAAGGCGGGGCGCCGAGCTGGCTGGTGACGAACGGGAGCGGGCCTGGGTGTGCGGGGGAGGGCCGCGACGGTCTCGACGAGCGGACCGGCGATCACCTGGTGGCCGGCGACGGTGAGGCGCAGGCCCACGGTCATGTTGCCGACGGTGACGGTGCTTGCGTGCAGGGCCGGGAGGGGTGGCTCGTCCGGGGTGATGGCCATGGCACCGGCTCCTTCTCCGGTGTACGGCACCTGCAGCGTGGTCAGCATCGGGTGATCGTACGCGCCGGGGAAATATTCCGGAGCGCCTGCTTAGGCACCAAGAAGATCACTAGTATCCCGTGTGTCCTTGAAAAGGCGACTTGCGGGGGAAGGCGATCGGGTGCTGCGGGCGATGAAGGTTATGGCGGTGGCGGCGGTGCCCTTGGCCGCCCTGACGGCGGTCGTGGTGGCGCAGGCCGGGACGCAGGAGCAGGCCGGGACGCGGGCCGCTGCGCAGGCTCCGGTGCGGTATGTGAAGGCGACGGTGGATCTGGCCGCCGCGAGTTCCGGTAGCGGTAGCGCGCGCTACGTCCTCGACGACCGCCGCGGCACCCGCTGGTCCGCCAACGGCACCGGGCAGTGGCTGCGACTGGACCTCGGCACCTCCCAGCGCGTCAGCCTGGTCAAGCTCGCCTTCCACCAGGGAAACACCCGCCGCACCCGGTTCGACCTGCAGACCTCCGCCGACGGCAAGACCTGGCGAAAAGTCTGGTCAGGCCGCAGCAGCGGCACCACCCTCGGGCCCCAGACGTTCGACACCACCGATGTCACGGCGCGGTACGTGCGGTATCTCGGCCGCGACCAGGTCAACGCGATCACCGAAGCCGAGGTCCACGTGCCCGCCCGTGCCGCCAAGCGCCTGTCGCTCGGCGCCGACGGCAGGCTCGTGAACGTCCCGTACCCGAACCAGGACCAGATCCCCGACTTCTCCCGCGCCGGGTACGGCGGCGGCGGAGTGGCGCTGCCGACGGTGCCGGTACGCCGCACGGTGACGCCGCCGGCGGGCGGCAAGGACGCCGGCGCCGCCATCCAGAGCGCGATCGACGCCGTCAGTGGCCTCGCGCCGGACGCGGCCGGTTTCCGCGGCGCGGTCCTGCTCAAGAAGGGGACCTACAACATCAGCGGCCAGGTCCTCATCCGCACCGGCGGCGTGGTGCTGCGCGGCGAGGGCGACGGCAGCAAGGGCACGGTGCTGCGGGCCACCGGCACCAGCGACCGGACTCTGATCAAGGTCGCGGGCAGTGGTCAGCGCGCCGAGACGCCCGGCTCCCGGCGTCCGATCAGCGGCTCCTACATCCCGGTCGGAGCGCGGAGCCTCAACGTGTCCGACGCCTCGGCATTCAACGTGGGTGACAACGTCGTCGTAGTCCGTACCCCCAATCAGGAGTGGATCGACTCCATCGGGATGGACGCCTGCAAGACCAAGGGCACCGCGTACGACACCTCCGACGTCGCCGGCCAGACCTGTCTGAACACGGTCGCGTGGACACCGGCCTCGCGCACGATCCACTACGAGCGCAGGGTCACCGCCAAGAGCGACAACCGGATCAGCCTCGACTCCCCTGTCGTGGAGGCCTTCCAGGCCAAGTTCGGCGGCGGCGCGGTCTACGCGTACGGCTTCCCTGGCCGGATCGCCAAGGTCGGCGTGGAGAACCTGCGCGCGGTCTCCTCGTACGCCTCCAACACCGACGAGAAACACGCCGGCTACGCGGTCAACATGGGCAATGTCGAACACGCCTGGGTCCGCAACGTCACCTCACTGCACTTCATCCAGGGCACCTTCTTTGCCGGGCCGGGGGCCCGGTACGTGACCGTTCAGGACAGCGCTTCTTTGGACCACAAGTCCCAGATCACCGGGGGCCGGCGCTATCCGTTCTCGGTCAATGGGGCCTCTCACGTACTGGTGATGCGGGTGTACGCCAGCACGGGACGGCACGACTTCGTCACTGGGGCCAACACCCCCGGACCGAACGTCTTCCTCGACAGCCGGGCCGAGAAGTCCAACTCCGAATTGGGGCCGCACCACCGCTGGGCCACCGGCTCACTGTTCGACAACGTGGTGCACAACAGCACCACCGGTAAGAAGAACATCGGCACCTACAACCGAGCCGACCTGGGCACCGGCCACGGCTGGTCGGGCGCCTACCAGGTCTTCTACAACTGCCTAGGCGACACGCACAAGCTGTCCAGTCCTCCCGGTGCGCGTAACTGGTCCATTGGCTGCCGCGGTACGACCAAGAAGGGCACCGGCGAGTACGACGCGTTCGGCGGTCCGGTAGCGCCGTGGAGCCTTTACCTACAGCAACTCCGCGACCGCCTAGGCACCCAGGCTCTCCGCAACATCGGCTACTGACCCACCCGCCAGACAAAGAATGCATAGAAACCATTCACGACCGTCATCAAGAGTCATCGTCGCTGCGAACGGTGGCTGGTGATGAAGTCGGCCAGCGTCAGCTGGCCGAGGGTTTCGGTGTGGTGGTCGTCCAGTCGCTTGGCCTCGACGACCGGCTCCAGCAGGCGGCGTGGCAGCACCATCCAGCCCAGGCGCAGCGCGGTGCGCAGCTCGATCCGGCCGCGCGGATCGCCGTAGCCGTACGCCTCGGCTGGTGCCGCGCCCAGCGCCCGCCGCGCGGACCGCAGCCAGGCGGCCGTGGGGAAGCCCGACACGTCGGGGCTGCCCGGACGTAGATCAGGGGCAGCCGCGTGTCCGGCGCGAGCCTTCCGTCCCGTACGGCGGCACGCAGTGCTCGCTCAAGCCCGGCCCGGCGTCCCGCGCCCGGATCGATCTCCAGATGAAGGTCGAGGCCAAAAGTGGGCCAATCATTCGACATGAATCTGGATCTTAGAATGAGCCCAATCATCCCGTAGCGTCACGGCGGTGACCATGGACGAGACCCCCGGCGAAGCGACGGGACACGCCGGGGGAGCCCCACCGACCCTCCGGCGGAACGCCAGGACGCCCGTCGCCTCACGCGGGCTTGTCCGGCTGCTGGCCCTGACGTACGGCCTGACGATCGCCAACCTCTACTACTGCCAGCTGCTGCCCCGGATGGCCGAGTCCTACCCGACGTCGTCCGCGGTGGTGCACCTGACGACGGCGGGCCAGCCCGGCGCCAGGCCGGCCCTCGGCCCTGGTGATGGGCTACAGGGGGTGCAGAACTGGTGAGGTCGCGTATTCGTCTGGCACGTATTCTCCGTCCGCGTCGGAGGCCCAGTCACTGTCGGTGTTGATCCATAGGGTGGGCCACTTGGGTCGCTGCAGTGGTGCTGGTGGAGAGGGCGTTGGTCGTGACGTTCGAGGGCGGTGTCTGGCGGCTCGTGCGTCAGGGAAAGCTGGTCGGCGAGATCACCATCGAGACCGCAGATTGGCCCTGGCTCAACGGCCGGTTCGTTGCAGGGCCGGCGTTTCCAGATCTGGAGCCGTTGTTTTCGCAGGAGCTGGCACTCCTTGACAGCCTCGACGATGACTATGAGGCCTGGGAAGCGGTCCATGGGCAGATTGCCAGCGCGGTGCAGCTGGTTGCGCCGCATGGGCCGGTGGCTGAGTTCTTGCTTCACGTTCAGGACGATCAAGCTTGGTTCCGGTGGAGCGACGAACCGTTCGTCGAGGAGTAGGACATCATCGGCTGGGTTCCGCATGGTCTCCGGGGGCATAGCCGCTCCAGGGTCCTGCTGCCTCGGCTGCGATCCGGGCGATGGAGTCGTTGTTGTAGCCGAGCATGCCGGCGACGACTGGGGCGGGGGCTTGAAGGACGAATTGGCGGATCGCGGAGGTGCGGGCGTTGGTTCGGTGGAGGCCGAGGTCGCCCAGGCGCTTGGTGAGGGTGGTCGGGTGGATGGGCTGGCCGGCTCGTCGGCCGGGGAACAGCCAGTGGCTGTGGGGGTTGGTCGCGGTGTGCATGTTCTGCCGGTTCGCGACGTACTGGAGTAGCAAGCTTGCGAACGGCTCGGGAACTGTGGTCGGCGGGTCTCCGAGCTTAAGGAGCACCTCGCTGCCGGATCGTAGACATTGCCGCCCAGCGACAGCCGGACGCCGCGGGCGGCCAATGATGTGGCCGCCGAGGGGCAGAGCGTCGACGCCGACGACCTGGCCACCGTCTCGCCCTACATCACCCACACCGTGCGCCGGTTCGGGAACTGGACACTCAACCTGACCCCGCCCGACCAGGCCCCGGCCACCCGGCTCGACCTCGAACCGCGGGTGCTGTTCGCGCCGAAGACCTGAGCCACCCGCTTCCGTGATGTGGCAGGGAATGGCCCATTCCCTGCCACGACCGCATCCGGCCGCGCCTGGCATCTCCGTTCCCACCTGGCCTGCCGGTGGCGGCCCGTACCGTCGAAGGCGGCACATTCCCTGTCACACCAGCCAGCCAGGAGCCGACGTGCGCGTTCCCGCCACGCCCGAGGACACCGCCACCGCCGCAGACCCCCCAGGAGGCGACCTACCGACAGCCGGCCGATCCGCGCGGCGCCGACCGCTGGCTGTGGGGACCTGGAGCCATGCGGAGCAGATGCCATGAGCGGCCCCGGGGAGCACAGCCCCGGCGACGACCATCCCCCCGCCGAACCATCCGACCCCATCGAGCCGGGTGGGACTGATCCGGACGAGCCGGCGCGACACGATCGCGGGCAGGGCGGCACCACACGCCCCTCGGCCATCGCCAGGCGGCGCCGGTCGCTGCTGGGGCGGCCCCGAGTGCGGATCACCATGCCGACCCAGGCCGACCTCGACCGGCTCCCCGCCGAGGTGCGGATGGAGCTGCGCAACCAGCAGCGGGCCCAACGGCATCAATGGCTCAACTCGCTGGGGATCTTGTTCGGTGTGCTGTTCGCCGCGGGCAGCCTGGTTGCCAGCGGCCTGGCCCTGCGTACCGCCCAAGAAGACCTGCGCACCTCCCAGGAGAACGTGCGGATCGCCAGGGAAAGCCAGCTCACCGACCGCTACGCCAAAACCCTCGAACCCCTCACCAGCGACAACACCACCATCCGCCTCGCCGCCATCCACGCTCTCGACCGGCTCCTGGCCGACTCCCAACGCGACCGCGCCGCCATCACCGCAGTACTGGCCGGCTTCATCCGCGACCGAGACCCCGCCCCCACCACCAAGGACAAAGACCTCCCCTTGGAGCCCTCTGTCGACATCACCGCCGCACTCACCACCCTGGCCAACAACCCCCACCCCGTCCCGCCCCTGGACTTGCACGGCATCCGCACCCCCTTCATGCGCCTCGGCAACGCCCGCTTCAACAAAGCCGACCTCAGCGGCGCGAACCTGGACGGCGCGGACCTGGACGGCGCGCACCTGATCGGCGCGCACCTGCGCGACGCGGACCTGGGCAACGCGCACCTGCGCGGCGCGCACCTGGGCGACGCGAACCTGGACCGCGCGGACCTGCACGGCGCGCACCTGTACGGCGCGGACCTGCACGGCGCGGTCCTGATCGGCGCGGACCTGATCGGCGCGTACCTGGACGGCGCGCACCTGCGCGACGCGGACCTGCGCGACGCGCACCTGATCGGCGCGGACCTGCGCGACGCGCATCTGATCGGCGCGGACCTGCGCGGCGCGGACCTGCGCCAGGCGGACCTGCGCGGCGCGGACCTGCGCCAGGCGGACCTGCGCGGCGCGGACCTGCGCCAGGCGGACCTGCGCGGCGCGGACCTGCGCGGTGCGCCCTATTCCGTGGACCTGGACGAGGTCCGCCGGGTGGCGGTGACCGACAAGACCACCCGGTGGTGACGCCGGGCCGTCTCGACCACGACGATCTGGACAGCAAAAGGGCGGCAGGTGTGGTGATCAACTCCAGGGCCCACCAGGAGCGTACCCGCGGCCTGGCCGGCCCTCTGGGCCACAGCCCCAGGACGGTACCCCGCAACGACGCTGAGCTGCGCACCTGCCTTCGGCCGCGCAGTTCCCGGATCTGATGACCGCTCGCGCCGTTCCCGTCGCTAGTGTCACCCTGGCCGAGGCGGCCGACGCGTTCTTGGCCCGCCGCGACCTGGACACCGACACGCTGCGCTCCTACGGCCAGATGCTGCGGCGGCTGCGCCGCGACCTCGGCGACACCCTCCCGCTCGGCCAGGTCACCGCCGAGCAGGCCGCCACGGTCTTCACCACGGCGTGGGACGACGCGGCGGCCCGCACCTGGAACCGGCACCGCTCGGCGCTACGTTCCTTCACCGCTTGGGCGGCCGGGCCCGGCCGCGGCTGGGTCACCACCGACCTGGCCGCTCTGATCGACCGCCGCCCCGAGCCCCGTGACCGCACCCGCGCCATCGACCGCCACATCGTCACCGCGATCCTGAACCGCCGCGACGTCGCGCTGCGCGAGAAGACGCTGCGCAGGCTGCTGTACGAGTCGGCGGCCCGTGCCGACGAGGTCCTAGCGCTCAACATCGAGGACCTCGACCTGGACAACAAGCGCGGCCGGACCACCGGCAAAGGCGGCGACATCCGCTGGATCCACTGGCAGTCCAGCACCGCCCGCCTACTCCCACGCCTGATCGGTGGACGCGCCAGCGGCCCGCTGTTCCTGGCCGACCGCCGCCCCGCCCCCGCCCGCACGCCCGCGACCTCCGACCTATGCCCGAACACCGGCCGCGGCCGCCTGTCCTACGAGCGCGCCGAATACCTGTTCAAACAGGACACCAAGCAACACGACCCCCGCCGACGCGGCTACACCCTCCACCAACTCCGCCACTCCCGGCTCACCCACCTGGCCGAGGACGGCTGGTCAGCTCCCATGCTGATGGCGCTGTCCGGACACGAGAACATCCGCAGCCTGGCCATCTACACCAACGTCAGCACCGAAGCCGTCGGCACCGCTCTCGCCCAGCAAGACCCAGCCCGCCGGCATCGCTGACGCGCGCTCGTTGCCCCACCTCACGAGACGTGGCGGCAGAGCGCGTGCTGCCGGTAGCCACCGGGCACACCACCACCGACCGCGTCCCAGAACGGCCGCGAATCGACGAAGTGCCCGCCGAGGGTGTGCCAAGCCAGCCCCGGATACTCCTGGCGAAGCGCCGCCAGCCCGGCGCTGGCCAACCCGCACCGCTGATACTCCGGCAGCGTGTAAGGCTGCTCGACCCAGCCCATGCAGCACCGGCGGCAGATCTGATAATCGACCGCGAACGCGAACTCGACCTCACCCTCCAACCGAGCCGCCCGCTCCCGCCACCCCGGCCGCTCGGCCGAGACCGTGTCCTGCCACGGCGTCTCCAACACCGGCACGACCGGCCAGCCACGCCGCCGCCCGAGACGACCCCGGCTCACCCACCGCAGGATCTCCCGCCACGGCTCCCGTCCGGACACACGCCCTACCTGGTCGGCCCGCCCGGCAAGCCGACGCACCGCCCGCTTCCCATCATCAACCGCCATCCCACCATGGTCCCCCCGAAGATCTCCTCAACCAGCGGAGACATCAGCTCGCGGCCCCTTCCTGGCGTATTCCGGCTGCACCCCTACAGCAGGCTCACGCCCCACCAAATCGAGGAAGGCATCCACCACCTCGCCACCATCCTGAACTCAGAGGACCTCACCACTCGACCCGCCGAAGGCAGCCACGGGTGACGACGTTGCGTGGTCGATCAGCCCGTCGTTGCTTCCCAGCGATGGCCCGCGTCCCCGGGGTCACGTGCCGAGTGCGAGGGTTTGGATTCGGACGCCGTGTCCCGCGACTCCTTCGCTTCAGGCGATGTCGAGGACCGCTTTGCCGTGCAGGCGGCCGTCAAGCAGGGTCTGCGCCGCCTCGGCGTAACGGGTCCACGGACCGCGCCAGGTGATCCCGGGGTCAAGGCGGCCGGCGGCGACCTCGGCGGCCAGCCAGGTCAGGTCCGCGGAGAAGTCCGCGGCCGGCTCGCCGTACAGGTGGAAGGTTCGGATGGAGCGGTCGTGCCGTCCACCGGCGGCCAGCAGGGCCTCCGGGGGAAGGACGGAGTCGGCACCCGACGACCGCCCCACGTTCACCAGCGTGCCGTGGGCCTCCATGGCGTTGAAGGCGTCCACCAGATGCTGGCCGCCGACGTTGTCCAGCACGCCGAACACCGGTTGCTCGACCGTGGCGGGATCGGTGTGGACCTGATGCGCCCCCAGGGTGCGCAGTTCGTCCGCCCGGGACGGATTCCTGCTGATCGCCACCACCTCGGCCCCTGCGCGGGCGGCGAGCTGGACCGCGTAGCGGCCGACCCCGCCTGACGCACCGGTGACCATGACCCGGCGGCCCATCAGCTGGCCCATGCGGCGCAGGACATGAAGCGCGGTCAGCCCGGCGACCGGGACGGTGCTGACGGCGCCGAGATCCGCATCGTCCGGAACGACGCCGAGGCGGGCGGCCGGCACGGCGCGCAGTTGCGCCCAGCCGGTCACCCCCACGGTGACGACACGGGTTCCGGCTGCGGGGCTCGTTCCGTCGGCCGCGGCCCGGACCACGGTGCCGGCCGCGTCCCAGCCGATCACAGTGCCCTCCGGGGCCTTGGGGTCGGCGGCGTCGCTCACCTCTCCGTAGTTGAGCGAGACCGCTTCGACCTGCACCAGCGCCTCGCTGGGCGCGGGTATCGGCTCGGGGACGTCGGTCAGGGTGAGGTGCGCCGGGGCGCTGTGGTCGACAACAAGGGCACGCACAGGTCTGTCTCCTTCACCAGAAAGTGCCATAGTGTGGCATTTGCGTCAACGTAGCACATGCCTGGTTGGAGCGGTCTGGCTATGCTGGACCGGTGACGACCGCCCACCAGCCACCCCCCGCCCAGCCCGCCTCCCTGCGGGAGCGCAAGAAGCTGCGCACCCGTCAGGCGCTGGCCGACACCGCTGTGGCGCTCTTCGCGGAGCGGGGATTCGACAGCACGCCGCTGGACGCAGTGCTGGAACGGGTGGAGGTGTCGCGTCGGACCTTCTTCCGCAACTACCGCTCGAAGGAGGACGTGGCCCTCACCGCCGTCAAGGAGTTGTGGAGCACGTTCCTGGCGGCCCTGGGCGAGCGCGAGCAGTCAGGGCGCCTGGTCGACGTGTTCCGTGACACGATGCTGGTCGCCCTCGACCGCATGGGAGGCACCTGGCATCCGCGCTTCGCGGCCACCTTGAAACTGATCGAGGAGTCACCGTCGCTGAACGGATACTCGCTGCGGCACTGCGACGAGATCCAGAGCGAGATCAAGCAACGGCTCGCCACCCCGGACACCCTCCAACAGCGACTCGCGCTGGAGTTCTGCGTCGCCGCATGGCGCTGCGCGTACGACCAGTGGCTTCCCGACTGCGATCCGGCACAGCTGCCCCGATGCGTCCGCGGCGCCTTCGACTCCATGAACGACGCACTGAACGCAGAGATTTGACCGGCGGACCGCCGCCTCGCGCAGAACGTCCCGTTCGGTGGGGCCGCCGTGCGGCATGCTGATCAGCACGTGCAGGCCTGCGGCGATGCCGTGCACGGTGAAACCGGGCGCTGAGCCGTCCGTCAGCGGCCGCAGACGGTACCGGCGACGCCTGTAGTGCAGTCGAGGAAACGGTCTTGGACTCAAATGATCAGTGCGGCGTCAGCGGGCCGGCGGGGGTGGGCGGGCGGCTTCGGTTCGCAGACCATCCACCGTTGAAGTCAGGCCGTCCGCGACGGCAACGGGAAAAGGGCCCTGGCGCGGTCAGCCGTAGAAGGTGACCAGGTCCCGCAGCGGTAGCGGTCCATCAGGGAACCCGCGTGCGAACGTGTTGAAGTCGAGCGTCTCGTCCACCGCGGCCAACAGGACCTTGACCAGTTCGGCCGCCTCCACCTGGTCAACGATCGCGCCGTACACCTGGCGCATCTGCGGCATCCGCGCGGCCGTCACATGCCCGATGACCGGCGCGTGCTTGGCTTGCGGCGTGCTGGTGAACGGGTTGTCGTACATGAACCCCGTTGGCGTGAGCTCACGCGGCACGCCGACACTCTCGAACTCCTCGCTCGCCTCTTGCAAGTACTGCGCGCCCAGCCGCAGCGGCCCGAAATCGAAGCGGGTCGACTCGCCGTACTCGATCACGTCCTGCCATACGCACGCATAGGCGTCGCCAGCCCCCGGGTCCTTGGGACGACCACCGAAGATGTCGTCGACGGCCTCGACCACCGTCCGAGACGCCTCCATCTCCCCACGCGCGTCGATGACCGCGGCGCGCTCGCGGCTCATCTCCACCGTGCCGGGCGCGGGACGCTGAATCCAGCCGGCCACGCTCTGGATACCCACGCTGTAGATCGTGAGCTGCGTACTCATCGGTCTCCTCTGCCCCAGCCGTCCCGTGTCCTGCGTAGGACGCGATCATGCACATCGCGGTTCCCTGCACTCAGGTCTGGACGGAGCCGACTGTGCGGTCCATGAAGGCCCGGCCGGTGTCGCGTCAGGACAGGCCCCCATCGACGGTGATGCTCTGACCGGTTATCCACCTGGCCGCATCGGAGACGAGGAAGCCGACGACCTCGGCGATGTCCTCTGGCTCGCCCAATCGGCCGAGTGGGGTCTGGGCGATGAGCGCTTCAACCGGAGCCGAGGCCGCCGCGAACCCATCGGTGTTGGTCGGTCCGGGCAAGACGCTGTTGACGGTGATGCCGCGCGAGCCGATCTCACGAGCAAAGGTGCGGACGAGGTGCTCACCGGCGGCCTTGCTGGCCGCGTACAGGGCTTCGCCCGGCGGGTTGAAACGAGTGGCCACCGAGGAGATGAACACGATCCGGCCGCTGTCGCGCATCCTGTGCCCGGCCTCGCGCAGCGCGACGAAGGTGGCCTGGGCGTTCAGCGAGAAGGCGTGCTCGTAATCGCTGTCGGTGGCGGCGGCCAGGGGACTCCGCACAAATCCGGCGGCGTTGTGCACCAGCACGTCCAGGCCGCCGTAGTGCTGCTCGGCCGCGTCGAGCAGCATGCGGAATTCCCCAGGGTCGGCGGCGTCCGCGCGCGTCATCATGGCGCGACCGCCGCCTGCCTCGATGTCGGCAACCACCTGTTTCGCCGAGGCGGCGTCGGTGCGGTAATTGACGACGACGGCCGCCCCACCGGCGGCCAGCCGCAGCGCGGTCGCTCGGCCGATCCCTCGTGAGCTCCCGGTGACAACCGCTACCCGGTCGGTGGCGTTCGATGGCATGGCGCCTCATTTAGTCGATGATGTGGACTGTTGGCGTCACAGACTAAATAGTTGATGTCATGGACTGTCAAGTACCCTCTGCTCATGAGCCACCCAGCACACGATCCGGAACTCGCAGAAGCGTTGCTCGAACTGTGCTGCGTGATCGAGGGAATCAGGGCCGCTGCGAG
The DNA here is from genome assembly GCF_044326415.1 of Actinomadura sp. 6N118. Classification (NCBI taxonomy): domain Bacteria; kingdom Bacillati; phylum Actinomycetota; class Actinomycetes; order Streptosporangiales; family Thermomonosporaceae; genus Actinomadura; species Actinomadura sp. 6N118. Next base: position 171,147 of record NZ_JBIRAZ010000021.1, on the reverse strand, counting down.
CCGAGAGCTCGGGCTCACTCCTCAGCAGGCCCAACTGCTCACCACGGTGGCTCCCCAGGAGCTGACCCACGGCGAGCTGGCGAGCCAGTTGCATTGCGACAAGACCAACATCACCGGCCTGGTCGATCGCCTGGAACGGCGTGAGCTGGTACGACGCCGGCCCGATGCCGAAGATCGCCGGGTGACCAAGGTGTTCGTCACCGATCAGGGCGCGGAACTGGTCACGCGCTTCAGGAAGGCAGTCAGCACGGCGATCGCAGAGCCTCTAGCGTCCTGGCCGGCCACTCGCCATCATCAGCTCGTCACTCTCGCCCGCACCACGACCGAGGCGCTCCGCAGATAGGCGCCGGCCACGCCGCCGGCAGCACGCTGGACAGCGTTTGAGGATCATGCGACTGGGGCGCGGAGCCAGATCCGGATCGAGCGACGTCGATGGTCCTGGCCCACGCCGCTACGGCGAGCCGGGAGGCATGGCTGGGGGCTGCGCCGGTGCCGGGTCGTTGAAGATGACGTGCGGCTGTTCGGGCATGTGGTTGAGGGCCCACAGGCCTGCCGCGTCGGCCAGGGCGAACACGACGGCCGCCAGGATCGCCAGGGTGAGGCGTCGTTTGCGCTCACGGCGGCGCCATTCGCGCTGGACCCGCCGGTAGGCGTCTGGAGCGGGTTGCACCCCGCCCGCCAGGGTGTCGAGGGCCATACGCAGCTGATCTTCGGTGTCCACCGGCCGACCGGTCATCGTCGCTCCTGCATGATCTTGGTTAGGGCGGTCATCCCGCGGGCGGTGTGCACCTTGACGGCGCCACAGGAGATGCCCATCGCCGCGGCGATGTCGCTTTCGCGCAGACCGAGCCAGTATCGCAGCACCAGCGTCTCTCGCTGCCGTGCGGACAGCCGGCGCAGCGCCTCGATGAGGGCTCTCTGGTCGTCGTGCAGCATGGCGACGCTCTCCGCCGACTGCTCGGAATCCGCCGTCCAGTCCGCGTGCTTGCGGACGACCTGCAGGTGGCGCAGCCGCATCCGGGTGAGATTGCAGACCACCGACCGCAGGTAGGGGAGCGCGGCCTCGGCCGAGCGCAGCCGGTTCCATCGGCGATGCAGCTGGCAGAAGGCCTCGGAGACGATGTCCTCGGCGTCGTCGGCGCCCAGTAGCACGGCCAGCCTCAGCAGGCCGGTGTAGTGGGTGTCGAACAACTGGGTCAGCGCGGCCTCCCGGTCCACGTCGCGCAGATCGGACGGGAAGGGTTCGTCCTCACCCTGGGCCGCTGGGGTCGGGCTCACGATGGGGGGCCCGTTCACCACAGGCGGGACGTTCATCACCGGCGGGGCATGCGCGACGGAGCCCTCCGCGGCGGCGATCTCCGGCGCCTGGCCTTGCGTGATTCCGGTCATGAGATCGTCTCCGCCCCGGACCACCGATTCGGCGGTGTCCGGGTCGTCAGGTCACGACCACGCGGTACGCCCACCCTGTCCAAGATGAAAGTGAGAATCACCGCGATGGACAAGTTGAGTGTAAGGGCGGCCAAAGCGGCGTACACCTGCACGTTCCAGCCGTCGGGGCCGATGGGCACGACGGAGGAGAAACCGCTGCTCACCACCATGAGGGTGCCTGCGGCCATGCCGGCCGCCCAGCCGGCCAAAAGCGCCGTGTGATGCAGCCGGCGCGTGAACAGCCCGATGGCGACGGCGGGGAAGGTCTGCAGGATCCAGACGCCGCCGAGCAGTTGCAGGTTGATGGAGTCCTGGTTGCGGAGCCCGAACACGAAGCAGACCGCCCCGATCTTGGCACACAGCGAGACCAGCTGCGCGACCCGGGTCTGGTGCTTGGGCGTGGCGTTCGGGTGGAAGTACTCAACGTAGATGTTGCGGACGAACAGCGTCGCCACGGCGATCGACATGACGGCCGCCGGTACGAGCGCGCCCACAGCGAGCGCGCCGAAGACCAGGCCGGTGAGCGCCGCCGGCGTGAGCTCCTGGACCAGCAGCGGTACCGCTGCCTCGGCGTTGCCCGGAGGGGCCTGGACGCCTGCCGCGAGCGCCGCCACCCCGAGAATCGCGAACAGCCCCAGCACCGCGGTCCAGGCCGGCAGCGCGATCGAGGCACGACGCAGCGCGTCCGGTCCCGACGCCGCGAAGGCCGCGGTGAGCACGTGGGGGTACATCAGCAGGGCCATGGCCGATCCGAGCGCGAGGCTCGCGTACACCGGGAACATGTCCGGAGCGAGCGTGAGCGAGGCGCGGCTCGGCCCGCCCGCCGACAGCGCGCGCTCCGCGCCGTCGAACATCGGCCCCGGCCCGCCGAGCCGGTCGAGGACGAGGAAGCACACCGCCAGCACCGAGCAGAAGATCGCCGTGCCCTTCACCAGCGAGATGATCGTGGGTGCACGCAGCCCGTGCCGGTAGGTCGCCACCGCGAGCACGGCGAACACCGCGACCAGCGCGAGGTCGCCCGTCGCCCCGCGCGGATACAGCCCGCCCGCGGCCAGCACCGCCCGGATGCCCACCAGCTGCAGCGCGATGTAGGGCATGGTGGCCAGCACACCGGTGACGGCGACGGCGAGCGCCAGCCCCGGCGATCCGTAGCGGCCGCGGACGAAGTCGGCGACCGTGATGTACCCGTGCCGGCTGGCCATCGTCCACAGTCGCGGCCACAGGACGTAGGCGAGCGGATAGACGATCACGGTGTAGGACAGGGCGAAGAAGCCGAGCGCGCCCGTGCCGTAAACCAGGCCAGGCACGGCGGCGAAGGTGTAGGCGGTGTAGATCGTTCCGCCGAGCAGGAACCAGGTGGTCGGCGCGCCGAACCGGCGGTCGGCCAGCGCCCAGCTCTCCAGCGTGGGCAGCTCGGGGGCGGGCCGGAACCAGCGCGCCGCCACCGCGAGCAGCGAAGTGCCGACGAGCACGGCGAGGAAGGCGATCGCACTCGCCGGCTCGATCATCCGCCACCGCCTCCACTGCGGGCTTCATTGCGTAAGAGTTGCGCAGTTCACACTTTCGGTTGACATGTTTTATCCGCGAAATATTTCTAATTTCGGCGTCAACCGTGGGCCGTGTACCGGCAACTCTGCACCAAGACCGCAGAACACTCCGGAGGGCGCGATGGCGAAGCCGACTCGGCCGGCACGACGGGGGCCGAAGCCAGATCGGCCGGCACGACGACGGTGGCCCGCTCGGCAGGTCGCCGCCGGCGTCTGCCTGGCGGTTCCGGTCGTGGCGCTCGTGTGCATGCCCTGGTACGCCCATCACGTGCCGAGCGTCGCCGGAGTGAGGTCGTTCTACTGGTACCAGTTCGCGTGGGTACCGGGCAGCGTCGTGTTCATGGTCGCCGCATACCTGCTGCGCGGCCCCCGGGACCGGCCGCCGCGCGAGCACACCAAGCGCCACCGGCCGCGCTAGCGGGCCGACCGCGCCAGCGGGGCCAGCCGCGCTAGCGGGGCCAGCTGCGCTAGCGGGCCCGGCCGCGCTAGCGGGGCCGCACCTCTTACCCCTCAATCCACACCCTCAACAGGACCGCGCCCGGGCCTTCATCGCCCGACCCCACCACAGGCACCGCGCGTGGTCCTGCCTTGCCCTGCCCGAGTTCAGGAGGATCACTCATGCCCAGATCCGGCACCCCCGGCGGCCCCAGCGGGCCCCGCTCGAAGATCAACCTCAGGTCGGTGCTCGTCTGGAGCACGGTCGCGATCGCAGGCGCGGTCGCCTGGGCCGTCCTGGCCCTGTCCCGCGGCGAGAGCGTCTCGGCGATCTGGCTGGTCGTCGCCGCGCTCGGCTCGTACGCGATCGCCTACCGCTTCTACTCGCGCTTCATCGCCCGGCGGGTCCTCGGCGTCGACGACCGCCGCGCCACCCCCGCCGAACGGCTGGACGACGGGATCGACTACCAGCCGACCGACCGGCGGGTGCTCCTCGGCCACCACTTCGCCGCCATCGCCGGTGCCGGACCGCTGGTCGGGCCGGTGCTCGCGGCGCAGATGGGGTATCTGCCCGGAACCATCTGGATCGTCGTCGGGGTGATCTTCGCCGGGGCGGTCCAGGACATGGTCACGCTGTTCTTCTCGCTGCGCCGCGACGGCAAGAGCCTGGGCCAGATGGTCCGCGAGGAGATCGGTCCGGTGGGCGGCGCGGCCGCGCTGATCGCCGTGCTGGCCATCATGATCATCCTGCTGGCCGTCCTGGCCATGGTCGTGGTCAAGGCGCTGGCCGACTCCCCGTGGGGCACGTTCTCCATCGCGATGACCATTCCCATCGCCCTGCTGATGGGCTTCTATCTGCGGGTACTTCGGCCGGGCCGGGTAATGGAGACCTCGGCGATCGGGGTCGTGCTGCTACTGCTGGCCATCGTCGGCGGTGGCTGGGTCGAGGAGTCCAGCTGGGCCGAGGCCTTCACCCTCTCCCCGGAGGCCCTGGTGATCTGCCTGGTGGTGTACGGGTTCGTCGCCTCCGTGCTGCCGGTCTGGATGTTGCTGGCCCCACGCGACTACCTGTCCACGTTCATGAAGATCGGCACCATCGGGCTGCTCGCCGTCGGGGTGATCATCTCCGCGCCGCAGATGCAGAACGAGGCCGTCACCAAGTTCGCCCACAACGGCCTGGGGCCGGTGTTCTCCGGGTCGCTCTTCCCCTTCGTGTTCATCACCATCGCTTGCGGCGCCTTGTCGGGCTTCCATGCCCTCATCGCCTCCGGCACCACCCCGAAGATGATCGAGAAGGAGTCGCAGGTCCGCCTGATCGGCTACGGCGCCATGCTCATGGAGTCGGGCGTGGCCATCATGGCGCTGATCGCCGCATCCATCCTCGACCCGGGGCTGTACTACGCCCTCAACGCCCCGGCCGCCATGCTCGGGACCACACCCGAAAGCGCGGCGGCGGCGGTGACGAACCTGGGTTTCTCCATCACTCCGGACGACCTGCGCACGGCGGCCGCGGCGGTCCACGAGCAGAGCCTGATCGCCCGGACGGGTGGCGCCCCCACGCTCGCGGTCGGCATGTCGAACATCCTGTCCGACGTGTTCGGCGGCGGGGCCCTCAAGGCGTTCTGGTACCACTTCGCGATCATGTTCGAGGCCCTGTTCATCCTCACCACCGTCGACGCGGGCACCCGCGTCGGGCGTTTCATGCTGCAGGACACCCTCGGCAACGTCTGGAAGCCGCTCGGGCGGGTCAGCTGGAAGCCGGGCCTCTGGGCCACCAGCGCGGTCATCGTCCTGGCCTGGGGATACTTCCTCTACGTCGGTGTCACCGACCCGCTGGGCGGCATCAACCAGCTGTTCCCGCTGTTCGGCATCGCCAACCAGCTGCTCGCCGCCATCGCCCTCACCCTCGCCACCACCATCCTGATCAAGAGCGGCAAGCTCCGGTGGGCCTGGGTCACCGGCGTGCCGCTCGCCTGGGACGCGGCGGTCACCCTGACCGCCAGCTGGCAGAAGGTCTTCCACGACGACCCCCGGATCGGCTTCTTCGCCCAGCGCGAGAAGTACGCCGACGCGATCGAGGCGGGCAAGGTGCTCCCCCCGGCCAAGAACATGGACGAGATGCACACCATCGTCACCAACTCCACCGTCGACGGCGTCCTGGCGGCGATGTTCGCGCTGCTGGTCATCCTCGTGATCGGGAACGCGGCGTTGGTGTGCTGGCGCGCCGTGCGCTCGCGCGAGCCGCTGCCGATCTCGGAGGCCCCCTACATGGTGTCGACCATCACCGCCCCGGCCGGGCTGTTCGCCTCCAACGGGGAGCACCGTCAACTGGCGGAGGTCGGCGCGGGCACGGGCGAGGGGGAACGGCCATGACTCACCCCCACGAAAACGCTCTGCGGGCTCGGTGCATGCGCGGGCCCCGCGTGACCCCGCGCTCGGTGCTGCGCTTCGCGCGGTGGTACGTCCGCGAACTCACGGGCGCGGCCGGCTACGACCGCTACCTCGCCCGGCACAGCGAGCATTCCCACGAGCCGCCCCTGTCCCGGCGGGACTACGAACGCCGGCGGACGGAGCAGCAGATGGAGAACCCCGGCACGCGCTGCTGCTGACCGGATCTCACCCCGGAGGAGTCCAGGCACGTCATGCCAACGTCACTCGGGCGTTGGCATGACGTGCCCCCGCTACGCGCGGGTGTCCCCGCTACGCGCGGGTGCCGCCGGTCTCTGGCTTGTCGCGGCGGCGGCGGTTTGGAGGAGTTCGGCGACTGTTCCGGTGAAGCCTGGGAGCATGCGCAGCGCGAGAATCCATGGCTCGCGGGCGGGGTCGAGGTGGTCGCGTACCAGCGGGGTGACGGCCGCCCGGGCTTCCGGGCTGGTCATGGCGGCGAGCGCAGCGTCGGCCGGGTGCGCGAGCGTGACCACCTGCTCCCAGGTCACCGCGCCCGCGCGGACCGCGCCGTATAGCCACGAGCCTGCGCTGTTGTCGCCGAGGATCTCCTGGGGAGTCTCGCCCTCGATCACGGAGTTCGTGTACTCGATCCAGCGCCACCGCCGCCGGTCGGCCTCGGCGCGAATCTCCTGTGGGCACTCGGGAATCTCGGCCAGGCCGAGCAGCACGACGATGCCGAACGGCTTGCGCCGGTGTTCGGCGATGATCTCGTCCCAGTGCCACAGGTGCGCCTCGCGGAACACGTCCGCCGAAGGATGCCTGCCCTGCGTTCGCAGTTCGGCGATCTGGGCCTCGGCGGTCTCGGCGGCGGCGACGGTGGCGCGCAGTTCCTCCAGTGCCGCGACGGCGTCCTGCTGGGCCAGCAGTTTGGTGACGGTTTTGCGCACCTCGCGGCGGATGACGTTGCGGGAGAACGTCTTCCCCTTCGGCTCTTTGTCGAGCAGGCCGCGCACCGCCTTGGGGCCGCCGCGTTCCCACAGGTTGAGCAGCAGGCGGAGCTGCGGGGTGATGCCACGCACGCGGACATGCGACAGGATGCGTCGTTGCAGCCGCACGTTGGAGCAACTGATCGCGTCGCGGGCGCGGAACCCGCCGTCGCGCTCCATCAGCCGCTCGACCAGGTCCTTGCTCAGCCGTCCCGACAGCAGCCGTTCCCGCTGTGGGCCCGTCGTGCCGGTCCGCAGGAACAGCCGGGCGTTGACAGCCAGATCGTTCCGGCTCATCAACACCTCGATGGCCTCCGAAGTGAGCGACGGCCGCTGCGCCAGCGCGAGCCGGTAGCGCTTCTGCTTGGCCTCCATCGCGAAGTCGAGCCATTCGTCGCGCCAGACACCCTGGCCGAACAGGTCGCCGACCGTGCGGTCGTCCAGGTGCCTCAGCAGGACCAGGTGCGTCTCGACAGCCGCGGCGTCCAGCAGGGTCACGAACTTCGCCCGCGTTCCCGAGACGGAGGCGGCGCGGTCCCAGGCGGGCAGTTCGCCCGCGCCCGGCCACGTGGCCGCCGCCTTCTTGCTCCCCGAGGCCTTGGCAGCCTTGGCGGCCTCGGCCAGCAGCTCGGCGATGTCTCCGCTGAAGCGGGAAAGGCGGTCGCGGACCTCGCGCCAGGCCCCGACGTCGTTGCCGAGGTGCTCGGCGACCAGCGCGGGCAGTCCGGACTCGTCCTTGGTGTGGATCTTCGCTGGAGGCGAGGGCGGGTGCAGTTCCTCGGGGCAGTCGGAGCGCGTCGCCAGGGCCTTCAGCGAGTACTTCCCGAACGGGCGGTCCGCGTGCGCGCGCCGGACCGCATCCCAGTCGATGCGGTCGCGGAGTCCCACCATGTCGAGGGGGAACTCCAGGGAATCGTGCCACGGATCGTTCTCGTAGAGTTCCTCGATGAGGCCTTCGGTGCCCTCGGCGACGGTCACCGCGTCGCGCAACGCGGCGGTGTCGCCGTTGGCCAGGACGGTGCGCAGGACCTCGGCGACCTTCGGACGGAACTTGTTCTGGTTGAGATGGCCCAGCGTCGCGAGGCCACCGTCGTGGTCGTGGACGGTGAGCAGCCCGCGCAACTGCTCGGCGCGAGTGAGCTCGGAGGAGATGTCGATGAGCGTCGTGCGCGCGGACCGTCCCACCGGGCACACCACCAGGGCGCGGCGTCGGCGCGTTGGACTGTTTCCGAGGTGTGCAAGGACGCCTGCCGGTTTCGTCCAGTCCTCGTGTGGCCGGGCGGCGGCCAGCACCGCGCGGCGGCCGCGCAACGGCCACCAGTTCGTGTCGGGATAGTTGGGCCTGCCGAAGTTGATGGCGCGCGCCACATCCGGATGACCGGTCGCGGCGATGCGGGCCTGCAAGTCGAGGTCGTCGCCGAGGGTGTCCTTGTTGGACGCCAGTTGTTTGAGGCAATCGATGCGGTGCTCCTCCAGGAGCGCCGCGACGAGCGGCGAGGGCAACGGCCCTTCCGACAGGGCCTCCTCGAAACGGTCGGCGGCCGAGGCCAGCACCGGACGCCAGTCGGCCAGGGCGGAGGAACAAAACAAGGCGGACAACGCCCGCTGGTCGGTGTCGATGAGGTGCTCCAAATATGCCGTTTTGGGGCAGGAGCGTAGTCCGCAAGTAACGATCTTCACCAACGGTGGAGTCCATCACCCGCTTCGGTGGGTCGATCAGAGGGGTTCTCCGGTTTCGCGGCGGCGGTGGAGTGTGAGGCCGGCGAAGCGGTCGCTGCGGAACGGTTCAAGGTCGGCCGGACGGCGGTCCGTGGTGATGTAGTCGGCCATCGCCTTGCCGGTCACGGGGGCGAGGGTGATGCCGAGCATGCCGTGCCCGGTGGCCACGTAGGCGTTGCGGGTGGTGGCGACCCGGTCGAGGACGGGCAGTCCGTCCGGCAGCATGGGGCGTCCGCCCACCCAGGGATCGTGGATGAGCGCCATCAGTTCGTCCGGCGAGTCGTACCACTGGCCCAGGTAGTCGCGGCTGGCCCGGGCGATCGCCACGATGCGGCGCCAGTCAAGCCTCCGGTTGTTGCCGCTCAGCTCCATCGTCCCGGCGATGCGCGTGGTTCCGCCGATGGGGGAGACCGCGACGTGCTTGTCGCCCAGGTACATCGGGTGCACGGGGGCGGGATCGAGCTTCACCGAGAAGCTGTAGCCCTTCCCCGCCTGCAACGGCAGCCGAACGTCCAGGAGCCGCAGCAGGTCGGCCGACCAGACGCCTGCGGAGACCACCGCTGACGAGCACCTGATGTCGTCCCCGGTGGTACGGACCGCCACCACGCGTCCGCCGGATTTGCGGAAGCCCCGGACGGCGGTGTGCTCGCTGATCGTCACGCCTTCCTTGCGCAGCCGCTCGGCCAGCGACTCCACGAAGGCGTTCGGGTCGATGACGCCCTCGCCGCGGACGAGGTAGCCGGCGGTCACCTTGCCGCCCACCGCCGGGTCCAGTTCGGCCAGTTCCGCCGCGTTGAGGATCTCGCCGGGCACCTCGTACCCTGCCCCGGTCATGGCGCGCTGGGTTTCCAGTACGCGCCGGGCCTCCTCCCCTGAGCAGAAGGCATGGAGCAGGCCGGGGCGCGTCAGCGTGGTCACGACTCCGTCGTCGGTGAGCTCCGTGAACCGTTCGAACGTGTTCTGTGCGAAGCGGGCGACCGCCGCGTACCCATGGTCGAAGCTCTTGCGGGAGCAGCTCCTCTGGAACATCACGAGCCAGCGCAGGAAGGCCAGAGTCGGCTGCGGACGCAGATACAGCGGCGAGTCGGGCCGTCCGATCGAACGCGCGGCATGCCAAGTGACCCCGGGTGCGGGGACCGGAGCGGAGTGGCTCAGGCAGACCCACCCCGCATTCCCCCGGGACGAACCGCCGCCGACCGGGCCACGGTCGACAACGTGCACCGGTACGCCCTGCCGGTGGAGATGGAAGGCGATGCAGAGGCCGATCGCGCCGCCGCCGATGACGACGACCGGAACGCCGTTGTGCCCGCCGGCCCTGTTGTCTCCGGACAGGCCGCTCACCGGCCCGAACCGTCGTAGGAGGCCAGGAACGCCCGGGTACGCGCTTCTTGCGGATCGTCCAGGACCTCCTCGGGCGTTCCCTGCTCGATGATGCGCCCACCGTCGAGGAAGGCGATCCGGTCGGAGATCTCCCGCGCGAACGGCACCTCATGGGTCACGATCGCCATCGTCATGCCGAATTCGGCGAGCCCTCGGATGACGCGCAGCACCTCGCGCGTCGACTCCGGGTCCAGCGCCGAGGTCGGCTCATCGAACAGCAGTACCGCCGGTTGCAGCGCGAGCGCCCGCGCGATGGCCACCCGTTGCTGCTCTCCTCCCGACATCTGCTCGGGAAAGGCCAGCGCACGGTGGTCCACCCCGACGCGGCGCAGCAGCTGGACGGCCGTCTCCAGGGCCTGGTCCTCGCTGACCTTGGCGGCCTTCATCTGCGCGAGCACCACGTTCTCGATCGCGGTGAGGTGCGGGAACAGGTGGAACCGCTGGAAGACCATCCCGACGCGCTGGCGCAGCTCGGCCAGGTCGCGGTACACCGCCCGGTCACCCGAGAAGACCGGCTCCCCGGCGAGCTCGATCGTCGCCCGGTCGGGCCGTTCCAGCAGGTTGACGCAGCGCAGGAGGGTGCTCTTCCCGCCGCCGCTGCTGCCGAGAAGGCTGACGATCTCCCCGGCACGGATCTCCAGGTCGATGTCGTCGAGCACCAGCCGTCCGTCGAACGACTTCGACAGCCCGCTGATCCGCACGACCGCCGGCCCGGCGGTGGGCACCGCCACCGATTCTCCCGCGGATTCCCCCGCGGCCGGCTCCGCGATGGGTTCCGTCGCGGACGGCTTTCCCTCTGGGTCGGCGGCCGTCGCCGGGACGGCGTCCGCTGGGTTCTCCGGTCCTGATCTGGCCTTTTTGAGTTTCATGCGGCGGTCTCCGATGCGAGCATGGCGCGGGCCTTGCGGAGTCGGCGCCGGCGGCCGAGGGTCAGCGGGGCGCCCGCGCGGACCTTGCGTTCCAGCCACAGGAGCGCCTGTGACAGCGGATAGCACAGCGCGAAATAGACGGCCGCGATGACGACGTACACCTCCAGGGCGCGGAAGGTGTCGGAGGTGATCAGCTGCGCCTGGGTCATCAGCTCCGCCGCCGAGATGGTCACCAGCAGGGACGTCGACTTGAGCAGGTCGACCAGGAAGGTGTTGGTCCCGGGCAGCGCCAGCCGCAGCGCCTGCGGGAAGATCACGTGGGTGAGCGTGCCGAGCCTGCTCATGCCCAGGGCGCTGGCGCTCTCGCGCTGGCCGTCGTGCACGCCGGCCAGCGCGGAACGGAAGATCTCCGACAGATAGGCCGCGTAGAACACCACCAGGCTCAGGGCCCCCGCCTCCAGGGCGCCCATCTTCAGCCCGACCGAGGTCAGCCCGAAGTAGGTGATGAAGATGATCGCCAGCAACGGGATGTTCGTCACCTTCTCGGCCGTGAACGGCCGGGCTTGGAGGCCCGGTGATTCCGTTCACGCTTCGTCGCGCTCCCTGGTCGCCACTGGTTGTGGTGCTGGGGCGCATCACCCCTTTGTCCCGTGCCTGGCCCGGGTGGGCTGGTGGTGGGGTCGGGGTCGGGCATGGTGACAAATGCCCACGCCGTGCGCGCCCGGTTGCGGACGTTCACGGCGGCGATGTCGTCGGCCAGGCCAGCGAGCCCGCACGCGACGCACAGAAATTGGCCCCGGGTGGGGCGGTTCTTCTTCGAGACGTGTCCACACCACGGGGTGGGGCACTTCTGCGAGGTGTAGGCCGGATCCACCTGCAGGAACGGCACCCCGGCCCGCAGGGCCTTATAGGCCAGGAAGGTGCCGAGCTGGTGGAACGGCCAACTGGAGAGCGTGGCCCGCTGGTGCCGCTTGAGCCGGACCCGGTCACGGATCCCATCGAGGTGCTCGATGGCAATGCCGCGTCCGGTGCGTTGGGCATCGGCCACGATCTGCTTGGAGATGATGTGATTCTGGTTGGTCGCGTGCCGCGCCTCACGCTGCGTGCGTTTGGCCAGCCTGCGCGCCGCCGAGCGGGACCCGGCCGCCTTCTTGGCCTGCAGCTCGGCGCGGCGACGGGCCTGGGCCCGCCGGTAGCGTTTCAGGCCCTGACCCTGGAAGTTGGTCCCGTCGCTGGTGGTCGCCAGATTGTGGATCCCCCGGTCCACCCCGATCCAATCCACGGGATCGGGGTTGAGCGGGGCTTCTTCGATCTCGCAGGTGGCGTACAGGAACCACAGGCCGTCCCGCAGCACCAGGTCCGATTCGCCCTGGCGGTGCTCGGCCAGGGTCTTCAGCTGCGCGGCCGACCCGGTGAACGCGATGCCCGGCAACCGGCCGTGCACCGTCCAGATGCTCACGGTGCGCGCGTCGACCTGCCAGGACAGGCACCGGTCATCAAACGGGTGCGCCGCATCGGCCCGGAACGCGATCGGCTTGGACTCGGCCTTTCGGCGACGCCGGGAGCGTTCCCCACCCAGCAGCCCGGCGTCGATCTGGGCGTGCAGCGTGGTGTAGGCGTCAGCGACCTTACGGATCACATGCAACGCAGGCTGCGCCGACAACCCCGACGCCTTCACCTCGGCGTACACGGCCTTCTGCAGCTTGGCGCGGGAGAACACCCTGGTGTCGTACGCGCGGGCCGACACCCGGTTCGCCGCCTGATTGCACGCGTGCAGGGTCGCGCTCAGTGCCGCCGCCTGCTCAGGCGTCGGCAGCAGCTTCACCTGCACCACCAACTTCACGACCACGAAGGTAGCGGTACGCACCGACAAAATCACACAACGCAAACCTGATCACGCAGCAAGCCCCCATGACCCATAGGCCACCACACACCCGGCAACGGCGGCTACCACGCCCAGAAACCAGGGAAGCGATTCCTCCCGGCTACAACGTCCTGATCACCGACCGTGACGACATCGTCATCGGCAGCGGCGACACCAGCCGCATCGGCTCGTTCCACGAGGCGTCGGTTCAGGTCATGCTCACCCAGGAGGCGGCGGCGCACTCCGCCGGGGAGGCCCGCCGGCTGCGGGGCGTACGGCCCGGGATCACCCTGCCCATCGTCATCGACGGCGACGCGGTCGGCACCGTCGGGATCACCGGATCGCCCGCCCAGGTCGGACGCTTCGGCCGGGTCGTCAAGCGGCAGACCGAGATCCTGCTCCAGGAGTCAATCCTCCTGCGATCCCGGCTGCTGCGTGAACGCGCGGCCGAAGACCTGCTCCGCGAGATCGCCCACTTCGACCCAGAAGTGGTGGCCCCGGACGACCTGGTGGCGCGCTCGGCAGATCTCGGCTACGACCTGCGCGCGCCCCGCGTGGCCGTCATCGTCGACATCGGCGGCACCGGCCCGTCCGTCTCCCATGTCGACCCGTCCGCCCCGGATGCGGGAACGACCCCGGGCGCGGGAACGACCCCGGGCGCGGGAACGACCTCGGATGCGGGGATGAGGACCCCAGGCGTGGACGCCCGGGCGCAGCGGGCCGACGCGGACATGGTGCGGGCGCTTCCGCCCCGGGTGATCCGGGAGGCGTTCGCCGACTCTCAGGACCTGGTCGCGGGGATGGCTGCGGGCCGGTTCGCCGTGCTGCACCAGACCCACGACCGGCCCGTCCGGGGCCTGGTGCCCTTGTGCGAGTCGATCGTCGAAGGCCTCCAGCGGAGGCTGGCGTTGCCGGCACGGATCGGGATCGGCACGGCCGCGTCCTCGGTGGCCGCGCTGCGCGACTCTTACGAGGACGCCGCGTCGGCCCTCCGCCTCGGGCCCCGCGCCCGGCCCGGCATCAGCGTCCACGTCATCGAGGACCTGCGGGTCCACCGGCTGATCGCCGCGGTCGCCCCGCGCACCAGGGCCCGCTTCACCGCCTCACTGATCCCCGCCCTGCGCGCCCGCTCCGACTGGCCGATGCTCCGCCGCACGATCATGGTCTGGTGTGAGAGCGGCTTCAGCCTGGTACGGACGGCGGCCACCCTCAACATCCACCGCAACACACTGATCTACCGGCTGGACCGGATCGCCCAACTCTCGGGCCACCCCGTGCGCGACCATCCTGCCGCCCTCGCCCTATACCTCGCCTGCATCGCAGACCAAGTAGATCCTCACACCTGATCCCACCCGGGCCGGTGAGGGGGCAGCGACCACAACGGCACTGGTAGGTCCCGGAACCGGAGACCTACCGCGCTCAGGAAGGACGTGCACCCATGCCCTCGTTCAAAGCGTTCGCCGACGAATCCCAGGTCTTCGCCACCTGACCGGGCCACGCCGACCCCAGGTGCAGGGACTCCCGCAGCACGTCACCAGCGGCTCAGGACGTCGACCAGGGTGTCCGGGTCAGATTCCCGCCTGGAGCACCGTCGGCGTCGCGCCGCGCGTTCAGGCCCGGTGCGGCTCGGAGGCACCGCTCGGGATCGCGTTGAGGAGGCGCTCCCACTCCGGGTACATCGCGAGCTTCTTCTGGTGCATGACGATGATCTTCTCGTTCAGGTCCGGGTCGGAGTCGTCCGAGAACCGGACGTGGGTGAGGCGGGCCAGGTACGGCAGGATCTCGGGGTCGCCCGCCATGTGGACCGGGTCGTGGATGTAGCGTTCCAGCGCGGCGAGGTCCGGGATCGCCACGCAGTATCCATGGGTGAGGCCGTCGTCGGCGTCGCCCAGTTCGGGTCCGACGAACGAGAAGGACGTCGACTCCACGGCCGAGGTTCGCCGCATCGCGGCGAGGGCGGCCTCCTTCCGTGCCGGCGTGGTGTCCGCCTTGAAGCTGAAACGCTGCGTGATCACGATCATTCTGCTCTCCTTCACACGGTGTGCTTGTGACCGTAGGGCCCGTCAGCAAGACGACCAATGCCACAGAATCTCGATTTCATATGTAGTCGTCTTCCCAGCTAGCCTTGCCGCGTGGACGTGCTGAGCGACGTGATCGCCGTGATGCGCACCGGCGCGCCCCGGTCGGCGCGAGTGGAGAGGCGCGCGCCGTGGGGCCAGCGGTTCCGCCACGCGCCCGGCACGGCCGGGTTCGAGGTCGTGCTGGCCGGGTCGTACTGGTTGCTCCGCCCCGAGGCCGACCCGATCGCGCTGGGCGCCGGCGACGTGCTGTTCTTCCCGCACGGAGGCGAGTACGGCCTGGCGGACGCCCCCACCACGCCGCTCGCCGATCTTCCGTTCCCGGGGGTGGATGCGGACGGCCCGGCCGCGACCGGGCCGCCGAGCACTGTGGTGCTGTGCGGCGCCTACAAGCTCGGCGCCGACCGTGGGCATCCGCTGCTGGACGACCTGCCCGGCATCGTGCACCTCCCAGCCCAGGTCGGCCGCCAATCCTGCCTGCGCGCTGTTGTCGACCTGCTCGGCGCGGAACTGCAGGAACTCGGCCCGGGCGCCAGCGCGGTCGTGCCGTCACTGCTGGACACGCTGCTGGTCTACATCCTGCGCACCTGGCTGGAGGAGCAGCCCGCCTGCGGCGGGACCGGCGGGTGGGCCGCGGCGCTGGCCGACCCCGCGGTGAGCGCCGCGCTCGACGCTGTCCACGGCGATCCAGCGCGGCCCTGGACGGTCGCAGAGCTGGCGGACCGGGCGGGGCTGTCGCGGGCGGCGTTCGCCCGCCGGTTCAACGCGCTCGTCGGACGGCCGCCGCTGACCTATCTGACCTGGTGGCGGCTGACCACGGCGGCGCGGCTGCTGCGCGAGTCCGACGCGCCACTCGGCGCGGTGGCCGAGCGGGTCGGCTATGGCTCGGAGTACGCCTTCGCCAACGCCTTCAAGCGCGCGTTCGCGGTCGCTCCCGGCCGCTACCGCCGGATGCGCTGACCCGCCAGCGCGCTGGTCGCACGCGACCGCGGGCCGGTGGGGCACTGGGGTCACCTCCACGGCGCCCACCTTGGGGGAAGTCCGGTCCACCCAGGAGGTCGGTTCGCGCGCCGAGATCGTCCACCGGCAGCGGGACAGTCCGCGCACCGTTGTGGCGGGCAACCTCCCCGTGGAACGCGACGCCTGGGTCCTCCATCGCGATGACCGCCGGGCCGAGCGCGGTGCCGGAGGCTGCCCGCGCCGCGCTTTCCTCCCAACCGGCGCTAGAGCCAGCCGGCGTGGCGGGCGATGCGGATCGCGTCGATCCGGTTCCGGCCACCGACCTTGCTGATCGCGTTGGACAGGTAGTTGCGCACGGTCGCGGGTGAGAGGCAGAGTTGCGTGGCGATCTCGTCGGTGGGGATCCCGTTCTCGGCCGCTCGCAGCACGTCGGCCTCACGGCCGGTCAAAGGGCTCGTCCCTGTTTCGAGCGCGGCGGCCACCAGCTCGGGATCGATGACCCGTTCGCCCGCCGCCACCCGGCGCACGCCCTCCGCCAGCGTCTCGGCGGGCGCGTCCTTGACGATGAATCCCCGCACGTGCACCTTGAGGGCGCGCAGCAGGTTGCCCGGCTGGCTCAGCCCGGTGAGCACCAGCGTGCGGCAGCCGGGCAACTGCTCGCTCAGCTGCCCGGCGGCGCTGAGCCCGTCCAGTCCCGGCATGTCGATGTCGAGGACCGCCACGTCCGGCCGGGTCCGGAGCGCCGCCTCCAGCACCAGGTCTCCGCGGTCCAACTCCGCGACGACCTCCATGTCCTCCTCCAACGTCAGCAGCGCCACCAGCGCCCCGCGGATCATGTGCTTGTCCTCGGCGATCAGCACCTTGATCATTCGCTCTCCTCCGGAACCTCGACGCACAGCCGGAACCCGCCCCCCGGGGTCACCGAGGCGGAGACCGTCCCGGCCACGGCCCGTGCCCGTTCCCTCAGCCCGGTCAGCCCGCTGCCCGGCGCCGACGCGGCCCGGACCCCGTCGTTGGTGATCTCCAGTCGTACCGCTCCGTCTCGCCGCCTGATCGCTATCTCGCAGGTGCTCGCCTCGCTGTGCCGCAGCACGTTGGTGACCCCCTCGCGGAGTGCCCAGGCCAGCACCGCCTCGGCCTTCGGGGGGAGTTCCCCCAGTTCGTGCTGGATCTGCGCGTCGATGCTCGCGGCGCGCAGCAGGGCGGCCGCGCCCTCGGTCTCGGTGCGCAGCGAAACGGCGTGCTCCTCCCGGGTGACCGTCCGAACGTCCCGCAGGGCCTCCTGCGCCACCGCGACGATGCTCTTCATCTCCGCCTCGGCGGCCGGTGGATCCCGGTCCAGCAGCTTCAGGGCCAGGTCGCCCTTGAGGGAGATGGCGGAGAGGCTCTGGCCGAGCAGGTCGTGCAGGTCACGGGAGACCCGCAGCCGTTCCCGGCCGATCGCCAGTTCGGCCAGCTCGGTCCGCGCGTTGTGGAGTTCCTGGACGACCTGGACCAGCCGTGCCGAGCCGTACAGGCTGGCCGCCATCAACGCCAGCACGATCGGCCAGTAGACGAACCCGTTGATCAGCGTGAAGGCGGAACCGACCGGCCAAGCCGCCTTGAGGATCCCAGCGGTCGCGGCGGTCCCCGCTAGCGGTGCGACGATCGCTCCGATGGCAGGCCACTTGGGCAGCACCATCGGCGCCGACGCGATCAGCAGCACCTGGGTGGGCACCCAGTTCCACGTGTACACGGGCATCGGCCCGTACACCAGAACGGCCAGCGCCAGCAGGGTCAGCACACCGTAGGGCGGTCGTACGCCGCGGGCGACCGCGAGGCTGTGATGCAGCTGCAGCGCACCGAGCGCGAGGAACGCCAGCACGGCCATGGGGACCGACACGCTGGGCGTGGGCAGGCCAGGAGTGCCGAAGACGATGAAGACCGGAGAGATCGCGACAATGGGGACGTGGGCAGCGACCAGTACCCAACGGGCCCTGCGCATGTTCCAGGAGCGGCTCTGGCTCATCCGCTGGTCACCTTGGCTCATCCGCTGGTCACCTTGGCTCATCCGCTGGTCACCTCGGCGGTCAGCGTCCCGTCCCGGTCGATCACCTTGATCACGCAGTGCCGGGCGTTCTGGTTCTCCAGCAACTGCGACAGGCCGCAGCGCAGCTCGGCCCGGAGGGCGTCCGGCACCTCACCGTCGAGGCCTTCCGGCAGAACGAGGTTCGTCTCGATGCCCGCCGCCGATAACAGGGTCGCCGCCGTCTCCAGCTCGGCCCGCAGCGTGACCTCCTGATATCGGGTGACCATCCGGCGTACCTCGGCCAGCGTGCGCCGCGAGTCCTCGACCAGTGTGGCGAGTTCGCGCCGTTGACCCTTGGCCACCAGGCCCTCCAGCGCCGGGCCGACCGACTGCCTCAGCTGCCCGTCGATGCGCAGGCGTTCCCGCACCACGGCCTCGTCGGCGAGGGATCGGCGGGCATTCTCCAGCTGCCGGACCGCGCCGATCAGGAAGATCGGGACCGACAGCGACGTGCCGTAGACCAGTACGGCCAGGGTGAAGTAGACCGCCCATTCCGGCTGGTCGAAGGCGTAGATCGCGGCAGGGGCCGGCACCGCTGCCAGCGCCGCGTACGTGAGGAACGACCACGGCGCCCGGATCACGATCAGGATCAGACCGGCGAGCGGGCAGAGTGCGCCTAACCAGCCGACCCCGATGAACGGCATCGCGCCGAAGACGAGGGCTGCGACCGCGAGGAGTCCCCAGGCCTGCTTGGGCGTACGGTCACCGCGCGCCTTCGACCGGACGATCCACACCTGAAGGGGCAGATAGCAGGCGGTGACGACAGCGGCCTCCTCGGTGTGACCGGGGAAGGAAGGGTGCGTCGCGACCCGATGCAGGTTGAGTAAGGGGAGTAACACGCTGTAGGCGACCGCGCCAGCGGTCGCGACCTGGATGAACCGGCTGGACTGCCGGTGCTCTTCGACCACGCGCGCGACCCCCGACCGAAGACCGGAAAGAAAGGAGAGACGGCCGGATTGCCGGAGCACCACTGTATTGACCATGAATGTGCTGGACTAGCCCTTCTGCGGCGAAACAATCAGTGTCCGCGCCGCAGAACGGCCACACCAGATGCATTCGTCCCCTTTCGGTGATGACGTTCATCACTGATGTTCGTCACCGAAGGCTGAGGACATCGGCATCTGCCACGCGGCGGCGCACGCCTGGAAACTCCTGTCATCGTCAATTGATCCAGGAGGGCGCCTTGACCGCTCTAGCCAACGAGAAGGCCACAGCCGACGAGAAGGCCGTCGTTGACGCGCCGACCGTGCCCCGGCGCTGGCTTGGCCTGTTCGCGATCCTCACCGCGACGCTCATGAACCTGCTCGACGCGAGCATCGTCAACGTGGCGCTGCCCGTGATCCGTACCGACCTGGGCGGCTCGTACGCGACCCTGCAGTGGATCGCCGCGAGCTACACCCTGGTCCTGGCGATGGGCCTCCTGACCGGCGGCCGCCTCGGTGACATGTACGGCCGTTACCGCATGCTGATGTACGGCCTGGCCGGCTTTCTCGCCGCATCGGTGCTGTGCGGCATCGCCTGGTCGCCCGGGTCGCTGGTCACAGGCCGGGTGCTGCAAGCGCTGTTCGCCGCGCTCATGGTGCCGCAGTGCTTCGGCCTGATCCGTGACCTTTTCCCCGGCGAGGAGCAGGCGAAGGCCTGGGGTGTGTTCGGCCCTTCCATCGGCCTGGCCTCCATCCTCGGCCCGGTCATGGCCGGTCTGCTGATCAAGGCGGACCTCTTCGGCTCCGGCTGGCGCATGATCTTCCTGATCAACCTGGTGCTCGGCGCGTTCACGCTGGTCGCGGGCCGCAGGTCGCTGCCGCGAGCCGGGGGCGACCGTACGGGCGGGCTCGACCTGGTCGGTACAGGCCTGGCCGGGCTGGCCATGGCACTGCTGGTCTACCCGCTCATCCAGGGCCGTGAGCACGGCTGGCCGGCCTGGACCTTCCTGATGCTCGCCGCCTCGGTCGTGGTGTTCGTCGTCTTCGCATGGCAGCAGGTGCACCGCAAGGCCGCGGGCGCGGCTCCACTGATCGAGCTCAGCGTGTTCGCCCGCCGCTCGTACACCTCGGGGGTCCTGTTCGTCATCGTCTTCCTCGGCGCGCTCATGGGCTTCTCGCTGGCTGTCGGCCTGATGCTCCAACTGGGCCTGCACTACAGCCCGATCGGTGCCAGCCTGGCCATGGCGCCCTGGGCGATCGGCGCGTTCGCCGGTTCCGCGGTGGGGGCCATGGCGCCCCAGCTCGGCCGTAAGAGCCTGCACATCGGCCTCACGATCATGGCGGTCGGCACGGTCGGGCTCCTGCTGGTGTTCGACACCTCCGGCATCGGCCTCGGCAGCTGGAATCTGCTGGTCCCCCTGCTCATCTGCGGCATCGGCATGGGAATGATCTTCGTCCCGATGTACGACATCATCATGGGCGAGATCCAGGATCACGAGGTCGGCACCGCCGCCGGCGCGCTGGAGTCGTTCCAGCAGCTCGGCGCGGCCCTCGGCGTCGCCGCCCTCGGAACCGTCTTCTTCGACCGCTTCACCGACCCGGCCCGTGATCTCACCGCCCTCAAGCAGGGCGCCCTGGCCGCCGCCGAACAGGTCACCCTGATCAGCCTCGGGCTCTTCGCCTTGGCCTTCCTGGTCGGCTTCCTCCTCCCCAGAAAGGCCCGCCAGTCCCACTGATTCCTCCTCAGGAAGGCCCGCCAGGCCCACTGAACCCACTTGTGAAAGGCCTGCACGATCACGCTGCCGTGATAGTGCAGGCCTTCACCGTCCACCTCGACGGGTTGCGGATCACCTCGTAGAGGCGGACGCGGCATGATCACAGGCCCACGGCCTGGCCCAGCGCGGCGTAGGGCCGAGTGGCGTCCTCCATGTCTCATCTGCAATCTTTCCCAGAGGCCGTAACAGATTCGGCTTCTGATCTGGATGGGAAGGACTCGCATAACCAGCGAGCGCCACACGCCGCACGCCCCGGAGACCCTGTGAACTTCTGGTCGATCTATCAACACGGCTTCGCGCGGGTCGCCGCGTGCACCGGTCATGCCGCGATCGCCGACCCGCCCGCCAACGCGGAGGCCGTGCTGCGGCAAGGGCGCCGATGTGCGCAGGAGGGCGTCGCCGTCGCGGTCTTCCCGGAAATGTGCCTGACCGGCTATTCGATTGAGGACCTCCTCCTGCAGGACGCGCTGCTCGACGAGGTCGAGGAGGCGGTCGAGACCGTGGTGGCCGGGTCGGCGGAGCTGATGACGGTGCTCGTCGTCGGCGCCCCGCTGCGCCATCGCCACCGGATCTACAACTGCGCGGTGATCGTGCATCGCGGCAAGATCCTCGGCATCACGCCCAAGTCCTACATTCCGTACTACCGGGAGCTCTACGAGCGGAGGCAGATCGCCTCGGGCGACGACGAGCGCGGCGGAACGATCCGCATCGGCGACGCAACCGTGCCGTTCGGCGTCGACCTGCTCTTCGCCGCGCAGGACGTCCCCGGACTGGTGCTGCACGTGGAGATCTGCGAGGACATGTGGATGCCGGTGCCGCCGAGCGCCGAGGCCGCGCTGGCCGGCGCGACCGTCCTCGCCAACCTCTCGGGCAGCCCGATCACGGTCGGCCGGGCTGAGGACCGGCGGCTGCTGTGCCGCTCGGCGTCCGCGCGCTGCCTCGCCGCCTACATCTATGCCGCGGCCGGGCAGGGCGAGTCGACCACCGACTTGTCCTGGGACGGCCAGACCATGATTTATGAGAACGGCGCGCTGCTGGCCGAGACCGATCGATTTCCGCTCGACGACCAATGCGCGGTGGCGGACGTGGACCTCGACCTGCTCCGGCAAGAACGGCGGCGGATCGGTACGTTCGACGACAACCGCCGCACCCACGCCGCGCGCACCGGAGCCTTCCGCCAGGTGGACTTCGTCCTCGACCCGCCAGCCGCAGACCTCGGGCTGCGTCGCCGGGTCGAGCGGTTCCCGTTCGTACCAGCCGACCCCGAACGCCTCGCCCTGGACTGCTACGAGGCGTACAACATCCAGGTCGCCGGCCTCCATCAGCGGCTGGCGGCGATCGGCGGCCCGAAGGTCGTCATCGGGGTGTCCGGCGGCCTCGACTCCACGCACGCACTGATCGTCGCCGCTCGGGCGATGGACCGCGCCGGACGCCCGCGCAGCGACATCCTGGGCTTCACGCTGCCCGGCTTCGCGACCAGCGAGCACACCAAGGCCAACGCCCACAGGCTGATGCGCGCCCTAAACGTCACTGCGGCCGAACTCGACATCACCCCGACCGCACAGCTCATGCTCAAGGAGCTCGATCACCCGTTCTCCTCCGGCGAGGCGGCGTACGACATCACGTTCGAGAACGTGCAGGCCGGGCTGCGCACCGACTACCTGTTCCGGCTGGCCAACCAGCACGGGGGCATCGTGCTCGGCACCGGTGACCTGTCCGAGCTGGCGCTCGGCTGGTGCACGTACGGCGTCGGCGACCAGATGAGCCACTACAACGTGAACTCCGGCGTGCCGAAGACGCTCGTCCAGCACCTGATCCGGTGGGTCATCAGCAGCGGGCAGTTCGACGAGGAAGCCAACCGGACGCTGGCCGCGATCCTCGACACGGAGATCAGCCCGGAGCTCGTGCCCGGCGAGGAGATGCAGTCGACCGAGTCCATGATCGGCCCGTACGCGCTGCACGACTTCACCCTCTTCCACGTACTGCGCCACGGCTTCCGGCCGTCGAAGATCGCCTTCCTGGCCTGGCACGCCTGGCACGACCGGGACGCAGGCGCCTGGCCAGCCAACTTCCCCGAGCCCGAGCGGGCGGCCTACGACCTGCCGGAGATCTGGCACTGGCTGGAGGTCTTCTGCCGCCGCTTCTTCGCGTTCGCGCAGTTCAAGCGTTCAGCCATGCCGAACGGCCCGAAGGTTTCGGCCGGCGGCTCCCTCTCACCGCGCGGCGACTGGCGCGCCCCATCCGACAGCACAGCCCAAGCCTGGCTACGCGACCTAGCCCGCTGGGACATGCCCAGCCGTTAGGGAATCCGAGTCCCCGGGCCTGGAAGACACCGACTACGGATCCAGCCAGGCCGGCCGCCGTCCTGCACGGACGGTCAATCGCCGTGCCTTCGACGCCAATGACTCCGTCCCGTTCCAGTCAGAACGATGGGGAAAGCCTCAGAAGTCCTGGAGGCATACGTCGACAGGAGGTTCACATGAATGACCTCGGAACGAAGTTGGCGGTCATCGCGAGTATGGGCGGGGCGCTGACGGTGTTCGCGGCCGGGCAATCCTCGGCGACCGCTCTCAGCCCGGCGTCCGCTACGGACGCCACAACGGCACACACGCCCCCCGCCACCAGTGCACTCACCGCAAAGCAGGACCTCGCCACAACCGCGAGGGCGTCGTCAGCGCAGCAGCAATGGTGCGTTGTGGCCAGGACCAAGGGAAGTGCACCTTATCGCTACCGGCCAAACACAACCAGCAAGGTCCAAGGCCGCCTGTTGAAAGGAAAGTGGTACGCCTTCGACAGTTATCACAAGAGGTGGTTGCACCTGCGAGACTTCAACCCGGGAGGATGGGTGCACAGGAGTCACCTGGGCAGGCTGCGTAATTGCTAGCCAGCCTCAATTTTCCGTGAGGTCGGCCGGGGCGGGTAACGACCCGGCCGACCGGCATTTCCAGGGATGGGACCTGACCTCGGGCGGCGGCATGCGGTCGGTGTCGATGGGGCGGCCGGGCCAGGACAAGTGCCGCCTGAACGTCCCGGCCCCTGGTTGCGCACTCCGGAGGGTCATGTGTCTGGGTTCTCGGTGAGTGGGTGTTGAACAACCGTTGATCTTGGCTCCTGGGTGGTGACTTGCGGTGGCGGGGTCAGGAGCGGTAGCGGCGGGAGGCGGTGTCGGCGCTGACTTCGAGGACGGCTGCGATTTCGTCCCAGGTGGCGCCTGCAGCACGGTCGGTGGCGACTGCCTCGGCCAGGACGGCGCGGGCCTGGGCGAGCAGGGGAAGGGCGGCGGCGGTGTAGCCGGCGATGGGGCCCGGGTTTCCAGCCCGTCTGTTGGGAAATGGGCGCGAGGTCTTCTTCGCGGGTGTCCAGGGCGAGTTTCCCAGCTGCCTGTGCGAGATGTTCGGCTTGGTCTCGTAGGTAGGTGCCTGCGGTGTTTGGCGGTGCTGGTCTGCCGTTCGTGGAGGCGGGTGACGGGCCGCCAGCGCTTGGCGAGGCCGCGCCGGAACGCCCACCGGCATGGGGCGGAGCAGAACTTGCGTGGTCGTCCGCCGCGCGGGCCGGGTTCGGACAGGGGTTTGCGGCAGTGCAGGCAGGTGTTCTGGGTGGCCATGAGCAGGCTCCCGTGGGCGAGGTTTTGTGGCCGCGGGGATGCGGCCAGGGGTGTCTCGTTTCCGGGGTTCCGAGGCCGGGTGATCCGTAAACCTGCTGGTTTTGAGGTTCTGGGTTCAGGCAGCGGTCTTGGCAGTGGTGGTCCAGGAGGAGGCGGCGGTGCGGGGGCGGGTCAAGCGCCTGCTCATCTGGATGATCGACGACCAGGCGAGCATGGCTTCGCTGACTGGTGGGAGACGTTCGTGGTCACGGATGTTGCGGCGGGCGCGCATCACCCAGGAAAGGCTTCTTTCGACGACCCAGCGACGTGGGAGCAGGACAAAACCCTGGTCGTCTTTCGGGCGGGAGACGGTCTTGAGGGTGAGGTTGAGGAAGGTGCGCGCCCAGTCGACCAGGCCTCCGGCGTAGGCCGAGTCGGCCCAGACGATGGTGATCTCGGGGTGGGTGAGGCGGAGCCGGAACAGCACCTCGCGGGCGACGTCGCGGTCGCTGTAGTGGGCCGGGGTGACCATGACCATCACCTGCAGCCCACCCGAGTCGACCACCAGGTGCCTCTTGCGCCCGTTGATCCGTTTGGGATGGTCCCACCCTCTGGTCCGTTTGCTGACCGTCTCAGATGCTTTGACTGACTGGCTGTCCAGGATGACCGTGACCGCGCCGGGGCTGTAGCCGGCGCGAGTGCGGAGCCGGGCGCGGAGCTGGTCACGGATGGCGGTGACCACCCCGGCTTGGGCCCAACGGCGAAAGCAGGCGTAGATCGTGGCCCAGGGCGGAAATCCGAGGGAAGACCACGCCAGGTGCAGCCCTGGGCGACCACGTAACGGATGGCGTCGACCACGTCGCGGCGGTGATACTTCTCCGGCCTGCCGCCGGTGGGGGTCTGGCAGTGTCGGCGTACTCCTTTGTGTGCAGAGTCGAGTACGGATAAACGTGCAGGAGCGCGGTGCTCAGTCTGGTGAGTTCGTTCCAGCTTGACCACAGGTAGGCAGCAGTGGAGCCGATCACGGTTTCTCGTCCGGTGGCAAGACGGCCGAAGATCCAAAAGGGACCGTGCCGTGGCGCTGATACCCGACACAATCGGGCTGATGGACCCTCTTGCAGGACTCGACGACATCGACTGGGCGGGCCTCCACCACGCCTACGGCTCTGCGGAGGGGATCCCCGCGACGCTGCGGGCGCTGCGATCCCCGTCCTCCGACGAGCGCAAGGAGGCGCGCGACGATCACCTGTGGAACTGCATCTGGCACCAGGGAACCCGCTATCCGGCGAGCGCCGCGGCGGTGCCCTTCCTGGTCGCCCTGGCGGCGGATCCGGCCACGCCCGACCGCGAGGAGATCGTCTTTCTGCTCATGATGCTGTCCGTCGGCCACCCAGACCAAATGCTGCCGCACGGTGTCGACATCGCCGCCTGGCGCACCGACCTCCGGGAACGGCGCGCGATGTCGCCCGAGGATTGGGAACGTCGGCTCGACGCCTGGGTGGAGAAGGCGCCGAACGATTTTCAGCGCACACGCCGCACATGGCTGCGCAAGGACCGGGATCCGGAGGTCGAACTGCGCAACGTGGAGATCGAGCTGGCCGTCTACGACGCCGTTCTGGCGGGCGTACCGGCGCTGCGGCCGCTGCTGGAGTCCCCCGACAGTGGCCTGCGTACCTGGACCGCCGCCCTGCTGGGCCTGTTCCCAGAGGAGGCGGCCGCCTCGATCCCGGCCCTGAGTGCGCGCCTGGAGGCCGAGACCGACCCGCACCCGCTCAGCAACGTGATCACCGCGCTCGGCATGCTCGGGCACCGGCCGGCGATCCCGCGCATCCGCACGTTCCTGTCCGGTGACCGTCCCGTGCACCGGCTCGTTGCGGCCACAGCGCTCGTGGGCCTGGGAGAGGTGGACGAGACCGTGATCGGACAGCTCACCGTCTCCTCCGTCTGGGCGAACCTGGGCCACACCGAGGACTCCTTTCGTACTCTCGCCACCTCGGGCTCGCCCGAGGCGACCACGCGATTCCTGCTGCGCGCCGAAGCCGATCCGGCCGTGTTCGATCGAGCCCTGGACCGGCTGCGCACCGGCCCGGTGACGCAGACGCGGCTGATGGTCGGGGCGGCGCTGACATTCGCCTTCGGCATCCTTGACCTGGCCGACTACTCGATCTACGCGTCCGCTCCGTTCCTGGCCGGCATCCGGATCCCCTATGACGAGGAGGAACGCTCGGCAGGCGAGGAACTCGAACCCTTCGAGGACCTCGACGACCGACAACGCCAAGCCGTCCGGGCACTCGCCGACCTGCCCCCCGACGCCTGGGACGACGCAGTGATCGAGACCATGCTCCGGGCATGGGGCGTCCCCGACGACCCGGCGAGCCTACGGCGCTACCTCACAGCCACAGAGCAGTGACCGCCGACGATCACAGCCTTCAGCCACGGGACCATGACCACCGCCACGCCTCGGAACGGGCGAGCAGCCGACCGTGATAATCAACAACACCCGGCAGACTTCAAGATCACAACGCTCGGATCGCAGCTGACACCCTGATCGCCTCTGCACATTTACCTGTACCGGGTTCTGTACTGGAACCCGTACGCCGACAGGCAGGCCGGTGGCGGCAGGAGCCGCTCCAGCACGGCCCACTCCGCGACGGTCATGTCGGAGGGGTAACGGCGAGAACGCCCCGAGAGCGGCATCACGTGTCCTTGCTGTCCGATCTATGTTGTCGGAGCCGCCGGTCGGCTTCCGACTGGTGTGGTGCCGTTGGCGAGCATGTCGAGCGTGGAGGCCATGCTGGTGGTCTGGGCCAGGACGAATTTGGCCCACCGGTCGTCGGGGTATCTGAGCGCGTGCGGGGCGATGGTGCCCGACAGCAGCCTGCCGACCCGGGTCAGGGAGGCCTTGAACTGGGCCCGTTCGTAGGCGATCCAGTCGGCGGGGTCGGTGGGAAAGCGGTAGCCGTCTCGCGGCGTCCAGATCAGCGGGGTGAGATGCTCGGTGGCCGCGGTCTCCTTGATCCACAAGATGCCCTTGCGGACCTGGTAGGGCGAAAGCCCGGTCGCGGCGACCAGCTGCTTCAACGACAGCCCGGCGGGACGTGCCTCGACCAGCGCGATCCGGACCCGTTCCCCGCACACGTTCTTGGGCAACTTGCCGGAGCGGCCCTGCCCGCCCTTGGCGAAGGCCATGACCGTTCACTCGCCCTTCAGCAGCGCCGCCAGCCCGGCATCCAGGCTGACCCGGCCGGTGTCGACCGCCGCCTCAATCCACCCGGCCGCCCCGCGGACCCGGTCCAGGTTCGTGTGGATCGTGGCACGCTCCTCATCGGTGAAGTGGTGCTCGCCCAGCGTCGGCACGATCCGGCCCGCCGCCGCGGTGAACGACGCACACGCCCCCACCAGGTCCACGAACTCGCTGGTGTGCGCGATCCGCGCGGCCGCCTTCTTCACCGCCTTCTTCGTCTCCGCCTCGGCCTCGGTGTCGGTGGGCCTGTCCTCCACCCGCTTCTTGGCGGCCGCGCGAGAGCGCTTCGCCTGCGCCGTGTTCACAACGTGCATCGCGGTCTCGTCCCCGACCACGTCCCCGACCACGTCCGGCCGACGCAGCAGCGAGGATGCGACCTGCACCGCTACTTCTTCGTCCTCGACCAGGTCATGCACCCGGTTGACCTTCTCCTGCACCGTCTCCGGCCGGCCCGCCCGCTGCCCCACCGCCCGCTTGGCGGCGTCCTGCGTCCACCGGCAGGTCCCCGACCCCTCATGCAGCGGCGGGTCCGCGAGCTTGGCGAACCGCGTCGCCTCGTCCTGAATCGCCGCGAGCGCCTTGTAGACGGTGTAACCGATCCCGTCCCTGCGGTGCTCCGCCACCAGCCGTGCGGATTCATCGGGGCGATCTCCAAGGCGTTGTCCCCGAGCCGCAGCTGCGCCGCCCCGGCGAGCGCCAACTGCTCCAGCCCGTCGGCGACCAACTCCTCATACCGCTTCCGGCTGACCTTCCCGACTCTCTCCTCCGTGATGGCGCTCATCGCCGACCTCCCTCCAACAGCCCTGAGAAACTCTGCTGGCGGGAAGTCTTCACCTCATCACCCATGGTCACAATGTCCTGGTTAGCGACCTATCGCCATCCGGACATACTGGCACGATCAAGGATCAACGATCCGAAAGGAACACCGTCTCTGTGACGCTGTTCCTTTTCGGCTCTGCGCCGCTTCCACGCCGCCGTCCGGCAAGCGCCCCCGCAGTAGATCGTCCCCACCGGGTGATCCACACCCTCCAGCCACGTCCCACCGCACCCCGCACACGACACCCTCGGCGCCGCACCACCCTTGATCGCCGCGATCCGAGCCCGCGTCCGCAACCGCCACCACCGATGCAACGCACGGCAATCGTCACAGCAGAACACCGCGTCCTTCCGCATCCACCCGGGAAGACGGCCCCCACACGTCGGACAACAGCGCCCATCGGTCACCGACACCCATCCACCATCGCCCCGGGCCGCAGGCGGCCACCAGCCCTCAAACCGCCACAATCCCGCGCTCGCGATCCCCGCCTGGCATCGCCCTAGCGATCTTCAAACGCCGTTCTGGTTCTCAGAAACCACTCAATACCGGCGCTGGAGCCACCACCAACCGGTGCCCAGCCGGGTGCAGCGGTAGTACTCGCCGAAGGTGGCAGTCGTGAGCGTGCAGGGGTCTATTCGGGCGCCGTCGGATCGGTCGTAGACGTAGACGTAGACGTTCTCCGACACCTCCTCAGGCGACATGGGGGCCATGAGGACGCGCCCGGGTGCATCGGGGATGGGCGCGTCTTGGAGCCCGTGCCCGAAGTTCGGGACTGAGAAGTTCCGTCCCCGCACCCAATCGCCGGCATCCGGGTGCAGTTCACCCTGGCGGGCGGCGTCGGCCAGCGCCTGAAACTTCGTGCGATGGGTCGCATACCAGCTCCGCCCGAAGACGCCGTTCCAGGGGACCTGTGTGATGGTGACGACGAGGGCGATCGTCGCGCCGCCCACTCCCCGGGCCCAGGCGCGATGGTGGCGCCGCCAAAGCAGGACCACCCAGACCACGGTCGCGATGATCGCCGCTACGTAGGCGACGACGAGGAAGGCGAGGGCACGGAGGGCGTAGTCGTAGTAACCCCGCCAGGGGAAGTAGTAGCCGACAATGACAAGTAGCCAACCCACCACGCTGATCGCAGCGACGCAAGCCGTTCTCATGGTCGGATCCTGCCGACGAACCACCGCACTCCGGACACGCCACCCTACCGGCCAACGCCGTCCTTGACCGCCGCTATCTGGGCCCGCGTCCGCACCTGCCACCACCGGTGCAGCGCACGGCAGGCATCACTGCAGAACACCGCGTCCCGCCGCATCCACCCCGGCAGAGCGACACCACACGTCGGGCAACGACGCCCGTGGGTCACCGGCACCCAACCCGCCACCAACCCCGTACCCCCCAAACCAAGATCAGAAGTTGTTCAACACCCACTGAGAGACTTCTATGACGAGTTGGCCGGCGACTACCACCTAATGTTCCCGGACTGGGATGCGAGCATGGCGCGCCAGGCCACGGCGCTGGACGGGCTCATCCGTCTGCGTCTGGGGGCAGGACCGCGCATGGTTCTGGACTGTTCCTGCGGTATCGGCACCCAGGCGATCGGGCTTGCCCTGGCCGGATACAAGGTCGTCGGCAGTGACCTGAGCCCCGCCGCCGCCTCCCGCGCCGCTGTCGAAGCCGCAACCCGCGGCACTGGCCTTCGCACCGTCGCGGCGGACATGCGCTCTCTTCCCTTCAGAACATCCACCTTCGACGTCGTCCTGTGTGCTGACAACGCGCTCCCGCATCTGCTGTCCACCCAAGACATCGAGGCAGCCCTCCTCTCCATGCGACGGGTACTCCGGGACGACGGACTCCTGGTGATCACTGTCCGGGACTACGACGAGGCCCGCCGGACCCACCCCACGGCGACACCTCCCCAGGTGTCACAGACCCCCGATGGCCAGGTGATCACCTTCCAGCTGTGGCATTGGCACGAAGACGGCGAGCGCTACGACCTGGAACACTTCCAGCTCCTGCCTGCCGGAAGCGACTGGGACGTCCGCGTTCGCCGTACCACCTACTGGGCGCTGACCCGCCAGCAGCTGACCGATTTCGTGGCCAACGCCAGCTTTACCGGCATCACCTGGCACACCCCAGCCACCAGCGGGTTCTTCCAGCCCGTGCTCACCGCACAGCGTGTCCCCTCCCCACCGCAGCCCCACGGGCAGTGACACACTCCCACCAGCACAGAACAGCCAACGAATCACTGACGCCCGGTAAGCCACACCACCTGGGAGCTGAGTCAAACTGGGGTCGGGGCGGCGAAAAGGTGGCCACCGACATCAGCACCCTGGGCCGACGCGCAACGGGTTGAGCGGTCAGGCGCGGGCCGCCTATCGTCGTAGATCTGACCGCTTCCCACGCGGAGACCAAAGGGGGCTACGGCCGTGGGTACGTCGTTCAGCACCGACGACGTGCAGCACTCAGAGCGGTACGACTACTGGCTGCACATGCACCGGGAAGCCCTGGCCATCGACCTCCGCTTCCCGAACGGTCGACACGATTGGTTCCGCGCCCGCTGCGCCGTCACAGAACTCGGAGCGATGAGCGCGGTCGTCCTCTTCTACGCCGGCGGCCCGGCTCCCAGCATGGGAGAGGCTCACCGCACCCCCACGTTCTGCGGGCAAATGGACGCCTACGAGATCAAGTTCTCGCTCGCCTGCGAACAATTCGTCCTCACCCAAGACGGCCGCCAAGACGACCTGCACCCCGGCGACTTCGCCATCGCCGACCTCACACGGCCCTCCTCAGCGATGGCCGCGGGTCGCCTTCCCAAACACGTCGCCTCCTTCATCGTTCCCCGTACGCTGCTGCCCCTGCCATCGCCCCAGGTCGCCCGCCTCACAGCCGTCCGCATGTCCGGGCAGCACGGACCCGCCGCCCTGGTGTCAACACTGCTGCGGCGCATCACCACCGACGCCGGCACCTACCCGCCCGCCCAAGCGACCCGCATCTGCACCGCGCTCCTGGACCTGGTCGCCGCCACCCTCGCCGGACGCCTCGACCTGTCCGCCGCGCTGCCACCCGAGGTCGAGCGCAGCGCCCTGCTGCACCGCATCTACGCCTACATGCACCGGCACCTGGCCGACCCCGGGCTGACCCCGCGCAAGATCGTGAACGCCCACCACATCTCGCTTCGCCAGCTCCACAAGCTCTTCGAGGACGAGGAACACACCGTCGCCGAATGGATCCGCAGCCAGCGCCTGGACCGCTGCCGCCGCGACCTGACCGACCCCGCCCTGTCCGGCCGCCCAGTCGCCGCCATCTCCGCCCGCTGGGGATTCGGCGATCCCGGCCACTTCAGCCGGCTTTTCCGCACCACCTACGGCATGCCGCCCGGCGAATACCGCCGCCTGCGCACACCACACGCAGACCCTGACGCTTCCTCGCCGCGGCGGGCCCCGGCATAGCCGACCATCCCTGGGTGCGCTCATCTCCAATCACCGTGCACGCGTTCCCAAGGACGAACCGGACCATCCCGGCAAGACTCGCCCCCATCAGCCCCTCCGATCCAGGGCTGGAGGAGATCATGAGACTCGCAGTAATTCCGGACAGTCCCCAAGAGCGCCAGGCCCTTGAGGCAGGGATGGTCCCGACCCCGCTGTTCGAAACCCAGTTCGCCTTCACCCTGGCCCAGGTGGTGATGGTCGCCACACAGCTCGGCGTCTTCGACGCGCTCGCGACCGGGCCCGCCACCGCCGCCGAGGTCGCCGAATGCTGCCAGGCCCACCCGCAGGCCACGGGCAAGCTCCTCCTCGCACTCGCCGGGTCCGGATATGTCCGTACCGATCACAAGACCTACGAGCTGACAGCACAGGCACGGACCTGGCTGGTGCGCGAGAGTCCCCAATCCCTGGCCGACAAAATGGTGTTCCAGTTCCACGAGTGGGACCTGATGGCGCAGGCATCCCAATACGTCCGCACCGGGCAGCCGGTGGAATTCCACGAGCGCATGAACGACCAGCAGTGGGCTGCCTACCAGCGCGGAATGCGTGCGCTGGCGACGGCACCCGCACAGGAGGCTGCGCAACTCATCGCCGTCCCCGCAGCCGCCTCCACGCTGCTGGACATCGGCGGCTCGCACGGCTACTACTCGGTGGCGCTGTGCCGGCGACACCCAGGGCTGCGCGCCGAGGTGCTCGATCTCCCCGAAGCGATCAAGCATGCCGCCCCGCTGCTGGCCGCCGAACAGATGGGCGACCGCATCACCCACCGCGAAGGCGACGCCCTACACGACGATCTCGGCGACGACGCCTACGACGTCGTCCTCCTCATCAGCCTCGCGCACCATCTCACCGCCGAACACAACCGCGCACTTGCCGCACGCGTCGCCCGGGCGTTGCGGCCCGGCGGCGTATTCGCGGTCATGGAGCCCTTCCGCACCGACCCGTCCGGCGGCATCACCCAGCTCGGCGCGCTCACCGACTTCTACTTCGGGCTGACCAGCCGCGCAGGCACCTGGTCGGCCGACGAGATCGCCGAATGGCAACGACACGCCGGCCTGGAACCCGCACCACCAACCGCCCTCACCAGCGCCGACTTCGGCATCCAAACCGCCACCAAACACCTCCACCAGGTCCCGGAACGGTGATGGTCTGCAGCAACCGTGCGCCGTACCCGACGGCCACACATGTCTTCTGGACCGCCATGACCGCCTACGCGCACGCACTGGCGGTGGCCAGGGCAGAGGGCATCACCGCCCTGGCTTGAGCTACTTGGCCGCCCAGAGCCCCGTGACGACCCGACCGCCCATTGGGAGATGCGACACCGATCGCTGCGTAGGACACCGTCGGCGTGGTCGTCTGCAGGAACGGCTGGAACAGGCTGGCGGAGGCGACCGGTGCCCAGATCTGGTCCGGGGTGGACATCGGCAAGCAGCACCACCATTGTGTCGTGATCGACGCTGACGGCAAACGGCTGCTGTCGCGCCGCGTCCTCAACGACGAAGCGGAGCTGCTGGAGTTGGTCGGGGACGTTCTGGACCCGCCTGGCCTCGGGAGAGAAGCCGTATTGCAAGCGGATGGCGACCCTGGCGGTGGTCCACAATGCCGTCCCGTCCCCGCGCCGCCCGCATGATGTGATCAGCGTGGCCGAACGGAGTGGGCAGTGGCCGGCGCGGGCCGGACCGCACGCGACCGGCAAATGGATCTACGGGTCGGTGATCGCCTGCCCATCAGGTGATCGCCACCGCGTTCGACCAGGCCACCGCTCGCGATGGCGCGCACGCCCGGACCTGGGTGGTGCTGGTCGACGGCGACCCGCGCCAGATCCGACTGCTCCAAGCCGAGGCCAAACGCCGCAGCGTGAGCATCCACATCGTGCTCGACCTGATCCACGTCCTGGAGTACTGCTGGCGCGCCGCCCGCTGCCTGCACACCGCCGACGACACCGCGGCCGAACAACACCTCACCAACGCCGACATGTCCGCCGGCGGCTGGGACATGACGGCCCCGTCCATCGGCGGGCACCCCGAATGGATCGACGACGCGCAGTACCCCACCTGCCCCATCTGCGCGCGAGCCATGGACTACATCGGGCTGGAGGAAGCACAGGACCCAGAAGGCGACCCCATCGCCGAAGGCACCACCTACCTATTCCTCGACGCCTCCTGTGGCCTTGCCGCCACGATCTACCAACAGACCTGACAGACACAACGCTCCGCCGCCACCCAGAACGCCCGATGGGTGCGGCTCCCTCAAAGAGAGCCGCACCCATCGGCTCTTGAGAACCGCCCCTGGGACAAGCCCGGCACCATCGCGGTCATCCATGCCAGACTCTCCGCGGGAAGGGGTGGTATCGGATGGGTTTGGAGCTTGAGAGCCGACCTTCCGACTCGCCCTACATCGAACGGGTGTGGCGCAGCCGGAGCGTGGACGTCGGCCAGATGACCTCGGTCGCAATGCCGCTCTGCGACCTGGTCTTCTGGGAGCGGCACGGCCGGATCCGTGCCAGTGTCCAGGGCCCGGAGTCCAAGGCGACCCTGGCGCCGGTCCCGGCGGACGCCACGTTCTTTGGGATCGTCCTCTCGCTCGGCACGGTGATCCCGCATCTGGCGACCGAACGGCTCGTCGACGGCGCCCTGGAAATCCCTGACCTCACCCGCCTGTCGGTCTGGATCAAGGGCTCTGCCTGGCGCCTGCCGACCTACGACAACGCCGAAGGGTTCGTCGACCGGCTGGTGCGTGAGGGCGTCATCGTCCGCGACCCGGTCGTCGCGGCCGTCATGGACGCAAGGCCTCCGGCCATTTCCCAACGCAGCGTCCAGCGGCATTTCGTGGCGTCCACGGGCCTTACCCAAGGCGCCATCCGGCAGATCTATCGCGCCCGCCACGCAGCCGTCCTGCTCGGCGAGGGCATGGCCGCGGTCGAGGTGGTCCACCAACTCGGCTACTTCGACCAGCCGCATCTTTCCAGGTCGCTGAACCGATACATCGGGCTGACCGCCACACGGCTGGCCGCCGCCGACCAGGCGGAGCCGGTGTCGCTTCTGTACAAGACCTGACCTCGCCGGGGCCTCTAGCGTTCCTTTCGCACGCACAGACAAGCAAGCCAGGGAGTCATCATGCGCAAGGTCGTTTCAGCTTTGTTCATCTCGCTCGACGGCGTCGCCGAGGCGCCGGACCAGTGGCAGTTCGATTTCGACGCGGAGATGGGCCAGGAACTCGGCAAGTCGATGGAATCGGCCGACGCGATCCTCCTCGGCCGGGTCACCTACACCGAGTGGGCAGGCTACTGGCCGACCGTGACCGAGGGCGAGGACGCGGGCTTCGCCAACTGGATCAACAACTCGCCCAAGTACGTCGTCTCCTCCACCCTGGACAATGCCGACCACTGGGCCAACAGCACCCTGCTCACCGGCGACCTCGCCGCCGAGATCGACAAGCTCAAGGCCACCGAGGGCAAGGACATCACCGTCGCCGGCAGCCCCGGCCTGGTCAGGTCCCTCATCGAGGGGGACCTCCTGGACGAGCTCGTGCTCCTCATCCACCCGGTCGTCGCCGGTGGCGGCCGCAAGAAGCTCTTCGCCGACGACGCCACCCTCACCAAGCTCGAACTGGTCACCGCCAAGCCCACCAGCAGCGGCGTCGTCATCGCCACCTACCGGCCCGTTCGCTGAACCCAGACAACGGCGGGCCGCCGCACCACCACCCGACCCGCCTCACCGACCGGCCGTTGAGATCGCCTACGAAGAGGCGAAAGGCTCCCTCCAGGAGAGCTGCACCCATCTTCGATGCTGCCCACGGGCATCGCGCGTGATGCCGCGGTGTCCCGCCCCTAGGTGAGAGGGGCGGGGCACCTTCGCATAAGCACTGGGAAAAAACCGCTGGCCCCGTGCCTAGCCTGGGAGTTGTCGAGACTCCAGGAAGGTACGGGGCCTATGCGTGGGGGTAACACGCTCCCCCCGGCGGCGGGCGGCGCTCATGATCGATGATCTGGCTGGGAAGCCCACCGGCGAGCGGATCAAGATCCTCCGTGAACGCAGGGGCCTCTCGCGGCCAACTCTCGCCGGGCTGGTCGGCATGTCCGCGTCGTGGTTGAAGGACGTTGAACGCGGTCGGCTACTCCCGCCCCGGCTGCCGACCCTGGTCAAGCTGACCGAAGCGCTGGGCCTCGGCGACGTCGCACTCCTGGCAGGCACCGACATGCGCCTGGGTGACGCCGCATCCATCCCGATGGCATCGTTCGCCCGCATCCCGCATGAGGCCGTACCCGCGATCCGCGACGCGCTCCGTTGCTCACCATCCCGGACGGCCCGGTTCACGTCGGGGCACTGGCCGCCAGGACCGCGCACGCGTGGCGCCTGTGGCATGGCTCGGTGACGAAATAGGCAAAGTTGCACTTGTCGCAACATTCGGCGTCACCCGAGGCGGGGCATTCATGCAGGTTAAAGGCTTGTGCTCGGTTGTGGTTGCAGTGTGATCAGTGAATCCACCTGGGCCTCTTGCATCCCGGCGCCCCCATCCCAACAATGTTGCATCTGATGTAACGGAGGCAGGGGTGGGTCGGGTAGTTGATCTGCCGGGTGCGGCGCACCTGGTGCTGGCGGACAATGTGGTTCATCTGGACCCGGCGCCGATGGTGTTCGAGGCGATGTTGGAGGGGTGGGCCCGGCAGCAGCGGACACGGTTCTTGAACTGGGAGGGGACGATCAAGCCGCGGCTGTCATTGGTGCGCCGGTTCGCGTCGTTCACCAACCAGTACCCGTGGGAGTGGCAGCCCGCGGAGGTGGAGGCGTTCTTCGACCATGTCCGGGCGGCGAACCCGAACTTCGCGTCTCGACGGGGCGGCAGTACCAGAACGGGCTGCGGATGTTCATGGACTTCATCTGCGATGCCCGCTACGGATGGTTGTCGACCTGCGTGGAGCGGTTCGGGCAGGCTCCGGTGCAGATCCTGCACGAGTGGAATTCGATCGTGCACGTGACCGACTTCGAGGGCAGGCCGGGACGGCGGCCGCTCACCTACGAGGAGGTTCAGGCCCTGTTCGACGCCGCCGATGGGCTGGTGGAGGACAAGCGGGCCCGCGGCCGCAAGGGCGCGTTGACCGCGTTGCGGGACTCGGCGCTGCTGAAGGCGTTCTACGCCTACGGTGTTCGCCGCCAGGAGATGGTCGGTCTCGACATCGCTGACCTGCGCCGCAACCCGAAGATGCCGCAGTACGGTCGGCTGGGGGCGTTGTTCGTCCGGTACGGCAAGGCCTCCAACGGAAGCCCGCCCAAGCGGCGGACGGTGTTCACCGTTCCGGAGATGGACTGGGTCGTCGATGTGCTGGAGTACTACCTGGCCGAGGTCCGGCCGCGGTTCGAGGTCGGCAGCCATCCCGCGTTGTGGGTGAGTGAGCGGTGCGGCCGGCTGTCCAGGCGCTCTGCCAACGAGGCCTTCGAGAACGCCCGCCAGGCCGCAGAGCTTCCGCTCGAACTGGACCTGCACAGCCTCCGGCACTCGATGATCACGCATCTGGTGGAATTCGATTACCCGGAACGGTTCGTCCAAGATCAGGCAGGTCACGCTCTCGCAGCAACAACCCGCATCTACACACACGTGTCCGACGACTACCGGAACCGGCTGCTGGAACGTTCGTTGCGCGAACGGCACGGCAGCCTGTGGGAGGACCCGAGTTGATCAGAAAGATGGGCTACAAGTGGAATCTGCGCCGACTCATGGCCGCCAAGGACATGTTCCAGACCACCGCCTTGGTCCCGCTTTTGGCCGAGCGTGGAATCCACCTGTCTCGTGAGCAGGTGTTCCGGCTCGTCACCCAGCCACCGCAACGACTGTCGATGGACACCCTCGCAGCGTTGTGCGACATCCTGAGCTGCACTCCCAACGACCTCATCGAAATCGAGGTGGTCAACACCGAGGTCCGCAAGACGGCCGGTGACAGCGGTCCGTCCGCTTCGCCGGTGAGGCGGACCACCGTCCGCCGTCCGCCCCTCACGTGATCACGCCGAAACCGGCGCGACCCGCCCTCCGCCAAAACGTCCTGCAGCAATCCGCTGACCTGGTGGCGGACGGGGTGATGTGCCTGGACAGAGCACCTATTGCGGTGTTGATCCGCCAAGCCGTGGGCGACAGCCCCGCCGCTCTGGGCCGACTGCACCGTCATCTGCAGGCCCATCCGGACTCGCTCACCTGCGGAAACCCTGATGTGCCCGCGGAAGTGATGCGGCTCATCCGGCTCCTAGCCCAAGCCCGCTACACGATGGCGAAGGTTCCCGACTGCGCTCGCTGCGGTCCTCGGGAGAAATCCGGAAGGGCCCAAGCAGCCACAACAGGGCTATGCCCAACGTGCCGTCCGTCGGCTGTGCGCGCAGCAGCCGCTCCAGCAGCGATAGAGATCTGTTCGGCCTGCCAACGGCAACGACGTTGCCTGATGCGTGACGGCGCGTGGATCTGCACGTCCTGCGTCCCCAGACCCGCACGTCCGTGCGCCCGCTGCGGGCAGCAACGCGTGGTCCAGGCGAACTGGCCGGCCGGGCCAGTCTGCTCAACCTGCTATCACTCAGCCATCTACAACCCGCAGCCCTGCTCCCAATGCGGCCGGCGCCGCCCTCTGATCGGCAACGACCAAGACCAGCGGATCTGCGGCCCCTGCGCCGGTGACCCCAACATCTATCCCTGCCGGGAATGCGGGCAGTCCGGCGACACCTACACTCGAGGGCGCTGCGCACGGTGCGTCCTGCGAGAACGAATCAACGCCCTGCTCGCCGGACCCGACAGCATCGTCAGCGATCAGCTCAGGCCCCTGGCCGAGGCCATTGCCGCGGTCGACAGCCCTAGAGTTGCCCTGTGGTGGCTCCGCCGCCGCGGAGCCGAACTGCTGACCGATCTCACCGCCGACGGGGAACCGATCACTCATCAGGTCCTCGACGGATATCCGCCGGGCCCCACGATCGACTTCCTGCGGTCGTCCATGACCGCCGTCGGGGCGCTCCCTGATCGAGACGACCGGCTGGAGCGGATCGTTCCCTGGCTTGACATCCTGCTTGCCGGACAGCCTCTCCCACGGGCCCACCTGATCCGAACCTACGCGCAGTGGCACGTCCTTCCCCGTGCCCGCCGCATAGCCCGCAG
Source organism: Actinomadura sp. 6N118 (assembly GCF_044326415.1). NCBI lineage: Bacteria > Bacillati > Actinomycetota > Actinomycetes > Streptosporangiales > Thermomonosporaceae > Actinomadura > Actinomadura sp. 6N118. Next base: position 132,473 of record NZ_JBIRAZ010000021.1, on the reverse strand, counting down.
GCCGACCACGACATCCAGCTCCAGCTACCTGCGAACAAAGATCAGGCAGGCACTGGAATTCGTGACCTGGGTCGACGAACGATCCGGCTCGATCAACGAGTCGCCGGGGCCCTGGTACTCCTCTACGGCAACCCGCTCAGCCGGACCGCCCAGCTCACCGCCGATCACATCCAGCAGCGCCCAGATGGCTGCTACCTGCACCTGGACTCATCCCACCCCATCCGACTCCCACCCACACTCGCCAGCCTTGTCCTCCGCCTCCGCGACACAGCGACTCCCGGCTCACCGCTCGGCAGAGTCGTCGCAGCCAAGAAGAACTGGCTGTTCCCTTCCACCCTGCCCGCAGCGCACGCCGGCACCGGCCACCTGTCCACACGCCTCAACGCCTACGGCATCCAAGCACGCTCAGCACGAGTCACGGCTCTGATGTCCCTGGCCGCCGAACTGCCCGCAGCGATCCTCGCCGACCTTCTCGGCCTGCACATCAACACCGCCGTCACCTGGACCAAGCTCGCCGGGCGAGACTGGCTCGACTACGTCGCCACCCGGTTCTCTGGCCCATCCAGCACCGGAATACCTCAGCAGACGAAATAAATGACCACCAGTAGGCGGCGGATTGGTCATGAACGGCGACCTGATCGGCGGTATGGCGCCCGAGACGATCGGCAAGCACCGCCCGTTCCTCTGTTCTCGCGGCCACGGCCTGCTCGCCGACTCTGCGGTCCTCGTCGGGTGGAGTCCGTGCCAATGTCCGCCAGCGCTGCAGTTCCACCGAGGCCACCGCACCTATCAGCGCCCTGGTCTGCCGAAAGGCGCCGAAGCCAAAGACGTTCATCACCTACCTGCCGCCGCATGCAGGTCGCGGCCACCCCGGGCGCTGAGCCGAGCTGTATCCATCGCCAGACAGGCGCCTGTTAGGTCTCGGTCCCTACGAGGATGCGTCATGCCGACGCTGTGCGGCGATCACGTCGGTGGTGTGCGATCCGATCCATGCCAGCAGCCCCCGCAGTGATGCGGCGAGCCCTTGGCCGAGCGGCGTCAGGGAGTAGAAGACCTTGGGGGGCACGGAGGGCTCGACCCGGCGGTCCACCAGACCGTCGCGGACGAGTTCGCGGAGGTTCTGCGACAGCATCTTCTCGCTGATCCCGCCGATCCGATCCCGCAGGAGATAGAAGCGCAGGGGACCGTCGTGGAGCGCGGCCAAGATCAGCATGCCCCACCTGCTGGTCACGTGGGTGAACACGGCCCGGCCCGGACAGTCGCTGTTGAACACGTCACTCATCGGGTCGGGTAGACCCCGCGTTTCCTGGTCTCCTACGTGCATGGCAGGGAGCTTACTTCAAAGTACGTCCTTACCTATGGTAAGTCCCATTCCTAGAGTGAGCCCATGCCTGTACTCACTGTTGACATCTGGTTCGATCTCGTGTGCCCCTGGTGCCACATCGGCGAACGCCGCTGGGCGGCCGCGCTGGCCGGATTCGAGCACGCCGACGCCGTCCAGGTCCGCTGGCACAGCTTCGAGCTGGATCCGCACGGCTCCCGCGAGGCCGGAGCGACCATCCCGCAACGTATGCAGCAGGATCTCGGCCTGTCGGCCGAGCAAGCGGCCGAAGGCGTGGCCTCGCTCACCAGACTCGCCGCCGGCCTCGGCCTGACCTACCGGCTGGAGCAGGCCCGCCCGGTCAACAGCTTCGACGCGCACCGCCTCCTGCACGCGGCCGCCGCCCACGACCTGGGCGACCGGGTCCGAGAGCGGCTGATGCGGGCCTACACCGGCGAGGGCGCCCACCTCGCCGATCACGCGACCCTGGTGGCACTGGCGGCCGATGCCGGTTTCCCCGCCGAGGACGCGCAGGCGCTACTGCAGGGCGATGACCACGCCGATGCCGTACGCGCCGACCACGACCAGGCGCGCCGCCACGGGGTGACCGGAGTGCCCTCCTTCATCCTCGCCGGCCAGCGCCGGATCGCAGGCGCCCAGCCCACGCAGGTGCTCGGCCAGGAACTCCACCGCGCCTGGCGCGTGACGACCCGCTGAGGCGGGCCACTACACACCGCCTGCGGTTCCCTCACATCGACTTCCCCTCTCCGGGGCTTCTCCCCGACCATAAGGAGACTTCATGCGTTCTGACGCCTCAGCACGGGCCGGTTGGAGACAGTGGGCGGGCCTTGCCGTCCTCGCCCTTCCCGCCATGCTCGTGATGATCGACATGAGCGTTCTGCACCTGGCCGTGCCGCGCCTGAGCGCCGACCTCGACCCCAGCGCCTCCCAGTTGCTGTGGATCACCGACATCTACGGGTTCCTCATCGCCGGATCGCTGATCACCATGGGCGCTCTGGGCGACCGCGTCGGCCGCAGGCGGATCCTGCTGATCGGCGCGGCCACCTTCGGCGCGGCCTCCGTGCTGGCCGCCTACGCCTCCACCCCCGAGACGCTGATCATCGCCCGGGCGCTACTCGGCCTGGCCGGGGCCGCACTGGGGCCCTCCACGCTGTCGCTGATCAGCGTCATGTTCCACGACCCGCGGCAACGCACGACCGCCATCACCGTCTGGATGGCCAGCTTCATGGCCGGCGGCGCCGTGGGCCCGCTGGTGGGCGGCGTGCTGCTGGAACACTTCTGGTGGGGGTCGGTGTTCCTGGCAGCGGTGCCGGTGATGGTGCTGCTGATGGCTTTCGGGCCGATCCTGCTGCCCGAGTACCGCGATCCCCGGCCGACCCGGCTGGACCTGCCCAGCGCGGCGATGTCGCTGACGGCGGCGCTGGCGGTGGTGTACGGCATCAAAGAAGTGGCCAAAGACGGCGTCGCCTGGCCCCCCATAGCCACCACCCTGATCGGCCTGGCCATCGGCGCCCTGTTCGTCCGCCGGCAGCGGCAACTCGCCGACCCCTTGCTGGACCTGTCGCTTTTCGGCAACCGGAACTTCACCGTTTCCCTGGGCACCCTGACCATCACCGTGATCTTCATGCTGGGCACCCAATTCCTCATGGCCCAGTACATGCAGATGGTCCTGGGCCTGCCGCCGCTCCAGGCCGGACTGTGGGGACTACCCCTGGTCATCGCGGGCACCGTCGCGATCTTCGTGGCCTCGGCCTTTACCGGAAAGATCCACCGCGCCTACATCTTCGGAACCGGGCTGGTCATCGCGGCCGTCGGTTTCGGCATCCTCACCCAGGCCGACGCCTCAGCCGGGCTCCCCGTCGTCGTGACCGGATCCGTCTTGCTGTTCACCGGCCTCATGCCGGTATCAGGGTTGGGCATCGACATGATCGTCGGCGCCGCTCCGCCCCGCCAGGCCGGAGCCGCCGCAGCCGTCGGAGAGACCACCCAGGAACTCGGAGGCGCCCTGGGCATCGCCCTCATCGGCAGCCTGGTCAACGCCGTCTTCCACAGCCGCATGTCCGCCACGGTCCCCGACCACATCCCCTCGGCGGCCGACACACTCCCAGCGGCTCTGGCCGCGGCCCGCACCCTTCCCGAGCCCTTCGCCGGCCAACTCGCCGCCAGAGCCCAGGACGCCTTCGCCGACGGGCTGCAACTCACCGCCTTGATCGCCATCCCCATACTGCTCGGCCTGGCCTGCCTGGCGGTGTCCCTCCTCAGGCACACACACCCGAACGCCGACACACCGGCCGACCAGGAACACGCGGTGAACACACCCACGGTCTAGCTCAGAAAATCGGTGCTCAGCACGGCGGACGTCATCAGCCTGTGGTGTGGACGGGAGTCAGCACTCGGTTCGAGGGTGACCCTTGTAACCGAGGGCTCCGAGCTGGCGGACGTGGTTGCGTCCGCAGGCTGGGCCAGGCGGGCCTGGACAATCATCGAACCGAAAGCGGTCCCGTTGATCGACGCATCCCGGCCCATCCGCACGGCGACCGCGTGGCCCTGCGACAGCAGGCCATCAGCGCGGGCGATGTTGCCCTCGCCGGCGGTAACGACGGCAACGAAGGTGGCGTGCCAGCCGTAGATGGCCATCCGAACGCCCGACGGCGACAACTCCACTCAACCCGGCTCGCTAACGCCGTTGGCCGGTCGGTTGCTCGTGACGGGCAATCATCGAGTGCGTCGGCCAGGGACGGCAGCGGAACCTGGAGGGGGCGGCGTCGCACACGGCCGCGGCGGCCGCGAGGATCTCCTCCAGCGGGCCGTTCCCGGTGGCGCTGGCATGGACCTCGGCGAGCCGGTCCGGAGGCGCGTTGAGCGCCAGATCATCACGACCACAACCAGCTGGCATGGCTCCCGATGAAGACCAGTGAATACCGCACCCTCCTAATAAGTGCACTGCACCGGTGCACCGCACCGACGTGGGCCGCGTGCTCCCCGGGCTCATCCGCGATGCCAGGACCGCCGTGCGGCTCACCGAGGGGGAGGAACGCCGCGACGCGAACGCCGTCCTGTCCGACATTTATGCGCTCGCGCAGCACGAGATCGTGTGGGCTTCTGAACCAGAGCTGATTTGGGTCGTGGCCGACCGGAGTATCAGCGCGGCGCACGACGCAGACCGCCCCATCACGCTCGCCGGCGCCGCGTGGACGCTGGCGATCGTCCAGCGGTCCATGGGCGATCTGGACGGCGCGATCGAGCTCGTCATCGAGGCCGCCGGAATCCTGCGTCCGCGACTGGAAGACGGCCCGGTCGAGCTTCAGGCGATGTATGGCGCGCTGCACCTGCACGCGGCCACCACCAGCGCCCGCGCCAGCCGGGAAGGGGACGCGCTTCGGTACCTCGATGAGGGACAGGCCACGGCCGAGCGCCTGCCGAACGGCTACCACCACCCGTGGACGCAGTTCGGCGCCTCGAACGTGGCCGTGCACTCGGTGTCCATCGGCGCCGATCTGTCGAAGTCATCGGCCGCGCGTGACTGGGCACAGCAGATCGACCCGGACACGATTCCGAGCCGCGAGCGGCGCGCACGGCTCATGGTGGAGACGGCCCGGTCGTATCACCAGCAACGGGACTACTCAGCTGCGCTGGACTGGTTGGAGTGCGCCCACCCTGTGTGCAACGACTCCGCGCACTACTCGCCGGAGGCGCGACAGATGGCTTCTGACGCGGTGGACCACGGCGGCCCGATGATCGAAAGGCGGGCACGGATCTTCGCACAGATGCTCGATCTTCCCGTGTAGGGGTGGGCTCTCCACCCCTTCCGCGGCGCATGCTCTCCACCCCATGCCGGTGGGGTGTGGGGTGCATCCATCGCGTCGCCCGATCACGGTGAGTCTGTAGCACATGCCACAAACCCGGGTGGCGTTGGACGGCCGCGGTTGCGCCACCTGGCCGTTGAGGGACACTGGCCCAATGGGGCAGTACCCAACCGAGCCGGAAGCTGTCGCCGGTTTTACCCCGTGGTCGTTTCGGGCCGAGAGCAAGATCACGTGGACGCCGCTGGTCACCGGCGACGCCGTGTACACGGTGAACTCGGCCGGCGTCATCTATGCGCTGGATGGAGCGCGTGGTGAGCCACGGTGGAGCCAACGACTCCCCGCCGGTGCCGCCTCGATCCCGGTCGTGGCCGGCGGGGTGGTGCTGCTGGCGGTGGACCCGGGGGGCACATACGGCCAAGGGCAGGCGATGGTCGCCTTGGATGCCGGCACCGGGCAACAACTCTGGGACGACCCGCACCGGGGGTTTTGGGGTGCGGCGGCGGCTGACCGGCATGGGCGGGTGTTCGTCGTCGACGCCGGCCCGCGCGGCGCCGTGCTGCGGGCCGTTGACGCCGCGACGGGCGCGACCCTATGGCGGGCCGACGTTGAGGAGTGGGAGAAGCACCGCGGCGCCCGTGACCACATCTTCTCCATCAACACACCGGTGTGTGTGACCGGCCAGCGGGTGTTGGTGCACATCAGCACCTCGGTGTGCTACTGCCTGGACGGGCGCGACGGGACCGTGGTCTGGCGCACCGCCCACGGCTCCCACTACAACTCCTACAGCGCTCCGGCGGTGCACGACGGTGTGGTCTATCTCGGCACCGGTGATGGCGGGCTGGTGTGCCTGGACGCCGACACCGGAAACATCCGCTACCAGGGGCGGCCACCGTGGGAAGCGCTGCACGCGGCCGTCGGGTGGCAAGACCCCGGCCAGCGGTCGCCGGTGATCGACCAAGGCGTCGTCGTGGTGAGTGACGGCCTGTTCTTCGGGGCCCGCAACGGATACCTGTGCCGCTACCGTCCCGCCGACGGGCTGCGCCTGGTGGACAACCTCGCCGGCGGCCGGGGGGCGCCCACGCCGGTACCCGCCGGGGAAAGGGTTCTGGCGCTGTGGCCCCGCGGCCAGCTCGCCGCCTACGATCCCCATCAAGACACCCCGGCCTGGCGCAGCCGCCTACCCCGTCGCACTACCGGCATCGCCGCAGGCGACCACATGTTCTGCTACGGCCGAGGCCGCACCCTGCACACCCACACCACCGCTACCGGCCACGGCCCACCAACAACACCACCATGGCGTCACGCACCGTCGTTGTGAAGGAACCCGCAGCGGGTGTCCCCACGCCCGGCCAAGACGTTGTGGAGTTCGTCGATCACCAGCATGCCGACACCCACCATCGCGAGCAGGAGCAGGCCGCCGAGCGTCCCAGCCCCGACCCTGCGCGCCACCGGCGCGTTCCGGCCATGCAGCTGCGCCTGGTTCCGCGTTCGCGCGACCTTTGGCTTGGGTGAGAGGTCGGACATGTCGATGGTGTTGCGCTCCAGCCAAAGGCCGGAGGCAGGGCGGCGCGGCCGGCGACGGCGGACACGGGTGATCAGGGACGAGATTCTCACCGTGCGGTGACGCGACCGATACTCAACCAAAAACACCATGACCATCGGCTGATATCAATCGCCCAATAACCGCAAAGCGCGCCCGCTGGCTCACTAACGCGCCCATTCACACAAGAGCCGCGTGGGCCAATAAGACGCTGACAGCGCCGCGTTCAGAATGCCGGTGAAACCAGCCCCGCTTTTAACTGTTAGTAATCGCGCAAGTTCGCTAAGTTACAAGTCGAGGGAGGGTTTGACAATGGGCATCGGCGGCGCAGACGGTACCGGGCAAGCGGCCTGGGCGGGCAAGGCAGTGGCGGATCTGACCTGTGAGGAGATCAGTGATGCGCTGACCTATCTGGCCCACCATCACCCGGCCGATGAGACCCTCACCCGCGCCCTGGCCGACCGGCTCGCCGACACGGTTCCGCTGCTCGGCGCAGCCGGGACACGCTGACGCCTGGCCGCCGGCACAGGAGCCACCGCAGGCCATCGAGGGCCTTCGGGGGGCCATCCGGGGGGAATGGGGGGAAGCCGGGGGCGCTCAACACACCCGACAGAGCGTCCCCGGCTCATGTTCTCGGCACGTGGAGTGGCAGGTGGGGATGAGGCAATGAACCTGATCAACATGTGTGGGTGTTGCGCTCGTGGATGCTGGCCCACCCCGCGGGACGACCGCGCTGACGGCCAGGTGGAGGAGACGGTCCAGGAGCTGCAGGATGCCGCCGCCGACGGTGTCGCGGTGTCGCAGGTGCGGTTCCTGGCGGATGTGACGCCGTTGCCTGATGAGCACGTGCGGGCGCTGGAGCGGCGGGCCAAGGTCGCCGGAGTGGCGGTCGTGCTGGTCGACGACCGGCCCGACCGCCGGCCGGGCACGATCCGGTCGGCGGCGTTACATCCGCATGAGCTCGCGGTCCTGCAGCAGGCCGCCGCCACCCGCGTCGACGCAGGTTGACGGCATGACCAACAGAAAGGCCGGGCCCTCCCTAGGGCGATGTCGATCACGGCGGCGTCCGGCCGGTGCGCTGCGACCGCGGCGCGCAGCGCGTCCGCATCGCCCACCGCGGCGACGACCTCGGTTGCGGACCCGAACGCTGCGGCAGGAGGCGTGCACCAGGCGCGTTGCCGGCCAGGCCTGGTTGAGGAACTCGGCGTCCCGCCCCCTTGGTGAGGGGGCGCCTTGCTATTCGTCCGCTGGGGCGCACAGCTCGCGGTACGCCTCGTGCAACTCGACCGCCTTCGGCACCTTCAGCGCCTCCACGGCCGTGATGACCTCGGCCGCGCGCCAGTAGTTCGACGGCACGAGACGGCCGCTCTCCAGCGCCTCCATGGCCGCGTGTGCGGCCTCGTCGGGCTGGTCAGACGCGAGCAGTGCAAGCGCCAGGTCAAGCCGCGCTGAGGCCGCCCGCCGCGGCCGGGCCAGGCCGACCGTGGGATGCTCGAGCCGGTCCAGCACGCCGCGCGCGTACGCCTCGGCCGCCGGGTCGCCGGCCCATGCGAGCGTCGTTGCGGTGTAAGCGTCGCTCTTTGCTGGGTCGTACCGGTAATGGTGCTCGGGCCGGTCGGGTTGTGGCAGGGGCGACACGAGACGCTCGACGCGCGTCAGTGCCTGGCGTGTTTCCTCAGCCGCGCCGCTGTCCCCTTCCGAGGCGAGCCGGGCCCACGCGCGCCCCTCTTGCGCGGTCGCCTGGATATAGGCCGAGCTGGTGCGAGGCGCGGCCCGCTGTGCGGCCTGGGCGAGTTCGACGGCACGCGAGTAGTCCTTATCGGTGACGGCCTGCCATGCCTCGGTCTCCAGGCACCACGCCAGGATCTCGGGGTGGTCTGCGTGCTTGGCCATGGCGGCGGCCGTCCGCAGGCGCGCCGCGGCGGCCGGGGGGCGGCCGAGGTCGACGTCGCACGTCGCGGCCAGCAGAGACAGCCACCCGCCGACGACCATCAGGCGCCGCCGCTCGGCCAGCGTCATCCGCGCGTCCATGAGCTGAGCGACGTAGGCAAGGTGTTGCCGGGTGCGGGCGAGCAGCTCACCAGGCGCCGACCTCGGGTAGGCGGACGCGAGGTCGTCCACGGTCATCTCCAGCGCGGCGAGCGTCTCATCACCCACGTCGCTCGCGTCGACGCGGCGAGCCAGGTCGACGGCCTCCACTTCCTCGCCGAGATCGTCGTGCGCGGGCGCGCGGACCGAGACCGGCTTAACCGCAAGCAGACTGCCCCGGGCGTCGAGCAGGTCGTCGAGCCGCTGGGCGACCTCGGGGGACGGCGGCTTGTGGTCGTTGGAGATCCGTGACAGGTAGCCGGGGTCACACGGCACCGTCTTGGCCAGCTTGCGCAAGCTGATCTCGCGCTCGGTCATGAGCTGGCACAGCTTCTCGCCGAAGGTCATCGCCTCACCCGTTTCGCCCCGGGTTGACCCGTTGTCGGGGGTTGCCCGCTGCCGGTGAGCAACAGGTCAACGCCTCCACGGTAGCCGCGCGAGCGGAAACGTGTCAGGTGACACAGGCGGCCCCCGGCCGGCGGGCGAACGCCGGGACTCCGAGGGCCTACCGGACGGAAGGGTCCGGCATGACGAACCTAGCGGAGGCCAAGGCCGCGCTACGGCGAGACTTCCCTGGCTGGTCCATCATCACGACCAACCGCGACCGCTGGTGGGCGACCCGCAATCCCGAACGCGACCCCGAGACCAGGCGACTTGTTGACCACAGCGTGACCGCCCTCGACGCCAACACGGCCGAGGAGCTACGCGCCCAACTCGAGAGGGTGAAGCGGTGAAGGCCACCGACCGCCTGGACGCGCTCGCGCAGGAGCTCGCGCTTCGCGGGGTCTCGTCCCGTCCGCAGTTCGACCAGGTCCCCGCACGGCAACGGGTGTTCCTGCCCAACACACCCCGCTTCGGCGACAGCGTCCGCGTCGGCACCGGCCCTAACGGGGAACCGTGGTTCATCTCCTCCACCGGCATCCCACTGGCTCCCGTATGGGACCTGCCGTGCGCAGCCGAACGGATCACGGGACTACTGACCGCGTACCTGCCTGTCGCCGACGCGTTCGGTGTCACGAAACCGGCGCCGCGCGGATGGTGGCGTCGGCTCCTGGACGCGCTCGTCGGGTGGGCGGTGTGATGCTGCCGTCCAGCAGTGATCAAGGCGCTGACGGCCGGAATACGTCGGGAAGGGCCGCGACACGCCATCGCCGCTGGTCGAGGTCCCGTGGCTTGTTCGGGCCGCGCCTGTTGACCTTCGCTTTCACTGATCATACATTCATTCATAGTTTGTATGAATGGAGCTCGGATGCGGGGAAAGACGGCCGTGGTGCTCGGCGGCAGCGTGGCGGGGCTGTGCGCCGCGGGAGTGCTCGCGAGGCATTTCGACGAGGTGATCGTCCTGGAGCGGGACCGGCTCCCGCCGGGCGCGCAGCATCGGCGGGGCGTGCCGCAGAGCAAGCACCCTCACTTCCTCCTCAATTCAGGGCGCCGTGCGATCGGTGAGATCTTCCCCGGGTTCGAGGAGGCACTGATCGCCGCGGGTGGGATGTGCCTGATGCCTTCGATGGACGCGGCGTACTGCGAGAACGACGGCTGGGCCCCGCGCAAGTCCGGGTCGATGACGATGGTCTACAGCTCCCGGGTGCTCATCGAGCGGGTCCTGCGCGACAAGGTCCGCGAGCTCCCGGCCGTCGAGATCCGCGAGGGGGTGACCGTCACCGGGCTTCGTTCCAGCGGGGGCGGCACCGCGCGCGGGCGCGTCGAGGGAGTCGAGTACCGCGTGGGCGACGAGTCGGGATACCTGGCCGCCGAGCTCGTCGTGGACGCGCTGGGGCGCGGCTCGTCCGTTGTCGACTGGCTGAGCGCGGCGGGATGGACGGCGCCGCCGGAGAAGACCCTCGACGCCAAGGTCACCTACACCTCGCGATGGTACGACCTGCCGCCCGCCGACCGGCGTCCGGAGTCGTGGTGGTGGAAGCACCTGGTCATCACTCCGACCCAGGACACCGGCGACCATCCCGAGGAGCACGAGTTCCTCAGCAACTTCTTCCCGATCGAGGGCGACCGCGCCATCGTGTGCATGGGGTCGTGGGGCGTCCGGATGCCGCGCGAGGCCGACGCCTTCGAGGCCGCGCTGGACCGCGTACGGGCCACGACCTTCGGGCAGGCGACGCGTGCCTGCACTCCGACCTCCGAGGTGCACCTCACCCGTTCCACCGGCAACAAGTGGCGCCGCTTCGACCTGCTCGACCGGCCTCCGCTCGGGCTGGTCTGCGTCGGTGACTCGATCTGCGCGTTCAACCCGTTCTACGCCCAGGGGATGAGCTCGGCGGCCCGCTCCGCGCTGATCCTCGCCGAGATGCTGCCGGGCCGCGACGTCCTCGACCCGCCCTTCTTCCGCGAGTTCCTCGCCCGGCAGAAGAAGTCACTCGACGTGCCCTGGATGCTCGCGATGGCCCGTGACCAGGCCTATGACTTCGCGACCGGGAGTGAGCTCGTCGCTCCCTGGCGCCGCAGGCTGGCCGCGCGCCTCAGCTGGCCGATCTTCAACGCCATCACCGCCGCGAGCCGCGAGGACGCCTACGTCGAGCGGACGTTCGCCCAGGTCTTCAACCTCGACATGTCGCTCAAGGAGATGGCCACCGATCCGCGCTTCTGGTTCGGCATCGTGCGCTACAAGGTGCGTCAGCGGCTCGGACGCACGGTCGTGCCCGGCGGGTTCGACGACCAGCAGGACCCGCCCGGCACCGACTTCACCCGCGCCGGCAGATCACCGTCCGCCGGAACCGATCTCGTCGACGCCTGACCCGAGGAGCAACGAATGGGCTATTCATGCGACTCAGCGGCCGAGCGCCTCGCTGAAAGGCTCGGCTACTCCTGCCAAGGCGCCGAACCCATCGTGGACTTCCGCAACCCGTTCGGTCTCGAGAACGGCACCATGCCGTTCCTCGAGCTGCTCATCATCGGCGGCGCGGTGTTCGCCCTCGTCCATGCGTGGCGACGGTGGCGGCGCGACGGCGACCCGATCAACATCTCGCTGTGGTTCGCCTCGGTCGTCTACCTGGCGGTGATCGAGCCGCCGCTCTACTTCCCAGGCTGGTTCGGCCTGGAGGAGCACGTCGGGTTCATCTTCTCCCACAACGTGTTCGCCGTGCAGTTCATGTACGACCGGCTGCCGCTCTACATCGTGGCCTTCTATCCGGCGCTGTCGCAGCTGGCCTACGAGGTGGTCCGCGTCCTCGGCGTCTTCGCGCGGCGCGGGCCCCTGGCCGGTTCGCTGGCGGTCGCGTTCGCCTGCCAGGCGTTCTACGAGATCTTCGATCAGCTCGGACCCCAGCTGAAGTGGTGGGCCTGGAACACCGACAACGAGATGATCAACAAGCCGGCGCTCGCCTCGGTCCCCATGAACAGCATGTTCCTGTTCGCCTCGGTGTCCTTCGGCGCGATGACCTACCTCGTGGTCCGGCTGGTCGGCGCGAAGGACGGCCGGGGCACGCTCACCGGCCGGCAGATCAGCCTGCGCACCGTCGGCGCCGGCGTCGTGACACCGTTGGCGATGGTGGTCGCCGGCGCGCCCAGCGGCGCCTTCCGCGGTGAGGACCAGCTCGGGATCCAGCGGGCTGTCCTCGGCGCCGAGCTCGCCCTGGTCTGGATCGTCGGCCTCTACCTTCTCGCGGACGCCTGGCGCGCGCCGCGAACAGATCCGGCCACGGTGGCCTCGCCGCTGTTCGTGCGGACCTATCCGGCGCTGTACCTCGGCGTCCACATCGTCCTGTGGCTGGTCGCGTTGCCGGCCTACTTCGCGGCGGCCGACGGCATCACCGAGCAGGGCACGCCGATCGGCAGCCTGTGGTACGCCTTGCTGTGCGCCGTCGCCGCGACCGGGCTCATCCTGGCCGCACTCCGCGCGACCATGTCCCAACCGACCGCAGAGCCTGTGCGATCCTAAGGCCATGGGGCACCACGGCTGGGGAGGGCGGCCGCCCGCATCGGACGCCGAGGCCCGGCAGCGCATCATCGACGCGACCGTCCGCTGCATCGACAGGCACGGCGTCACGAAGACGACCCTGTCCGACGTCGCCGGCGAGCTCGGCGTGACCCGCCAGACCGTCTACCGCCACTTCGGCCGCATCAGCGACATCATCGGCGAGGTGGCTGCCCAGGGCGCCGAGTCGTTCGTCGAGCTTCTGATCGCGCACCTGCACGGGATCACCGATCCGGCCGAAGCCGTGGTCGAAGGCATGGTCTTCTGCGTACGGACCATCCCCACCGAGCCACGGCTGAGCCTCCTGCTGCAACTCGGAGACACCACCGCCTTCGGCCGCGGCGCCACCACCAGGGACACCATCGCCTACGGCGCCGAGATGCTGCAGCGCTACCCCGTCGACTGGGCCGCCGCCGGCATCGGTGAGGACGACCTCAACGGCCTCGCCGAGATCATCATGCGACTCCTGACGTCGCTGCTGCAGCACCCGAGCGAGCCGCCGCAGGACGAAGCCCGGCTCCGCGCCCTCCTCAACCGCTGGCTGGCCCCAGCGCTGTCCCGGACATCGGCATCCGCGCCCCCGCATTGAGCGTTCTCCACGAAGCCACCTGCCCATGGCAGTGAAGCGGCCATATTTGGCAGTTTTCATGCTTGCGCGCCGTGCTCTAGTCAACTGTTCGGGCCCGACCTCTTGTTATGCATATGCTGGTCGATTTCACCGGTGCCGGATTTCTCCACGGGAGCGTTTTGTGAAACGGCGTCGCCTGGTCCTCGGCCTGGGGCTGGTGTGTGTGCTGGCGTTCGGCGGCTGTACGGTGACGGCCGCGTGGTCCCTGGGGGTGTTCACCTCCAAAGGCCGGTACGACCCGATCGACGCGTGCACCCTCATGCCGTCCACCGAAACGCTGGCGCCCCTGGTGCGGAACGGCGCGCGGGAATCGGGAGACTCGCGGCCCAAGACGTTCCTGGACTTGGGAGACGAAGGCAATATGGCGTCCCAATGCAAATGGAGCAGCGTCCCGTCCAAGCAGGACCGCCCGTTCCGCACAGTGCGGATCCACGCCAAGACCATGACGCACGATGGGCGCCAGTCCGCCGAGAAGGAGGCGGACCACGACCTGGACATCTGGCACCGTAACGCCGTCCGGAACAAGGGCCAGGACGGGGTGCGGCCGGTCAGCGTGGCGGAACGGGCCTACTCCACCACCGACAAAACCGTGATCAAGATCTTTGCCGTCACTGAGATCTACGACCTGCACGTCAAGTTCCGGGACTCGAACGTGCTGGTTGACGTGTCAGCGCGCACGCACACCCCGCCGGGTGACCAGGAGCGAGCCCTGGTGCTCGGCCTGGCACGGAACGTCGCGGAGCGCCTGCGCACGCACGCCAACTGATCCGTTCTCGTGCGTGGCGGTAGGCGGGACCGGCTGAACCGTCGCGGGGCCATGACGACGTGCTTATGTGATCGTCTCGTCTAGGGTCTGGTGGCGGCCGGCGGTGTATTCGGTGGTGAAGACCTCTTCGCCTAGGAACTGGCGGCAGGTTGCGGCGATTCTGTCGGCGTCGGCACGTTCCGCTGGGGACTGCGGGAGGGCGGTGGCCTCGCGGGACGCAGCCGCCGCACCGAGGAGCCGGGCGGCGTGGGCGTGGGCGCCCGCGAGGGCCATGGCCCCGGCCAGGCCCTCCGCGGCGGCGACCACGCTGCGCGGGGAGTCGAGCTTGCACGCCGCGCTGTACGCCTCCAGGTGCAGGGCGCGGGCGGCCTCGGCGTCGCCGCGTTCCTCGGCGGTGAAGCCCAGTTCGACCAGGACCATCGAGAGGTACAGGGGCTCGGCGCCGCCTCCTGACTTCGCCCGCCGTACCAGGTTGCCGAGGTGTTCCTCGGCGAGATCGAGCTCGCCCTGCCTGCGGGCGGCGTAGCCGAGGCCGATCTCGGCGAGGATCTCGCCGAGCGCGTAGTCCTGTTCGGTGGCGAGGCGAAAGGCGCGCTCGGACAGCTTCCAGGCCTTCGCGTAGTCGCCCAGTTGCACGTGGGTCCAGCCGAGCCAGGCGAGTTGACCGCTGAGCTCCGGCCACAGGCCCAGCTCCTCCGCCATGTGCACACCTTTCACGTGCAGCCTGGCGGCGCGGTCGTTGTCGCCGGTCAGTTCTGCCAGGCCGCCCAGCCAGCCCGATGCCTGCAGCTGACCCCATCGGTCGCCAATCTCGGCGAACAGCTCCGCGCTTCTGGTCGCTGCCCGCTCGAGTACGGTCAGGTCGCCGCGTACGTGCGCGAACTGGGCGCGAGTGTTCAGCGCCGCCGCCTCGCCCCACCGGTCGCCCGCGGTGCGCAGGGACTCCAGAGCCCTGTCGAGCAGGTCTTCAGCGGCTTCCATCTCACCCAGGTTCACCAGCGCGAAGGCCAGGAACCACGCCGCCCTGGCCCGCTCGCCCAGCTCTCCGGCGAACACCTCCGCTGCCTGCTCCCGGCGTGCCACCCACTCGGCACTCCCGCCCTTCAGAACGGCGATGCCCATGAGCCACGCCATCGCCACAGACCGCACCCCGCCACCCGCTGCGGTGAGGGCGGTTTCGAGTGAGCGACCGGCTTCGGTCAGGCGGCCGCGGAGGTACCAGTACCAGGTGAGGGCATTGGCGAGACGGAGGGCCAGCTCCGGGTGAGCACCGTCCACGACGGCGCGGAAGTTGGCGGCCTCCGCATCGAGCAGGCCAAGCCACTGGCGCTGGTCGGGGCCGTAGAGGTGGGAGGCGGCTCGTTCAGCGAGATCGGTGTAATAAGCATGGTGGCGGTGCCGTACCTCATCCAGGTCGCCCGCCTCTCGCATGCGTTCCACGCAGTAGGCGGCGACGGACTCCAGCAGGCGGAAGCGGTTACCCGCCCTGGCCACCAGCGACCTGTCGACGAGGCGGGCGAGCAGGTCGAGGACGTCCTCGGCGGCCACGCCGTCGCCGGGGCACACGGCCTCGGCCGCCTCCAGGACGCACCCGTCGGCGTGTACGGCCAGGCGGCGCAGCACGAGCCGCTCCTCCCCGGTCAGCAGCTCCCAGCTCCAGTCGATCATGGCGGTCAGCGTCTTCTGGCGGGGAGGCGCACCCCGATGCCCGGTCGCCAGCAGCCTGAAGCGGTCGTCCAGCCGGGCCACCAGGCCGTCCACGCCCAGCGCCCGCACCCTGGTGGCGGCCAGCTCCAGCGCCAGCGGGATCCCGTCCAGCCGCCTGCACAGCAACGAGACGGCGGGGGCGGTCGAGTCGTCGAGCCGGAAATCGCTCTGCGCGGCCGCCGCCCTGGCCGCGAACAACCGGACCGCGCTGTCCTGCTCCAGCGGCGGCACGTTCCACACCACCTCGCCAGGCAGCGCCAGCGGCTCCCTGCTCGTCGCCAGGATTCGGAGTTCCGGCGCGGCCCGCAGCAACGCCTCCGCCAGGTCCGCCACCTGTTCCACGACGTGCTCGCAGTTGTCCAGCACCAGCAGCACCCGCCGGTTGCGCAGCGCACGCGCCAGCCGGTCGCGTGCCGAGAGCGGCTCGCCGCCCGGGTCGCGGATCTCCATGACCGCCATCACGAGCTCGGCCACCTCGCCGGACCGGGGCATGGAGGCCAGCTCGACCAGCCAGACACCGTCGGCGTGGGCGGAGACCAGCCGACCCGCCGTCTCCACGGCCAGCCGCGTCTTGCCCACCCCGCCGGACCCGCAGAGCGTCACCAGCCGATTCGTCCTGAGCTGTGCGGATACCGCGGCCAATGACTCGTCCCGTCCGATCAGCTCGGTGAGCGGAGCGGGCAGGTTGGTGGCGTGCCGCACCGCTGGAGCGAGGTCAGGGTCCTGGGCGAGGATGGCCCGCTGTAACTCGGCCAGCTCGGGGCTGGGGTCCAGGCCGAGCTCCTCGCCGAGCCGTTCGCGCAGGTCGGCGTAGCTGTCCAGCGCCTCGCTCTGCCGTCCGGCCCGATACAGGGCCTTCAGGTGTACGGCACGCAGCCGCTCACGCAGCGGATGCCGCGCCACCAGGTCGGCCAGCTCCCCGGCGAGCAGGGCGTGTTCTCCCAGCTGCAGCCGGGCCTCGGCATGCGCTTCCACGGCGTTCAGGCGCTGCTCCTCCAGCCGGGCGATCGCCGCCCTGGCGAACTCCTCGTCGGCGAAATCGGCGAACGCCGGGCCCCGCCACAGGGCCAGCGCGTCGGCCAGCAGCGCGGCCCTCGTTCCCGGGTCTTTCGCCGCTTGGGCCTGCTTGGTGAGCTCGGTGAACCGGCGCGCGTCCACGGCGTCCGCCTCCACCTGCAGCAGGTAGCCCGTGGGCCGGTGCGCCACCAGGTTCCGATCGCCCAGCGCCTTGCGCAGCTGCGAGACCCTGACCTGCAGCGTGGCCGATGGATTGGCGGGGGCGTCGTCTCCCCACAGGTCGTCGACCAGCCGGTCGGCCGACACCGGGCGGCCCTCGTTCAGGAGCAGGTTGGCCAGGAGCGTGCGGACCTTCAGCCCACGGATCGTGACGGGCACGCCATCCGCGTCCCACACCGTCAGCGGACCAAGCACCCCAAAACGCATGACCGTCACCCTATGCCGGAGCGGTAAGTGCGGTGGAAGGAAACGGTAAGGGCCGCCCAGCACAGTAGTCACATGGCAAGCAACGAACGGCTGCGGGTGGCGGTGATCATCGGTAGCACCAGAAGCGGCAGGTTCGGCCCGACGGTGGCCGAGTGGTTCGCCGCCCAGGCCCGCAGGCGAAGGGAGCTGGAGGTCGACGTCGTCGATCTGGCCGAGGCGCGGCTGCCCGAGGTCCTCACCGACGAGGACGAGGAGCTGCCTGCCGAGGTGCGGGCGCTGGCTCCGCGGCTGGCCGCGGCGGACGGCTTCGTGGTGGTGACCCCCGAGTACAACCACAGCTTCCCCGCACCGCTCAAGACCGCCATCGACTGGTACTACGCGGAGTGGCAGGCCAAACCGGTCGCCTTCGTGTCGTACGGCAGAGAGTCGGGCGGCCTGCACGCGGTCACCCAGCTCCGTGAGATCTTCGCCGAGCTGCGGGCGGTGGCCGTCACCGAGCCGGTCAGCCTGCCCTGCTACTGGGATCTCTTCGACGCCGACGGCTCCTGGCCCAAACGGGGCGCGAGCTGCCATGCGGCGGCCGGAATCACGCTTGACCAGCTGTCATGGTGGGCCCGCGCGCTGCGGGACGCCAGAAACGACTACCAATGGAGAGAACAATGAGGAAAGTCATCGCTTCGACCTACAGCACGCTCGACGGCTACATCGACGAGCCGCAGAACTGGTCGTTCGACTACCGGACGGACGATGCCATGCAGTACGCCCTGGACCTGATGCGCAGGTCGGACGCCCTGCTGGCGGGGCGGCTCACCTACGAGGGGTTCGCGTCGGTCTGGCCGACCAGGCCCAGCGACGAGTTCTCCGACCGGATCAACGGCATGCACCATTACGTGGTCAGCGACACCCTGGAGAAGGCCGACATCTGGGGCACCTCCACCATCATCAGGGGCAAGGACCTCGTCGAGGAGGTCACCAAGCTCAAGCAGCAGCCGGGCCGCGACATCATCATCTACGGCCACGGGCAGCTGACCGACGCGCTGTCGCAGGCCGGGCTGCTCGACGAGCAGCACCTGTGGGTGCACCCCCTCATCGTCGGTGAGGGTGAGCCGCTGTTCAGGCGTGAGTCGAAGGCGAAGCTGAAGCTGCTGGAGAGCAAGACGTTCAGCTCCGGCCTGGTCATCCTGGTCTACCAGCCCGAGCAGTAAACCAGGATGACCGTTGCGGACCAGCCTCGGTTAGCGGAATCCGCCGCAAGGCCACCGCTAATCGAGGCCCGTCCGCTGGGGTGACGGTCAGATCTCAGAGCCCCAAGCACGCATCTCAGAGCCCCAAGCATGCATCTCGGGGCCCCAAGCATGCATCTCGGGCCCCAAGCAGGCGTTGACACCTTTTAATCGTTTAACTAGTGTCAGACCTATGATCCTCTTGAGCGGGTTGCACAGGCCGCGCGTCATCGGAAGCCTCGGCGTGCACGAGGTGGCCGGCTGGCAGGTGAAGGTGTACGGCATCGCTTGGAAGGGTGAGAGGCCGCGGCCGAGCCTGGTCGAAGCGGGCATCCACAGGGCTGGGCAGGCACTGCCGGCTCCCGCCTGGCGACGCGAGGATGAGGGGCCGGATCGCTATGGCGTGGGATTCTGCGTCGTTCATGACGCCGGTGACCGCTGTTTCGTCCTCGTTGACTGGTGGGCGGCGGAGAACGAGCTACACCAGCGCATGTTCTCGGCACCGCTTGAGGAACCGGATGCACTCGTTCCTCACGCGTCCGAGGCGATCGGCTGCGTGTGGGAGTTGGAGGTCGTCGACTTCGAGCGGCGGGCCTGGCTGCGCCATGTTCTCGCCAATCCCGGCGGCCCCGATCTGGACGCCTATCTGCACGCGACGTTCACCGGAAAGGTGTGAGATTCCATGAGCGCTTCGACCGAAGTGATGACGACGGATCGGCTGTCTGAGTTCGGGGCGGCGTGGCGGGCCAAGGATGTGGATCGGCTCATGTCGTTCATGACCGAGGACTGCGAGTTCCGCGCCTCGGTGGGCACCGAGCCGGGCACCGTCTTCCGCGGACGCGCGGAGGTGCGCCGCGGCTTCGAGCTCATGCTCGCCTACGATCGTGGCGCCGAGGCCCACGGTGGCCTGGCGTTCATCGCTGGTGAACGCGGGGCATCCCAGTGGTCGTACTCCCACGTCGCGGCCGATGGCACGGTCGTGCACGTCCATGGGTGCGATCTCTACGAGTTCGTCGGCGACCGGATCCGGGTCAAGGATGCCTACCGCAAGCTCGACGGCGACATCTCACGATCGTCCGCAGACAGGTAGGGGAGATTCCCTTGGTGGTCCCTCCTGCCGATCCTGAGGACGTCACAGGGCTTCCCGCCGACGTCGCGCTGGTCCACGCGTTCGTCAACACGCTCGACTTGCGCGAGTATCGCGTCCACGGACAGCGGATGCGAAGCCACGACGCATGGGAGAGCCCGGAGGCACTTGAGCGGTGGCTGCGCGAGCATCAACTGCTCACGACGCAGGGACCGGCTGACGCGCACGACGCGGCCGACGCGGCCGACGCGGCTGACCTCGAACGCGCACAGCGGCTGCGCTCGATCCTGCGCGACAGCACCCGGCAGTCGACCCCGGGTGGCACCACGCCACCTGACGACGCCTCGCCACAGGACGACACCTCGCCACAAGACGGCGCCTCGCCACAGGACGACGCCTCGCCACCTGACAACGCCTCGCCACCTGACGACACCTGGCCACAGGACGACGCCTCGCCACAGGACGGCACCTCGCAGCTCTTCCTGGGCAACGGCGCGCTGCTCACCGAGTTCCCGCTCATCGCGTCGGCCGGGCAAGGCACCGGCATTCGCCTGGTCCCCGCGGACACGGGAGTCAGTGCCGCGTTGACCCGGGTCTTGATCACGGCCGTGGAGCTGTCCGCCCGCGGGCTTTGGGCACGGTTGAAGATGTGCCCGGCCGACGACTGCCAGTGGATCTTCTTCGACCGGTCCCGGCCGGGACGGGGACGCTGGTGCTCGCCCCAACTGTGCGGGAACCGGGTCAAGATCCGCGCGTACCGGCAACGGCGGCAACCGGCACTCGAACCGGAGACGGAGAAATGACGCAGCAAGCTCGAAAAGACCTGGAGGATCTGGGTGAGGAGTTCTGGACGTGGCGCGCGGCCACGGCGCCCGACTCCTACGACGACCTGCCACGGGTACAGCGTCCGCACGGCTGGGTGCCCGACTGGTCCGCCGATGCGATCGCCGCACGGCGCCGTACGCTGCGGGAGTTCACCGGCCGCCAGCAGGCTCTCGACCTGTCCGATGCGCCGACTGCGGTACAGGTAGATGGGCGGCTGCTGCGGTCGGCCCTCGATCGGGTGCACTGGGAGCTGGACCTGCTGCGCAGTTGGCAGCGCAACCCATGCTTTTACATCGATCAGGCTCTCGTCCCGATCTACAACCTGCTGCTGGCGCCGCCGCCCTTCGACCAGCATCGCGCGGCGGCGATCGTGGGCTGCCTGGAGCGGGTGCCCGACATCCTGCGACAAGGCTGCGACAACCTGGCCGGGCACGCCGTCGCGCCGTTCGCGCAGTACGCACTCCGGCAGCTCGGCACCGCCACTGATGCGCTCCGGGAGTCGATGACCGCGTTGGCGCCACTGCTCCCCGAACCGCAGGCGGACGCGCTGCGCCTGGCCCTCGACGCGGCAGCCAACGCGGTAGAGGGCTTCAGTGACTGGCTGACCGATCATCTGCCGGTCTTCACCAGCGCGATCGCCGCCGGGCCGGACACATTGGCGTTCCTGCTGCACCGCATCGCCCTCCTGCCGTACTCGGCCACAGACCTGCGTGCGATGGCGCGGCAGGAGTGGCGGGGAGCGGTCTCGGAGGAGAACGCACTGCGCCAGCGTCACCGTGACCCGGCGCCCCCGACGTTGCCACGTGACACCGCAGAGCTGATCGAACGCCAGCAAGCCGCCGAGTCGGCAACCCGGCGCTTCTATACCGAACACGGTCTCCTCAGCCAGCCAGACGACCTTCGTCACTACCGATACGCCCCCATGCCGCCCTACATTGCCCCGCTGACCTGGCTGGGCGTGGAGCACGACGCCACCTCACCGACGCGGGACGCCGTAAGGTACGTCGCCGATCCGCACCCCGGCCTGCCGTACTTCCAGCTCGCCGCTGCGCGCGACCCGCGCACCACCATCGCCCACGAAGGCGTCCACGCCCAGCAACTCGCCCTCTCGTGGCGGCACCCCGACCCGTTGCGCCGGCACTTCTACGATTCCGTGCCCAACGAGGGCATCGCCTTCTACAACGAAGTGCTCATGCTGCAGATCGGCTACTTCGACGACTCGCCTCACACCGAGCTCTTCGTGGTCAACGCCATGCGGCTCAAAGCCCTGCGCGTCGAGATCGATCTCTCCCTCGCGCTGGGCGACCTCACCCTCGACCAGGCCGCCGCCCGGCTCGCGACAGCCGTGCCCATGGACGAGGAGACGGCTTGGTTGGAGGCGGTCTACTTCGCCAGCCACCCCGGCCTTGGTCTCGGCTATCTGACCGGCAATCTCCAGATCCTTGACCTGCTCGTGGCCTGCATGGAACGAGACGGCGGTGCCTTCGACCTCCAGCGATTCCACGACAGGCTCTGGCGGGAGGGCAACGTGCCGCTCACCCTGCAGCGCTGGGAGCTCCTTGACCTACGCGACCACCTCGACAAGGCCGACCGCCTCAGCGCCAGTCAAATTTGAACCCGGCCACGCAGCCGCAGCATGCTCGGAATTCCTCATCGGACAACTGGGCCCACTTGATCAGGCGGGGATTGTGGTGCGGCATTTCAGGACGACAGAGGTGCCCCAGCGCCGCCCGAGCGCGTTGCGGTGGACCGGCGGGCCGTCCTTGTATGAGCTGGGGACGGTTTGCCGGACCACTGCGGTCACTTGCTCTGCCGAGTCAGCAGCGAATCAGGACACCGGAAGGCAGCGACCCGCCACCTCGCCACCCCGTCCGTGTCCGTTGTCTGCGAGTTCCGAGGCGTTCGAAGTTGACCATGCGCGCGCAAATGGTAGAAGTACTCCACGCCGTTCTTCATGTAACCACACCCATCCCGTTTCGCCCTGTCGTTGGAGCAGAGGATCGGGAGCGCAGGGTTAGTGTGGATCGCAGGAATCCCTAGCGTGTGCACAATCGGAACATGGCCAATGAGGGGACATCACCCGCAGTAGGCATTTCGGCCCGTGAGGCGGAGGTCCTGGCCGCTCTCGGCGAACATCTGACCAACGCCGAGATCGGCGCTCGGCTGTTCATCTCCATCCGCACCGTGGAGAGTCACGTCTCGTCGTTGCTGCGCAAGCTACGGGTGGATGATCGCCGCGCGCTGGCCGCGCTTTCGGTGAACTTGCGCTCCGATCCGGCGGGCGTGCGGGGTGCGCCGCCCGTGGTCGCGATGCTGCCGTCGCCGTTGACGCCGTTCGTGGGGCGGGTGGCCGAGCAGGCGGCGCTGACCCGGGCGCTGCACGAGCACCGGCTGGTCACGGCCGTCGGCCCGGGCGGGGTCGGCAAGACCCGCCTGGCCCTGAGCGTCGCCGCCGACGTGAGTGGCCGGTTCAGCGACGGCGTCTGGTACGTCAATCTGGTGCCGGTGACCGATCCGGTGATGATCGCACCGGCGATCGCGGACGCGCTCGGCCTCGGGGAGAGCCAGAGCCGATCGGCGGCGGACAACGTCCTGGGCTGGCTGGCGGGTCGGGAAGCGCTGCTCGTACTGGACAACTGCGAGCACCTGCTGGACGGCGTGGTCGTCCTGCTGGAACGGCTCCTCGCCGGCAGCCCCCGGCTGGTGGTGCTGGCCACCAGCCGGTCCAGGCTGCTGGTGCCCTTCGAAGGGGTGTTCCCGGTGCCCGGGATGTCCGTCGAAGCCGACCACGGCGGCCCCGGTGACGCGGTCGAGCTGTTCCTTGGACGGGTCGCTGCCGGTGGAAGCCGGCTCAGATCCGGCGAAGAGAAGCGCGTCGCCGCCATCTGCCGGGGCCTGGACGGCATGGCGCTGGCGATCGAACTGGCCGCCGCCCGCTATGCGTCGCTCGGTCTCGACGGGCTGGAGGCCGGGCTTGCCGACCGGCTGCGGCTGCTGACCGGCGGACCGCGGGTCGATGACCGGCACCGATCGCTGCGTTCGACGCTCGACTGGAGTCATGCGCTGCTGCCCGGACCCGACCAGGCGGTGCTGCGCCGGATCTCGGTCTTCGCCGGCTCGTTCACCGCCGGCGCCGCCGCGACGGTTCTGGCCGGCTGGCCGCCGGTGCCGACCGGCGCCATCGCGACCATCCTGGCCGGCCTCGCCGACCAGAGCCTGCTGCTGGCGATCCCTGATCCGAGTGGGACGGGCTACCGCGCCTTGGAGACCGTTCGCCAGTACGGGGTGGACCGACTCGAAGACGCGGGCGAGTCGGACGAGGCGCTTTCGCGCCACCTCATGTGGTGTCTGGGTGAGAGCGCGGATCTCCAGGCCGCCTCACGCGAGCCCACCGGTTCTTGGCGGGCGGCGTTCGACCGGCTCGCCGACGAGCTGCGAGCCGCCCTGGCCTGGGCGGCCGGTGCTGCCGGACGGCGTCCCGACGCCTACCGGCTGGCGATCGGACTGGCCGAGCTGACCTTCACCCGGGGCATGCCCGGGGAGTCGCAGCGGCGTTACCAGCAGGCGGCCGAGCTGGCCGACGACGACAGGACGGCCGCCGACGCCCTGCGCGCCGCGGCGGGCGCCGCGGAATCCCGGCAGTTCGGTACCGAGGCACTGCGGCTGCGCAGGGCCGCGGCGGACGCGGCGCTACGAGCGGGTGACCGGGCCGGCGCGGCGACCGACCTGGCCCGGAACGCGGAGCTGATCACCCGTGGCCCGGGGTTGATGGCCGCCGGTCCGGTGGCCGGGCAGGTGGAGGCGCTGATCGCTGAAGGGTGGGAGCTGGCCGGCGGCGACCTGGCCGCGCAGGCGCGGCTGCTCACCGCCGAGGCGTTCAACGGCGTGACCGCCGATCCGGCCACCGCCGAACTCGTCGAGCGCGCGCTCACCCTGGCCCGCCGCATCGGCGACCCGCTGATCGAGAGTGCCGCGCTCGACCAGCTCACCGCGATACACACGGTTCGCGGCGAGGTCGGCGCCGCGGCGGCCAGCGCATCGCGGCGCACCGAGCTGATGGCCCCGCTGCTGGTGACGGCCATCACCGGGCTGGAGTTCTTCGACGGGTTCACCATGGCCTCCGACTGCGCCGTCGCCGCCGGCGACCTGCGGGCCGCGAGGCGACACGCCGAGCGCCTGCGGGACCTGCCCTTCCACGGGGAAGAGGGCCACCTGGCGACCGTTCGGCTGCTCGTCGTCACGGCGCTCGCGGGTGACTGGCACGAGACGGTCACGTTGGCGGAGCGGTTCCGGGAAGGTTGGGACCGGGCCGGTCGGCCCCGTGCGAGCAACCTCGGCCGCGGCGCGTACGCGGCCGCGACGGTCCACGGGCTGCGTGGGGACGACGACGCCCGTGCGGAGTGGCTGGACCTCGTCGACGCCCTGCAAACGCCGGACCGCTCGCTCGCGGGTTTCGGTTATGGCGAGTTCTTCGACGCCCTGCTCCTGCTGCACCGCGGTCTACCGCGGGACGCGGTGGGGGTGCTGGACACACCCCCAGAGCAGCTGAAGGAGTGGTACAACGCCGCATGGCGTGCCTGGAACGCCGCGCTGTGGGCCGAGGCCGCTGTCCTGTCCGGGCACGAGGACGCCGCCGGACGCCTCCGGCGCGCACGCGTGGCGACGGCGGGCAACTTGATCGCCACCGCGATCGTCGATCGCGCGGCGGCCATGACCGTACGAGGCGGCGACCGCGACGGTTTGAACGTCGCGGCCGCTGCCTTCGCCGATGCCGGGTGCCGCTATCAGTGGGCCCGCACGCTCGTGTTCCTCGGCGGAGAGCAGCGGGCCCAAGGTGAGTCCGAGCTGGCGGGGATGGGTGCGACGGTCATGGCCTGGCCTCCAGAATGATGTTGAACGGGGTCTCGGCCACCCGCCGCACGTGGCTGAACCCGGCCTCGCGCAGCACCTCGGTCAGCCGGCGTTCACCCGCCTGCGCGCCCAGTCCCAGCCCGACCTCCTGGGCCAGCGAGCCCGGCGTGCAGATCACGGTGGACAGGCCGTAGTAGGTCCGTCCGACCGGGTTCAGGTTCTGCTCCAGCGTGTCGCCCGCGTTCGGCTCTACCAGCAACAGCGTGCCGTCCGGAGCCAGCGACCCTCGGATGCGACGAGCCGCCCCGACCGGGTCGCCCATGTCGTGCAGGGCGTCGAACAGGCACACCAGGTCGTAGCCCTGGCCGGGGAAGTCCTTCCCGGACGCGACGTCGAACTTCGCCCGCTGGTGCAGGCCGGCCTCCCGCGCGGCCGTGCGGGCGGCCTCGATGGAGACGTCGTGGAGGTCGAAGCCCGCGAACGTCGACCGCTCGAACGCCTGAGCCATGATGAGCGTGGACGCGCCGAGCCCGCACCCCACGTCGGCCACGCTCGCCCCTGAGCGCAGCTTCTCGACCACGCCGTCCAGCGCCGGCAGCCATTCCTCGACGAGGTGGGCGGCGTAGGAGGGACGGAAGAGCCGCACGATGCCGGAGAACAGCCGGTGGTCGTGCGCGTCCCAGCCGACACCCGCCCCCGTACGGAACGCCTCGGCCAGCACATCGTGGTCTGCGTAGCAGGAGGCGATGGCCTCGAAGGCGCCGCCGAGGAAGACCGGACTGTCCTCGTTCGCGACGACCATGGCCTGCTCGGCCGGCAGCTCGTAGGTGCCGGCGGCCGGGTCGTAGACGACGTAGCCGCCGGCTGCCTGGTTGCCGAGCCATTCACGGACATAGCGCTCGGTGGTGCCGGTGCGTTGCGCCAGCAGGGCCGAGGTGATCGGGCCGGCGCCGGCCATCGCCTTGTAGAGGCCCAGCCGGTCGCCGAGGTGAAGCAGCAGCCCGGAGATGGCGGCCCCCATGTCGACGACCGCCTGCCCGACGAAGGCCTGGAGTTTGGCCTCGTCGATCGCCGGGAGGTCGATCGCCGGAGTGCCGGTTGCGGTGGTCATGAGCTTCTCCGCTCTTTGTGCAGGTCCCCCGATGGACCTGTGGGTGAAGCGTGTGCGTCGGCGCGGACTGGGGGCATCCGTGGCCACCACGGAAGCACCGGTCCCCGTGGCGGGCACGGATGCCCGGTGGCCCGAAGGCGACTCAGGGTGGTACCAGCGGCGAACGTCCGTCGTGTGACCGAAGGGCCCACGTGCAGCCGAAGCCACCCTCGTGGCTGCGGCTCCACCCGGCTGACCCGGACTGGCAAACCAACGCGCCCAACTGTGATTTCGAGCAGGAAGAGGAATGTGCAATGAATATCCGACGAACAGCCATGTTGATGGCGGTGGCTGTGATGGGGGTGCTCTCCGTCGTGCCCCCCGCCACCGCCGCCACGCCCAGCACCTTCGGTGCGCTGGTGCCCAGCACCTTCACCCAGGAATACGCTTCGGGGAGGATCCCGCTGACAGGTGATGTGAGTGTCCCCGTGTCGTGTCCAGCCGGCAAGGCGGCCGTCTCTGTGGGCGGCCTGGCCGAAGGGTTGTACAGCATCACGCCCGGGCCGAACTACGACGGTGGGGTGGTGAGCGCGCACGCAGTCAACGGCAACACCGGCCAGTCGATAGTCGCCAACGCCACTTGCGCGCCGACCGAGCAGTTCGCCGGCACGACGGTCGGCACGCGTGAGCAGCATGCCCACTCCACAACCGGAGAATGGACGGCGACCAAGACCTGTCCTGCCGGAATGCGCGCGTTCGGAGGCGGTGGCTACTTCAGGACACGCAACGGCGCCGTCAGTGCGGACCAGTTCTTCCTCAGCGCCAGCACCCCCACTCTGGATGGAAGGGGCTGGACAGTCAGTGCGCTGAACAACACCTTCACCGACACGCTGGTCGTCACCACCCGGTGCGCGTTCCAGTCGACCTCTACCCGACTGGTGGAAGAGATCTATCCCGTCGTCCCGGAGCGCCCGGGGGCCGTCGGGAGGGCCCAAGGCTACGCACACTGCCCGGCGGGCTTCCTACCCATCTCCGGAGGAGCGCATTTCACGCAGGACGGTTCCGCATCGGCAGCCCATGCGCAGCTGTCGGTGTCGACTCCGGTGGACAACGGCCAGATCGGGTGGTTCGCCAACGGCACCTCCGGGGGTGAACACGCGCAGCTGCACGTCCTCGCGCTGTGCGGCTCCTAGACATCCATGGTGCCCGACGCCAAGAACACCAAGACGGCCAACAGGAACGTTGCCGCCCTCCGCAACCGGGTGATCAACCAAAGGCGGCCGAGTCGCTGATTCAACAGCAGCAACGTCCACCCCAGCGGCGAGCGGCACCCATCCTCACGAGGGGTGCCGCCCGCTTGGCGTACATGGCCCCACTCAGTCTCAGCTTCTGTTCTCAAACATGCGATCTTGCTGTTGGGGGCTGACACCACTGCACCGGGGTCCGCGTGCCGCAAATCTAAGCCTGCACCTGGGCACCGACTCCGAGTGCGGTTCATCGGGTTCTTGTGGGTGTGGTCGAGCAGGTGCAGTCGCTGACGCAATTGCGGCCTGGACATGGACCCGCCTCGACCTCACGGCCGCCTGACGCCCACCACCTTGCTGGGTTCAGCAGGTCGGATGGAGTGCCGGGCCGACGGCTCGGCCGCCGCGATGCGCAGCTATTCACGCAGGTGAGGCGAGCGGCTCGGGCGGTATCTGGCAGGTCCGGGGGGTGATGGCGATGTGTCAGCTCTAGCGGTGTAGACGGGCGACGATGAGGGTGGTGGTGGTCATCGGTATGGCCAGGTGGATCGGTTCGATGTGCTCTGGTCGCAGTCCGGCCGCGGTGAGAGAGCGGTCCAGGTCGGCGGGCAGGAGCACCTGGCCGCCGCGGTGGGGTGCAGGCGGTAGCCATCGGCGGGGATGCGGTCGCTGCTGGGCTGAGTGGCCGGGCGGCGGTTGCAGTACGTCGGCGATGACGATGATGCCGGTGCGGGTGGTGGTGATGCGTCCGATTTCGGTGAGGCCTTGCCGCCGGTTGTGCCAGTGCCGCAGGGACAGGGTGCTCACTATCAGGTCGAAGGTGGCGTCGGGGAAGGGGAGTGCTTCGGCGCGGGCGCGCACGAACCCGATCCTGGCGGTGACGGCGGTGGTGCGGCCGGGGGGTCTGGCCGCGGCGCAGCGGATCATCTGGGTGGAGGGGTCGGTGCCGATCAGGGCTGCGTGCGGGTAGGTGTGGGCGGCGGCGTGCAGGAGGCGGCCGGTGCCGCAGCCGACGTCCAGGATCCGGCCTGGGTCGGGAGCGTGCCGGTGGGCGTGCTGCAGTACGGCTTGGTGGACCGGTTGGTAGAGCGCCTGTTGGAGCAGGCTGGTGTCGTAGGTGGCGGCCCACGGGTCGAACGGCTCCGACGGGTCGGCCGCAGGCTGGGGTGGCCGGGCGGTCGGCGTGGCCGGCGCGGCTTGCTCGCGGTGGCGCGTTCGGCGGGGAGCTGCCACGGGTTCACGATCTCACCATCGCGCCGGCGGTCAACAGCTTCCGTTGAACCTGCGTGGCGGGTGGGGCTCTGATTGGCAGGCGGCGCCGCGGTTCTGGGATCATGACGCGCCGGGTGACTGGCGGGCGGTATGCGGCATTTGAGCTGGGAACGACGGGTTCCCGGGTGGCGCGTGAAGGTAAGCGGGAGAGGTCATGGACGTCGAGCGGACATCGTTGCCGGGGATCGGGCTGCGTCACATGTTCACCACCAGGCGGGGTCGTCAGCTGGGTGTGGTGTCGCATCGCACCGGCCGCCGCGACGTGGTGATCTATGACAAGGAAGACCCTGACAGCTGTGTGGTGTCGGTGGAGCTGACCGGTGAGGAGGCCAACGGGCTCGCCGAGCTGCTGGAGAGCGACCGGGTGGTGGAGCGGCTGGCCGAGCTGCACCGCCAGGTGGAGGGCCTGGTGACCGAGCAGATCCCAGTTCCCGCCGGATCCCCGTATGCGGGGCGGCCGCTGGCCGACACGCGCGCCCGCACCCGCACCGGCGCCTCGATCGTGGCCGTCGTACGGCA
This sequence comes from Actinomadura sp. 6N118, assembly GCF_044326415.1. NCBI lineage: Bacteria > Bacillati > Actinomycetota > Actinomycetes > Streptosporangiales > Thermomonosporaceae > Actinomadura > Actinomadura sp. 6N118. Next base: position 103,114 of record NZ_JBIRAZ010000021.1, on the reverse strand, counting down.
CGGCGAAGTGATCGCCAGCCCTCGCCCGGACTTCGTGTTCGCCACCGACGACGTGGTGGTGGCGGTCGGCACCGGCGACGGTACCGCGGCGGTCGCCGACATCTTCTCCAGCGGGTGATGCGGGCATGCACGGCGCTACACAACTGATCGAGCTCGGCGCGATCATTCTCGCGCTCGGCCTGCTGGGCGCGATCGCGCAGCGGTTCTCCATCTCCGCGATCCCGCTGTACCTGGTGGCCGGGCTGGCGTTCGGGTCGGGTGGGATCCTGCCGCTGGGCGCTAGCGAGGACTTCGTTGCGATCGGCGCCGAGGTCGGGGTGATCTTGCTGCTGTTCACCCTCGGCCTGGAATACACCGCCTCCGAGCTGGTGGGCACCCTGCGCACCTCCGCGCCCGCCGGCGTCGCGGACCTGGTGCTCAATGCCGCCCCCGGTGTGCTGGCAGCCGTCCTGCTGGGATGGGGGCCGGTGGCCGCCGTCGCGCTCGGCGGCATCACCTACGTCACCTCCTCGGGCATCACCGCCAAGGTGATGGGCGACCTGGGCTGGCTGGGCAACCGGGAGACCCCGGCGGTGTTGTCGATCCTGGTGTTCGAAGACCTGGCCATGGCCGCCTACCTGCCCATCCTCACCGCTGTCCTGGCCGGAGCCTCCCTGGCCGCAGGCGCCACCACGCTGGGCATCGCCGCCGCCACGATCGCGGCGATCCTGTTCATCGCACTCAAGCACGGGCGGCTGGTGGAACGGTTCGTGACCAGCCCGAGCGACGAGGTGCTGCTGCTGAAGGTGCTGGGGCTGACCCTGCTGGTCGCCGGGCTCGCCCAGCAGTTGCAGGTCTCGGCCGCCGTCGGCGCGTTCCTCGTCGGCATCGCCCTGTCGGGTCCGCTCGCGCACACCGCCCGCGACCTGCTGGCACCGCTGCGCGATCTGTTCGCGGCGGTGTTCTTCGTCTTCTTCGGCCTGCACACCGACCCCGCCGCCCTACCGCCGGTGCTGGGCGTCGCCGCGCTGCTGGCCGTCGCGGGCATCGCCACCAAGCTGGGCACCGGGTGGCTGGCCGCCCGCCGCGCGGGCGTCGCCGTCACCGGCCGGATCCGCGCCGGCGCCGCCCTAGTGCCCCGCGGCGAGTTCAACATCGTCATCGCCGGGCTGGCCGTATCCGCCGGGATCAACCCCAAACTAGGGCCCCTGGCCGCGGCCTATGTCCTCATCCTCGCCGTCGCGGGGCCGCTGCTGGCCCGCACCGCCGAACCGGCGGCCCACACCCTGCGCGCCGCGCAGGCACGCCGCGCCGCTCGCCGCGCCACCGACCACACCGGGCCCCAGGAGGTTCCCGGGCCTCGCGGCAGTCTCGTGGCCCGGTCCCACCACCAGCGCGACGACCAGGACAACGACGACCAGGACAACGGCGAGGGCAACGACGTCGGTGGTAAGGATCGCCCGATGGACGACCTGCCTGACGGCGGTGCCCGCCACCGATGACCCGATCCGTCCACCACCTGGCCGCGCCGCGCCCTCGGGTGGACAAACCACGAAGGCGGTGATGGGTTCAGATCATCATGTTCAGCAAATTCACCCGGATCTCACCGCGCTGGTTCAGGCACCGGCTCACCGGCATCGAGCGGGCGCTGACCCACCATGACCCCACGTTCGTCGCACGGTGGGAGGCGTTCGCCACCCAGGGCGGGTTCCCCGCCACCGGCGCCATGTGCGCCCGGCTCTCGCCCATCGCCTACGAGCACATCAACTTCCTGGGCCGCCACGCCTTCACCCGCGCTGGCACCGCCGCTGGACTGCGGCCCTTTCACGACCCCGCGCACGCTTGACCGGCGGGCCGCCGAGGGGACTGGGATGGTTACCGCCGGGCGAGGGCGGCCCGCCTGCCCGGCAGACGGGCCGCCGACCGGAGGAGGCGCCAGGGTCAGGTGGGCTGATGGATGATCTGGTGCACGGTGCCGCCCGGTTCGGTGATGAAGCGCAGGCCCTTGGCGGCCAGGTGGTCGCCGAGCTGGTCGGGGGTCTGAGCGGCGGTTTCGGGGAGCAGGTAGTACTCGGCCAATAGTGCGCGTGCGGTGTCGTTGTCGCTGACCGCGCAGTCCCAGATGACCTGGTCGCCGTCGGTGCGGATGTCGAAGGCGAAGAAGGCGCAGCAGGCCTTCTCCCGCGCGGCCAGCTGGCGTACCTGGTCCTCGACGCCGGGTTGGTTGCGCAGCCGGAACCGGATGCCCTGGGTGGTCTTCTCGCGGCCTACCAGGTACTGGCCGAACAGCCGCTGGTAGGCGTCCAGACGTTGCTGGGGGGTGTCGGTGGCGCTGGTCATGTCGCAGACAACGGGGGTGGATGCGGGCGGGATGTCCATCAAGACTCCTTTGCCAAGAGGGGGTGGTGGTGCCTTGTGGCGGCCACATCCCAGACTCTAGAGTCTGGACCATAGTCCAGAGTCAAGGGGTGAGGGCAGTTGAGGATCGGGGAGGTCGCCCGCCAGGCTGGGGTGAGCGTGGACACGGTGCGCTTTTACGAGCGGCGCGGGGTGGTGCCCGCGGCCGAGCGCCGCCCGTCGGGGTACCGGATCTTCGACGCCGGGGTGGTGGAGCGGATCCGACTGGCCAAGGGGCTGCAGGAGCTGGGCCTGACGTTGGACGAGGTGGTCGACGCGCTGGCCGCGCACGACGCGGGCGGGGCCACCTGTGACAGCGAGCGGTGGCGGCTGGAGGCGGTGGTGGAACGACTCGAAGCCAAGATGGCCCAGTTGTCCAAGGCACGCGACGCCGCCGTGGCGGGCCTGCGCGACTGCCGCGCCGGCCACTGCCGGTTCACCCAGACCCCGCCCCGATGAGCACTGCGAAGTTTGTTGAGGTTGAGGGCTTGCATCCGGTACCGGGGTGCAGGCTTACCGTCGAAGACATGGAACTGACGCAGAACACAACGGGCACGGCTGACCAGGCCGGCCGAGGCGAGCTCGGCGTTGAGAATCTGGGGTGGGTGCCGTCGGCGTGCACGCTGCCGACGGCGCAGCAGCCGCTGCGGGTGGCCGAGTTCGACGCCTTCTTCGCCGGTGCGGTGCAGGGGGTGACGCGCATCGACCGGACCCGGCTGAGTTGGGATCTGGAGTTCTCTCCCGAGGTCGCGGCCCAGGCCGCAGGGTTGGCGGCGCGCGAGAACGGGTGCTGCTCGTTTTTCACCTTCACCGTCGCCGACGGGGTGATGACGCTGGCCGCGCAGGTGCCCGACGCGCACGCCGAGGTGCTGGACGCGCTGCAGCAGCGCACCCAGACCGCGGCCGCACCGGCGTAAGTAGCGGCGCATCGTCTGTGCAGGGGGATGGAGGGGTGATGGACCGTATTGAGCGCCAGGAACTGCTGGCCTTGCTGGAGCGCGGGGGCGTGCAGCTGGTGGAGGCGTTGCCGGCCGATGCCTACGACGCCGAACACCTGCCCGGGGCGCGCAACGCGCCGGACCGGGTGACCGCCCAGGTGGCCGCGGTGGCGGCGCCGGACCGGGCGGCGCCGGTGGTGGTGTATTGCTCGGGCCCCTATTGCAACCGGCCCCGGATCGCCGCTGCGGCGCTGGTACGGATGGGTTACCAGGACGTGCGGGTGTACGTCGGCGGCAAGCAGGACTGGGCGCAGGCTGGGCTGCCGCTGCAGGGCACCCGCACCGGAGCACCGGCATGACCGGCGACAAGCCCGGCGCAGAGCCCGGGGATGTGTCCGGCGGCGGGCCGGTGTGGGCCGGTGCGGCGGGGCTGCGTACCGGGCAGGTCGCCCAGCGGGCCGGGGTCAACATCCAGACGCTGCGCTACTACGAGCGCCGCGGGCTGATCGCCGAGCCGCACCGCAGCCCCGGTGGGCATCGCGCCTACCCGCCCGAAACGGTGACGGTGCTGCGGGTGATCAAGGCGGCGCAGCGGCTGGGATTCACCCTGGAGGAGGTCGCCGACCTGCTGGAGACCACCCGCCACCGCCATCCCCGGCCCGGCGCAGCCGATACGGCGCTGGGTGAGCGGGCCCGGATGAAGCTGATCGAGGTCGAGCAGCGCATCGCCGACCTGCGGGTCATCGGCGCCGCACTGAGCCAGACCATCGACGCCGGCTGCACCGACCTGATGGAGTGCGCCACCACCCAGTGCTGCCCGCTGCCGTTCGCCGACCTGGCCCGCCCCGACCCTGGAGAGCAACCGTGAAGACAACGCAGCCGAAGACCACGCAGCAACCACCGGGCCAGAAACGGCTGGCCAAGAGCGGGGCCGGGCTGGGGGTGCTGGCCGGGGCGGCGTGCGTGGCCTGCTGCGCGCTACCGGTCCTGATCGGCACCGGAGTGCTCAGCGGCGGCGCCGCGGCGCTCCTAGCCGACAAGCTGCCTCTGGTCGCCATCGCGCTGGCGGTCGCGGCGGCCGCGGTGCTGCTGCTGGCCGCCCGCCGCACCACCCGCCGTACCAGCTGCGCAGGCCAATGCGGCTCCACCAAGTCCAGCACCAAGGCCAGCAGCCGAGCTGGCAGTTCGCGTTCGGGCTGTGGGTGCGCCTCCGCCACCACCAGCGTCACCGGCACGGCCCCGGCGTCGCACCTGTGACCGCTGCGTACGCGGCCGTGCCGTAGCCAAGTGCGGCCCGGCTGGGCCAGATCGGCCTGGTCGCTGCGGAGTCGCCCTCATGGAATATCCTGGGCCTGACCCTCTGGCGTGATCGTCGGGGGAGGTTGCGGTGGTGGGGCCCACCGCCCCCCGTCTGCGGGCTCGGTCCGTGTAGGTGGGGTAACTGCGGCTTGTTCCGGCAGGTCGCCAACGGTCCCTACCGATGACCTCGTCATGCCGGTAGGGAGAATGTGATGTCGGAGACAGGCGCGCACACCGCTGAGGCGGTGGATCCCGATGTTGATCTGTCGGTGCCCCGGCAGCGGTGGGAACTGCGGCGGGCGCCGTGGAGCACCCTGGGCGCGATCTCGGCCGGCGGGGTGCTCGGGGCGCTGGCCCGCTACGGCATCAGCACCGCGTTCCCGCATCCGCCGGACGCCTTCGCCTGGGCGACCTGGGGCATCAATGTGTCGGGGTGCCTGCTGATCGGCATCCTGATGGTGGCGATCACCGAGCTGTGGCAGGCGCACCGGCTGGTCCGCCCGTTCCTGGGCGTAGGGGTACTGGGCGGGTTCACCACGTTCTCCACCGCCATCGTCGAGGCCCAGCAGGCCGTACAGGCCGGCGCCGCCCCGACCGGCCTGATCTACCTGGCCGCGACCCTGGCCGGAGCGCTGGTGGCGGTATATGCGGGGGTGCATCTGACCCGGCTGCTGGCCCGCCCGCTCAGGCGCCACCGTGAGGGGAGGGGGCGGTCATGAAGCTGGAAGGGTCCGCGCTCCGGCTGACGATCTTCGTTGGGGAGAGCGACAGCTGGCATCACAAACCGCTCTACCACGAGATCGTGCGCCGGGCGCATGCCGCAGGGCTGGCGGGCGCCAGCGTGATCCGCGGCATCGAGGGCTATGGCGCCTCCAGCCGCATTCACACCAGCCGCATCCTGTCGCTGTCTCAAGACCTGCCATTGGCGATCGTCATCGTCGACGCCGCCGACAAGGTCCGCGCGTTCCTGCCGCAGCTGGACGAGTTGGTCACCGAAGGGCTGGTCATCATCGACCCGGTCGAGGTGATCCGCTACGTCGGCCGCCCCGCCGACGGGTCGGCTGATGGCCCCAGCACGCCGGGAGGTGGGCGGTGAGTGCGGGAACGGTGCTGCTGGTCGCGGTCGGCGCCGCGATCGGGGCGCCGCTGCGTTACCTGGCGGACCGGATGATGCAGGCCCGCCACGACAGCCTGTTTCCGTGGGGCACCTTCACCGTCAACATCGCTGGGTCGGCGCTGCTGGGTTTCCTGGCCGCCCTTCCGGCTGGCCACGGGGCGATGGCGCTGGCCGGGACCGGGTTCTGCGGCGCGCTGACCACCTACTCCACCTTCGGCTACGAGACGCTGCGGCTGGCCGAAGACGGCGCCCGTACTTACGCCGTCCTCAACGCCGCCGTCTCCATCACCGCCGGGCTGGGCGCCGCGTACTGCGGCATGGCCCTGGCCCAAGCGCTCGCAATCTCATGACCCGCCCGGCCCCAGACCCTGCCCGGCCTCCAGCAACAACAACTGCACGTTCCGTTCCACCGAATCATCTGAGGGCTGAAGGCGCCTCTTGGCCTTAGCCGAGACGTGGATCTGGGCCCTCGGTGACGCCCCACGCCTCCGCGAAGCGGCCATCGGCGATGCGGAAGATCTCCATGAGCGTTGGCTGCGCGTCGCCGTCCGGGGGCGCGATTCCCTGTACGGACGAGCGGACGGCCACTCTGTCGCCGTCAACCAGGATGTCGTCGGCGACGACGCGCACGTCGGGGAATTGGGAAACGAGCTTGCGCCAGGCGTCCCTCCCTGCCTCGAACCCGGTGGTGCCGAGCGGATGGCTGAAGAAATCGGGCGCATGCAGGTCGGCGGCCTGGTCGAACTGCCGCGTGTTGAAGCACTCGTGCATCCGCCGCACGAGTGCGATCGCGTCGTCGCGTGTGGTCATCGGCGTGGTCTCCTCGTGGCTGGTGAATCGGGCCATGCTGAGCAGCGCGACCCATAAGCGGGGTGCCGCCCCGGTTACAGATCCAGAGTATACGGTGCGGCGCCCCGGTTATGCTGATGCCGACATGTCCAGCCAGCCGCCTGAGCCCGCTCCGGCAGCTCACGGGAGTGACCGCGAGTTGCGGGCTGACGCGCGCCGAAATAGGGAGCGGGTGCTGCGGACCGCGCAGCAGCTGTTCGCGACGGAGGGTCTGGGTGTCTCGCTCGATGAGATAGCTCGCCGCGCGGGGGTCGGCCCCGGCACCGTCCACCGGCACTTCCCTGCCAAGGAAGCGCTGTACCTCGCTGTCGCGATCGACTCGTTGGAACAGCTCGTGGCGGAGGCAGAAGCGCTCGCCGCCACCGAGGATCCCGCAGCCCTGTTCACGTTGCTGTCCCGGATGATGGCTTCGGGCGCCGAGAACGCAGCTGTCAAGAGCGCGCTCGTGGCCGCCGAGTTCGACTTGCGCACCGCCGCCCCGGACGTCGCAGTAGACCTCACACGCCATGTCGCAGATCTGCTCAAGCGCGCGCACGCTGCCGACGCCGTACGCCACGATCTCACCGTCGACGAGGTGATGGCACTCGTCGCCGGCGCCTTCGCCGCGATCCGCCACGCCAACGCAGAGACCAGCCGCAAACGCTCAGCACACATCGCCCAGCTCATCCTCGACGGACTCCGCCCCCAACCCGGTAACTGACCGGCATGGACGGGCAACCTTGGTTTCGCTCGGACGCCAGATGCGTGGGCCCGCCCCGCGTTTGACTTACATCGGTGTCAGGGTGACAAGCTGGCCCGCATGATCTTCACACAGGCGGAACTTGACTATCTGACCAGCCAACCTCTCGGTCGCCTGGCCACCGCCTCTCCGAGTGGTCAGGTGCAGAACAACCCCGTGAATTTCTTTGTGGACGCCGCCGCGGGCACGATCACAATCGGTGGGGGCGCGCTGGGAGCGTCCAAGAAATTCAGGAACGTCCAGAAGGGCAGCACCGTGTCGCTCGTCGTGGACGACCTGGCCTCGATGGACCCGTGGACGCCGCGCGGCATCGAGATCCGGGGCTCGGCGGTGGCCCTGACCGATCACGAGCCGCCGCTGCCGGGCCTGTCCCGGGAGATCATCACGATCACGCCGAGTCAGATCATTTCGTGGGGACTGGACGGGCCCAGGTCGAGCCGCAAGGTGTGAAGCTCATGGCCCCTCACGAGCGGAGCCAGCTCTCGATGGAGACGCGGCAGCGCAGGCCGTTCGGATGGGGGCAGTATCGAGGTGTGGATGAGATTCCTTGCACCGACGAGGCGGGTAACGAGCTGCTGGGGTTCCTGCCTTTCGCCGCAGAGGGATCTCACGTGCTGGATCCGCCTCAGCCGCTGCCTTTGGCGCTGGCTGCGGTTTGGGACGGCCCGCGGCTGCTGTTGGTGTTCAACCGGTTCCGTCAGTGCTGGGAACTGCCGGGCGGCTTGATCGATCCCGGCGAGACCCCATACCAGGCGGCGGTCCGTGAGCTGTACGAGGAAGCCGGCTTGGATCTGCCCGCGCTCGCGTTGGTTGGATATGCACGCTTCCAGCTCGTTGCGCAGCAGCGCCCCGAGTACGGTGCCGTCTATCTCGGCGAGGCGGGGCCGCATGACGGCTTCGTCCCGAACGATGAGATCAGCGCGATCTGCTGGTGGGATCCAGCCGGCCCGCCGCCGGGCGATGCCCAGAGCCTTGACTTGACCTTGGCTCGTTTGATCGATGTCGCCAGGTGAGCTCGCCGACCTGCCGTGCGATCATGCGGCTGGTCAGACGGCTTGTCGCTCACTCTCCGGCGTTCACGCGATTCTTGCCGGGCCGGTGAGGACCTGGAGCTCGGTAAAGCGGTGAAGGCCCCACGGTCCGTTGGTCACGCCGATCCCGCTCTGCTTGTGGCCTCCGAACGGAAGGTCCGGGCGCAGGCCGTTCCCGTGGGCGTTCACCGTGACCTGCCCGCACTCCAGCCGCGACGCCACGTTCGCAGCTCGGGCGGCGTCGTTCGTCCATACCGACGCGGTCAGGCCGTAGGGGGTGGCGTTGGCCCGGTCGACGACATCGTCCAGATCGCGGTAGGCGATGACGGGCAGGGCGGGGCCGAACTGCTCCTCGTCCACGATGCGGATGCCGTCCGCCACACCGGTCAAGATGGTGGGCGCGAAGAAGTATCCGGGACGGTCCAGCGCCCGTCCTCCGGCTGCGGCGACCGCGCCGTGTGCGATGGCGTCGGTGACCAGCTCGGATACCCGGTCGAACTGCGGGCGATTGGCGATCGGGCCCTGTTGAACGTCGTCGAACCCGCTCCCGACACGCGCTGTCCTCGCTCGTTCCGCGAGAGCCTCCACCAGCTCGGCGTGGCGTCGCTCGTGCACGTAGACCCGTTTGATCACCATGCAGTTCTGGCCGTTGTTCATGAACGCGCCGGTGAAGACGTCGCCCGCGATCCGGCCGGGATCGGCGTCCTCGAGCACGATGGCGGGATCGTTGCCGCCCAGCTCCAGGGTGACGCGCTTGAGATCCTTGGCCGCCGCGGCGGCGACCTTCATCCCGGTCGCGACCGACCCGGTGAAGCTGATCTTCCACGGGGTGGGGTGCGCCGTCATCCAGGCGCCGAGGGGATCCCGCCCGCTGACGATGTTCAGCACGCCGGGCGGGAAGACCTCGCGCAACATCTCTCCCATCGCCAGGGTGGCCAGCGGCGTGAACGGTGAGGGCTTGAGGACCACGGTGTTGCCCGCCAGCAGCGCGGGCGCGAACTTCCAGACCGCGAGGATGATCGGCAGGTTCCACGGAACGATCGCGGCCACGACGCCGACCGGGCGGCGCACCACTTCGGCGAAGCCGTTCCGGTCGTCCTGGACGATCTCGCGCGGGAGCTCCAGGCCGGCGTAGTAGCGCAGCCACGCGGTGGCCCAGCCGATCTCGGCGCGCGCTTCGGGAAGGGGCCTGCCCTGCTCGGACGTGAGCAACCGCGCGAGCCGTTCGGTGTTGGACTCCAGAACGTCGGCGGCGTCAAGGAGGGTGCGTCGTCGCGCCTTGTCGTCGAGCTTCCAGTGGCGGTAGGCCTCGGCGGCGGCGTTCATCGCGGCGTCCAGATGGTCTCTCCCGGAGTCCGGGGCCTGCGCGAAGACTTCGCCTGTGGCGGGGTCGATGACGTCGAACGTTCCGTCGCCCGTCGCTGCCGCGCCGTTGATGGTCATGGTGAATCCGGTCATCGTCGTTCCTTACTTGTCGGGTGACTGGTGAAGTGCGGGAGCCGCGTCAGGCTCGTTCCGGCTCGGTGGACTGATGCCGGTGTCCGGCGTCGGTGCTGTTGCCGTGCGCGGCCGGGCGGCGGGTCGTTGCCAGGGTGAGGGCGAACGCCAGTGCGGTGATCGCCGCAGCGGGCAGCCCGAGCCGGGCCGGAGTGATCCAGTTCTGGGCGAGCCCTCCCAGGCCGCCGCCGACCGCGATCCCGGCGTACACCGCCGCGGAATTGAGGCCGAGCAGGATCGGCGAAGCGGCTGGCGCGTGGGCAACCAGGCGGTGCTGCTGCGGAACGACGGGGATGCCGATGCAGAGACCCCAGAGCGCGGCCCACACCACGGCGGACGCGAGGTCGGCCATCATGATCGGGCTGACCGCCAGCACCAGCGTCGCGGCGAGCAGTGCCACGGCCAGCACGCGTTCGGGACGGTGTCGATCGGTGAGGGGCCCCGCGATGAGGGTCCCGGTCAGCGTGCCCAGTCCCCAGGCGAGCAGCAGGACGGTGAGCGTCGTCGCCGATCCGCCGGTCAGGCCCTCCGTCGCGGCCGCCACGTACGGGTAGAGCAGGTACGACCCGGCCAGCGCCGTCATGGTGACGACCAGGACGCCCAAGACCCAGGGCTGTTTCATGGGGGCGAGGCGAGCGCGGAACCCGGCGGCGGGCAGCGTGAGCTTGGGCAGGCCAACGGCGATGCCCAGGGCCGCGACGAGCCCCGCTCCGGCGACGGCCCACAGCGTGAGCCGCCAGTTGGTGCCGCCGATGAGCGTACCGATGGGCAGGCCGAGCGCGGTCGAGGCGCTCAGACCGCCCATGACCAGCGCCAGCGCGCCTCCCCGCCGTTCGGGCGGCACCAAGGCCACGGCTGAGCTGGACGCGGCGGAGGTGATGATGCCCGCGCCGGCCGCAGTGACGATGCGGGCGATCAGGACGAACGTGTAGCTGGTGCTCAACGCTGTGGCGGCGTTGCCCGCGACGAAGACGGCCAGGGCCAGCAGCAACGCGGTGCGCCGGTTCATGCCGCTCGTGGCCGCTCCCAGGACAGGGGCCGAGATCGCGAAGGTCAGGGCGAACGCGGTCACCAGCTGCCCGGCGACGGGAACCGTGACACCGAGATCCTCCGCCATCGCCGGCAGCAGCCCGGCGATGACGAAGTTATCGGTGCCCACCGCGAACGTGGCCAGCGCCAGGGGAAGCAACCGCACGAACACAATCGTTCCTTCCGTTGGACTGTTGGGCGATCATCAAACTAACGGCGAGTTTGATATTTGTCCAACAATCAAACGGACGCTACCGTGGACCCGTCGAAAGGCACGGAGGAACCGATGCGCGAACTACCGCACCCGCCAGCGGAGAACATCACGCTGGCCCAGCTCATGCACGCGCTGTCCGATCCGGCGCGGCTGGAGATCGTCGCCCGGCTTGCCGACGGCGACGAGACCTGCCTGCCTCTCGGCACCGGCATCGAACTGCACAAGTCCACGCTGTCGCACCACTACCGCGTCCTCCGCGAGGCAGGGCTCACACGCACGACCGTGGACGGACGGACACGGCTGATCAGATTGCGGCGCGACGACCTGGACAAGCTGTTCCCGGGCCTGCTCGACGCCGTACTCCACGCCTTGACGTCACAGTCAGCAAGACGGACCTCCGCCGCAAGCTGACAGCCGCGCCCAACGAGCATCCCGAGCCAGGCGAACCACCTGCTGAAACCCGTCCACCAGCCCACCGCCGGTCAACGAACACCCTTAGCCAGCCTCGGCCGCACCTTTTATTGCTTCGCCGCCCTCTATAACGAAGCGACCGCATGGTCACCATCACCTCAAACCCCTGACAGCTTGACGCCTTGAGCACCTGGGACGTCTTGGGGCTGGTCGTGCGGACCCGAGCGCGGGTGGCGCAGCGCCTCGTCGAGTTCCCCCGGGGCGCTCCGCGGGATCTCCTCGCGCCCGCAGTTCGACCAGGTCCCCGCACGGCAACGGGTATTCCTGCTCGACCTGGCCTGGGAAGAAACAGAGAAGCCGCCGCCTGGTCAAAAACGGTCGGGCGGCGGCGTGAAGTCGTAGTCCCAGTCAAGGTCCCAGATCAGGATGCACCCCGCACCGTCGAATGATGCGAGGGTATGGCCGTCATCGGCGAGTAGCGTTCCCGCTACGACCTCGTCGTGTCCTTCAAGCATGGCGAGCTGGCCACCGGAGCGGACATCCCAGACCCGTACGAGCATGTCGAATCCTCCGGAGACGCCGAACCGGCCATCGGGGCTCACCTGCCGAAACGACGGCAACTGCTCGCGCTGGAGTGTGCGTCGGCCCGCGTGCAGGTCCCACACCTCGATTCCGCTGCCTTCCCGACTGGCGATCGCGGTGTCTCCATCGGTCCACAGTGGGCCTACTTTGCCGGATTCGTCAGGCGCGTGCAGGGTTCGTCGGTGACTACCCGTTCGTGGGTCCCACAGGTGGAGGCCGCCGTCATCGTGGCCGGACACCAGCACAGTGCCGTCCGGGCTAAGCGTGGTTGCGCCCAGAGGGAGTTCGCACAGGCAGTGGCCCGCTGCGACATCCCAGAGCCGCGGACCTTCCTCGCCCCACCTGGGCGCGGTGAGGAGGTATCGCCCGTCGCGGTCGGCCACCAGCGTGGTCGGCTTGGCCGTGTGGCCAGCGAGTTCCGCGCGGCACTTTCCGGTGGCGAGGTCCCACACACGAACGAGCATGTCGGCGCCCACGGAAAACCCAACGCGCCCGCTGGCGTCTACTGCCACCGCTTCAACCGGACCGTCGTGGCCGCGCAGCACCCGCGCACAACGTCCGGATGGAAGGTCCCAGAGCCGGACGGAGGCGTCCTCACCAGCCGACAGGGCAATCCGTCCAGCCTCGTCGAGGGCGATCCACGGGATACGGCCGTCGTGCCCTTCCAGGCGGATACGCCGCAGGCCGTGATCGAGTTCCCAGACCTCGATGGTTCCGCGTTCGTCACTGCGCAGGATCCGGTGGCCAACCAGGTCAACCAGGCCCTGGCCGCATGGTCCGGAGCCGCCGTCCCCAAGATCCGCGCGTTGATCGCCGCGCTGGATGTCCCGGCCGAACGCAAGAGCAACCTGTTCCGCATCAACGCTGGACGGGCCTGGTTCCGCTCCGAATACACCACTACCAGCCGCACCGGTGGGCAGGATGGTGGCGGTGTGTTCACCGCCACGCTCGAGGACTTGGCGCTGGCACGCCGCCTGGCCGAGCAGGCGCTGCGCATCGATCATCCGTTCCCGAACCTGGCGCGGGTCCGCACGATGTTGTTCGACGGCCCGATCGCCCAGCGTGAGGACTCCGCCGGCGCCACCAACGGGGGATCGTTCGCGTGGTGGCTGCGGATCTCCCGCCTGCCCGGAGCCGGCGCCCCGGTCCGCATCCCCCTGCAGACCAGCCGCTATTTCGACGCACAAGCTGGGGAACTGTCCAGCGTGGTACAGGTCGCCGTCTCCGACGGCGACGGTGCGGACGACGGTGAGGTCACCATCCGGCTGGTCAAAACCTCCCCCAAGTCCCAGCCCCGCACGCAGGGTGAAGTGGTCGGGCTGGACTGGGGGCTGTGCAACCTGCTCACCACCAGCCACGGCCAGCGCCTCGGGCAGGCCCTGTACCCGTGGCTACGGGCCCGCGACGCCGAGCTCACCACCCTGCAGGCCCGCCTGTCCCAGCGCGGTGTCCGGTTCCGCGACAGCAAACGCTGGCGCAACCTCACCAAGCGGATCCGCCGCTACGCCGAGAACGAGATCGGCCGGATCCTCAACCGGCTCACCGCACACGACATCCGCGAACTGGTCGTCGAAGACCTCGACTTCCGCGGCAAGGGCCTGTCCGCGACCCTGCGGCGCCTCCCGCGCCGGACGCGCCGTCCTCAAACGGCGCCTGGCCGCCCTCACCCAGGACCACGGCATCACCGTGACCACCATCAACCCCGCCCACACCTCCCGCCAATGCTCCGGGTGCGGGTTCGTCCACGCCCGTAACCGCCGCACACAGGACCGCTTCGCATGCAGGTTCTGCGGCAAGACCCTGCATGCCGACATCAACGGCGCCCGCGTCATCAAGGCACGACGTTCGTGCCCCGGCGGGCTGCAAACGATGACCCGGCACCAGGTTCTGGCCTACCTCGACCACCGGTTCACCCAACACTGGGGAACCGGCCCGGCCGAGATACGCCAGCGACACCAACGCGCGCCCACAGTCGCGCTGCCCCAGACAAAACCACCCCCTGGAAATAGAGGTGGTCATGGCCGGGGTCCGAGCGGCATTCCACCAAATGCCACAAAATGAAGAACTGTTGCGCCATCGCTACCAGCCGACATCCATCCTGCCGCACGATCATCGGGACCGGTCCGGAGTGCCATCGACTTGGTCCCATCCTGAGAGGAGTCGTGGCACGAGGCCCGTCCAGGCTCACCTGGTCATCCGGGGATGATCGGCATGCCGATGTTTCGGCGCGCCCGCGGGCTGGCCGTATGAAGAGCCTCTTCCTGATGCTCATGGGGCAGAACGGAGATCGGGGTCTTCCCGGCGGCAAACCTCACTGGGGACCTGCAGGTGGGGCGGCACTTGATCGTGTTCTGAAGGGTGTTTGATGCACGCTTCGGTCACGCTGCCCGGCGGCCTCGGCACGTCACGGCCTTGTTGATCAGCGCTGGATCTCCTTGTCGGAGCCGGTGGCGATGATCCGGAGGGCACACAGCGTCAAGTAGTACCTGTCGTGAGAGCCGAGGCCAAGGTAGGTCTCCAGCGGCGCCTGCTCGAGCAGATCGAGAACGGCGGAGATGTGGCGGGCGTGGGCGGCCTGCCGAACCAGCTCGGCGTTCGCGCCCGAACGTTGACCGCGGGGCGTACGGAGAAACTTCTCGTGAGCCTCAACGAGGTCAGCGATCTCCATCGGGGTCGGCGGCTCGGGTGCCGGAGGTGCCGCGTCCAGCCGTTCTGCCTTCCTCAGGATCTTCTCGATCTGCGGGGCTACCTGGGGTCGCAGGCGGTCGGGGCAGAGCTCGACGAACCGCCGCGCCCGCTCGGCCCCGTTCCGCTGCGCGTACAGGATCGCGATCTCGCGTGACAGCCCCGGGGGTATGGACGCCTTCCGGGTCGCTCGCCCTGACCTGCTCGACCACCTCGCCGGCGAGATGGAGCAGGTCCTCGAAGGTGGCGGTCTCCGGTGGCGGCCACGCGGACGGCTCGGCCGGTGCGCTGCCTTGGAAGGGTTCGACGAGTTCGTCGAGGGGAGGGGCGGCTCCGTCAGCGGCCGCGGGAGCGTTCGGAAAGATCTCCAGGCCGCCCCAGCGGACCGGCCAGGCGAACCTGCGGTCCACCGACCAGGCGAGCAGCGCGTCCAGGTCGCTTTCCCGGCCGGGAGGGGCGATGACCAAGCCGGGCTCGAACGCGACTCCCCAGGTGCGCGCGTCCAGCGCGAACGCGGGATGGGGCTCGAAGTCCACACCGATGTCCTCTCCGTCCAGATTCAGGGGGTTCGGTCCGGGCGGCTCCCGCAGGAACTGGAATGGGCCGACCACCTCACCGGTCCCGGCCTTGACGAACCGCAGCCCCGGGATCGTCCCGCCGTCCTCGTCGAACGAGGTGACGATGACGAGCACGTCGTCCGCACCCCACAGCACCCCGTCCGCGTCCTCCGGTATCTCGACCGCCCGGGTTCGCTCGGGGCGTTCACCCAAGTCCCAGATCTCGATCCGGCCCTCGCCGGTCAGGCAGGCGGCGCGGCCGCCGTCCGGCGACCATGCCCACGCGGTGAGGTCGGGCGTGTTGTACCCCGTCGGGCTGAGCGCCAGATCCAAGTCGTAGTCGTGCTCGCCGGTCGCCTTGACGATGCTCACGCTCGGGCGTTCGCCTTCGTCGTTGCCGACGGGCGTCACGATCGCCAGCCGTCCGGCCGGGCCCCAGGAGAGCAGTTCGGCACCCGGGCGGGCAGCGTGCACCGCCACCGGTTCCCCGGTCACCGCGTCGCTGATCGTCAGCTGACCGTTCCGCTGGTGGGCAAGGAGCCCGTTCGTCCGGACTCCAGGCCGGCAGCGGGCCGTCGAGGTCGTGAGTGTCCCTCAGCCAGACGACCCTGCGCGCGGCGACGTCAATGGAGCATCCCCACCCGGACGCCTCGTACCTGTAGACCCCGTAGACCCGCTCGCCATCCTTCGACCACGCGGACCAGTCGAGGGAGAGCGGCTCTCCGTCGAGTACGGCGAGCATCTCATCGGACAGCGACTCGACCGGCACCAGAGCCTCGACGGCCTCGACGTCGTCCAGCGGGAAGAGCCGGCCTCGCTGGTCCTTCCGGTGCCAGCCGCCCCACATCACCACACGTTCGCCGTCTGGCGCGAAGGCGAAGCGCGGTCGCGAGTCACTCACGTCCACCTGGACGATCGGCGCACCCCAGAGGCCCTCCTGGTCGCGGAACGGTTCCCAGACCCCCACCATCGACTTGTCGTGCACCACCGCGATCCGGGAGGCGTCGGCCGACCACTGGATCATGTGCCGCGCGCTCTCCCAACCCACGCCGCCGGGAATCCTGTCGATGACGTTGACGCAGCGGCCGGTGGCGACCTCCCAGACCTGCAGCACGCCGCCGTCGTCGAACTCCTCACCGACCGCGCTGCCGATCGCCAGGTACCGGCCGCAGGGGCTGAGCACGTGCGTCAGCAGCTCGGCCCGGTGCGTGTCGGCATGGCGGAGCAGAGCGCCGTACGCCTTGATCTTCGCGGTCGCATGGCGGTGCGCCTCGGTGACGCCGTGCGCCCGTTCCAACGCGGCGAGCGCGTCACGGAGCGGCGGCAGGTCGCGCTCGGGCGCGAACGCGTCCCAGTCAGCGGCCCTCACCATCTCCAGCGCCACCCCGGGATCCCGCGCCACCACGGCGAAATCGTCAGCAATGATCATGACGTCAGACGTTAACGGACACCCCACAAGAACTACGCCATTCGGCGTAAACGGCAAGGTCAGAGGCTCAGTTCCTCCTGCTTCGCAGTGGAGCCGCTGGTCTCTTGCGCGGCCGCCACATGGATCTCAGACCGCACATAGTTCTGGTCCACATGCGACAGACGGCCGCGAGTCAGTCATGCCGGCAGGAAGAGAGCGGTCGCCTCGGACATCGGCGCGGCCAATTGGGGGTTGCGTACCAAGAGCAGCCTCGGCCGGATCTGCTGCGTATGCGGATCAACAGACAGGGTGCAGATGCACCACGTCCGCCACATCCGCAAGATGGGTAACAAGGTCACCGGGTTCACCCGGACCATGGCCGCCCTGAATCGCAAGCAGATCCCGGTTTGCCACGGGTGCCACGTGAAAATCCACAACGGCGCCTACGACGGCATGGGGCTGGCTGACCTCGCCAGGAGGCCAGCATGACCGACAGAGGAACCCTCCTCACTACCGGAGAGCCTGATGCCTCGAAAGGGGCACGTCGGGTTCGGAGGGAGGTGGTCGCGTTCCATCCTGTGGGCGCGGCCACCCACCCTACTCAGCGGCGGGCTCTGGAATCGGTGTCAGCAGACATGCCCGGGAACAGGCCCGCGATGTGGCGTGGAGGCCGGTTCGCCGTGCCGGTGGCGTTCGGGTGCGGTGGCCGGGACCTACCACACCGGCCGGTTCGTGAAGGTTCCCCGCTTGGCGAAGCTGCTGCGGGTCCAGACGCCGGCTGATCGGGGACCGGGGCAGCCGTGGCGGCCGGGGACCCCTCCGCCCGCGCCGATCGACCCCGACCGGCCGACCGCCGACATCCGGATCGGCTACGCCCGCTGCTCCTCCCTCACCCAGGAGCTCCAATCGCAGCTGGACGCGCTCGCCCGCCACGGCATCCCGCGCGAGGAGATCTTCTCCGAGAAGATCTCCACCCGGGTGAAGGTGCGCCCGCAGTTCGAGGCCGCGCTCGCCGCCGCCCGCGAGGTGAAGGCGCACGCCCCGCACTGCCGGGTCATCCTCACCGTGTACGAGATGAAGCGGCGGGGCCGTGACGCCGCCGAGCTCACCGCGCTGGCCGGCCATCTCACCGCGCACGGGCTGGTCCTGGAGATGCTGGCCGGGCCGCTGGCGGGGACCTACGACCCGTCCGGGCCGGGCCGGATGCTGTTCGGGTTCTTCGCCGCGATGGCCGAGACCGAACGCGAAGCGATCCGCGAGGCGACCCTGGAGGGCCTGGACGCCGCCGCCCGCAAAGGCAACCACGGCGGCCGCCGCCCCGTGATGACCGACGACATGCTCCACACCGTCCTGCGCCGCAAGGCCGCCGGCGAACGCGTCGAGGACATCCGCAAGGACCTGATCATCCCCACCGGCAAGAACAAGGGCCAGAACCCCTCCCTGGCCAGCATCTACCCGGCACTCGCCGAGCACGAGAAGGCCAGCGCCCACCCCGAGGCCGTGGAGCAGGCGCACGCGGACTTCGCGGCCCTGACGTAGCGGTCCTTGTCCCCTCAACCGCCCGGGCCGGCCGGGCCTGTCGCCGTCATCACGGCCAGGGCAGCAGATCGGCGCGCCCGCAGCCCGCGGCGACAGGCAGGAACGCCTCGGGGACTGTCGTAGCACTGCCTACCGCGCGGCCGCTGGGACTTCCGGGCGAGGGTCGATCGGTGTGAGCACTCCGAGGCGGTCCTCGACCTCCTGGGCGGCATCCAGGCACAGGTCCTCCCGAAACGCGCGCCCGACGATCTGCACGCCGGACGGCAGGCCGTCGGTCACTCCGGTCGGTACGGCGACCCCGGGTACGCCCGCGAAGCTGGTCACCGTGCACAGGCGCATGCCCGAGCCGACTCGTTCCCGTCCTGCCTGGTCGCGTGACTCCAGCCCCGGCTCGACGGCCGGCTCTGTGAACACCGGCCCGAGCAGCAGCGGGTACTCGTCGAGGAACTCCGCCCAGGAGCGGCGGATGCCCAGCCAGACCCCCATCAGCTGCATGAACTCCGCTGCGGTCGCGGGTGGGGTCTTCTCCATCGTCATCTCGATGTAGCGATCTCCGCCCTCGCCGAGCAGTGTCCGCACCACCGGCCAGGTCGGGGCAAATTCGGTCACGACGATCCGGTGGTACGCCTCAAGTGCCTCATCCAGCCGCGGAACGTCCGCCATCTCCCGCACGTCGTACCCGGCGTCCCGCAGCGCGCCGGCCGCGGCCGCGACAGCACCGCGGACTGCGGAGTGGACGCCGTGGCCGCCGGGATCGACGACGACCGCGACCTTCACCGGTCCCGGCAGCGGCTCACCACGGACGGGCACCGGTACGGCCCGCGGGTCCCGCGGGTCGGTCCCGGCCAGCGCCTCGTATGCCAGCCGCAGGTCGGCGATCCTGCGGGCCAGGGGCCCGTCGGTGACCAGCATCTGTGAGGCCGGTCCTGGGTCGTCCGGGCCGAGAATACGGTGGTCGGCGGGGAAGCGCCCGGCGGTGGGCTTCAGTCCCACCACGCCGCAGAACGAGGCCGGGATTCGTACTGATCCGCCGGAGTCGTTGCCGAGCCCGAGCGCGGCCATGCCGGTGGCTACGGCCACTCCGTCGCCGCCGCTGGAGCCTCCCGGAGTCCGGCTCCGGTCCCACGGGTTGACGGTGTCGCCGAACAGTTCGCTGCGGGTATGCATCC
Organism: Actinomadura sp. 6N118; assembly: GCF_044326415.1. Taxonomy (NCBI): domain Bacteria; kingdom Bacillati; phylum Actinomycetota; class Actinomycetes; order Streptosporangiales; family Thermomonosporaceae; genus Actinomadura; species Actinomadura sp. 6N118. The sequence goes on along the minus strand of NZ_JBIRAZ010000021.1, from coordinate 83,674 downwards.
CGGCCAGGATCAGGGTGGGTATGTTGCTGTGCCCGATCGGTATGGCTCCGGCGGCACGCAGCCGGGCCACCGGGGGTGCGTCGGCCGTCGCCACCAGATCGCGGAAGCGCGCGATTCCCATCGTGGTCGGCACACCTTCGACGGCGGTGGTCTCCTTCACCGTGAACGGCACCCCTGCCAGAGGCCCCAGCTCTTCGCCTGCGGCCCGGCGCAGATCCGTCTGCGCCGCGGCTTCACGGGCGCGCTCGGCCATCAACTGCGTGACCGCGTTGACCTGCGGGTTGACGTCGGCGATGCGATCCAGGTGGCTGTCGACCAGTTCGACAGCCGATACGTCTCCGTTCCGGACTGCCTCTGCCTGGGCTGCGGCCGGCATCTTCCATAGGGCATCCCGCACGATTCTTGTCCTCCCCGTTCATATGTCGAAGCGCTCGCATCGGAACCATAACCCAGAAGCGATACGCTCGTATCGGAAAAGGAGGCGCCCGAACATGCCCAAGCAGGTGGACTACGAGAGCCGACGCCGACGGATCGCCGAGGCCGTCTGCCTCCTCGCTGACGAACACGGACCTGAGGGGGTGACCATGCGCGACGTCGCCACCCGAGCGGAGGTCTCCCTGGGTGCCGTTCAGCGTTGCTTCCGCAACAAGGAGGAGATGCTCCTGTTCGCCGTCGACCACGTCGGCGAGCGCATCACCGAACGTGTACGCGCCCGCCTGTCCAGCAGCCCGGCCCGGTCGGCCGCTACCGCCCTTGGCCACGCGGCCACCGAGATCGCCCTGCTCCACAGACAGCACCGCGCCGAGGCACGGGTGTGGCTCGCGTTCGTTGCCCAGGCCGCCGTCAGCGAGCCACTCGCCGCCAAACTCAGAATCAGTTACGCGGCTCTCCAGGGCCTCCTCGTCCGCCTCATCACGGAGGCTAGCGAGAGCGGCCCGGCCGACGATGACCCTGCGACGTTCAATCCGCAGCGCGAGGCCCGGGCCCTGCTCGCCCTCGCGGACGGCCTGACCAGCCATGTGCTCATAGGGCACCTGACCGCTGAGGAGGCCGAGGACGCCCTGCACGCGCATTTGGTCCGCCTCTGGGAACGCCTTCACACCAGCCGTCCCGGAAAGGACGTCTGACACTCGTGGCACTGACCGCCTTGCGCGTGCCGTGGCGGCTGCGCCTGCCTACCGGGTACGGGGAACTGTCACGGGCGCGAGATCGAGCCGCTTGTCCATCTCCAGCCGGAACGTGCCGTACGGGTTGATGTTCACCGTGCATAGGAGTACGGACAGCACGACGATCCGAAGTCCTCTGCAATCCGGTTCATCACCCCAGGTCGACTGTCCAGGGCACTACGGAAATCGACAGCGTTTCCGGATGGTGCCGTGCCGTGATGCGTCTTCCCTTCGTGTGTAGATCTGGTCCGCCGGCGATGAGGCCGGGGAGCGTCGGTATTCACTGTCAGTAACAGAGCGCGTGTTCTGTTACTGTTGGGGTATGGCACGACCACGGATTCACGATCTCGACCTGGTGCTGGACGCCACCGAGCGGCGGGTGGCCGAGCTGGGTCCCGGCGGCGTCACCGTCCGGAGCCTGGCGGCCGTCACGGGAGTGTCGAACGGGGCGATTTACCACGCGTTCGGGTCGCTGCCAGCCCTGCTGGGGCGGGTATGGCTGCGTGCGGCGACCGACTTCCTCGACCAGCAGGCAGCGCTGGTGGAGGTGGCGTTGAGCTCGGCGGGACCGCAGGCCGAGGCGGCGGTGGACGCCGTGGTCGCGGCGGCCGACGCGCCCGCCCGGTTCGCGCTGCGCCGTCCCGCGGCGGCCCGGATGCTGATGACCGTAAGCCGTGAACAACTGCTCGGCCCGCAACTGCCTGAGGAGTTGGCCGATGAACTGCTGGCGCTGGACAAGCGGTTGCTAGCCCTGCTGTCCCGGCTGGCCCGTGGCCTGTGGGACCGGTCCGATGCGCCGAGCGTCGCCGTGATCACCTTGTGCGTGGTCGATGTGCCCACCGCCGTGTTCAGTCGCGCCCTCACCGCGCCCGCCGCCCACCGCGCCGCTGAGGGAACCGCGCTCATCGACGCCGACAGCCGTGAACGGCTGGAGGCCGCGGTCCGCGCGGTCCTGGCCATCCCGCCGCCCGGTTGCCGCGACCGGACCGAGACCACAGGCCCCCGGCCCGAGACCACAGGCCACCAGCCCTAGGCCCCCGGCCGCGGCCGTGACCTACCACCACCCCGGACCCTGCCTATCTGAGCTTTGAAGGAGTCGCCATGCCCACGCTCGACCGCCACGACGGTGTTTTCATCCTCGATCTGGGGGACGGCGAGAACCGTTTCCACCCCGATTGGATCGCCTCGGTCAACGCGGCGTTGGACGAGGTGGAGAAGTCTGAGGGATCCCGGGGGCTGGTGACCGCCGCCACGGGGAAGTTCTTCTCCAACGGCCTGGATCTGGACTGGCTGGTCGCCCACGCCGACCAGCACCAGGACTACGTCATCGGCGTCCACGAGCTGTTGGCCCGGGTGCTGTCGCTGCCGGTGGTCACGGTGGCCGCCCTGCAGGGGCACACCTTCGCCGCCGGCGCGATGCTCTCCCTGGCCCACGACTTCCGTGTGATGCGCGCCGACCGCGGCTACTGGTGCCTGCCCGAAGCCGACATCGACATCCCTTTCACCTGGGGCATGTCCGCGCTCATCCAGGCCCGGCTGGCCCCGCAGACCGCGCACGAGGCCATGACCACCGCCCGCCGCTACGGCGGCCACGACGCCCTCGACGCCGCCATCGTCGACCGCGCGGTGGACCAGGACGCCGTGCGCCAGACCGCGGTGGATATCGCCCAGTCCCAGGTGGGCAAGGCCGGCACCACCCTCGGCACCATCAAGACCCGCATGTACGCACCCGCTCTGGCGGCCCTGCAGGACAAAGACAACCCCCTTGGCTGAGGCAACGGCCGGCCCGCACCCGAACCGGCGCAGACGCAGGCCTGTCGATGAGCAGGAGGAGCAGATGATGCACCCGGCCGAGGCCACCTGGCACAAGAGCGCCTGCATCCTGTGCGAGAACAACTGCGGAATCCAGATCCAGACCGAGGGCCGCCGATTCGCCAAGATCCGCGGCGACAAGGACCATGTGTCCAGCCACGGTTACACCTGCAACAAGGCCCTGCGCCTGGACCACTATCAAAACGGCGGACGCCGGCTGACCAGCCCGCTGCGTCGCGAGCAGGACGGAACGTTCACCGAGGTCAGCTAGGACACCGCGATCAGCGAGATCGCCTCCCGGCTGGCGGCGGTGCGCGATGCCCACGGCGGGAAGAGCATCTTCTTCTATGGCGGCGGCGGGCAGGGCAACCATCTGGGCGGCGCCTACCGCCAACCTTTGCAGCACGCTCTGGGAGCGCGGTACCGGTCCAACCCGCTGGCGCAGGAGAAGTGTGGCGAGGCCTGGGTCGACGCTCATCTCACCGGCGGTCACACCCACGGTGACTTCGAGCACGCCCAGGTCTCGGTCTTCATCGGCAAGAACCCGTGGCAGAGTCACGGCGTCACACGCGCCCGGACAGTGCTGAAGGAGATCGCCAGGAACCCCGACCGGACCATGATCGTCATCGACCCCGTCCGTTCTGAGACCGCCGACCTTGCCGACATCCATCTGCAGGTCCGGCCCGGCACTGACGCCTGGTGCCTGGCGGCCATCGTCGGCGTCATCGTTCAAGACGACCTGCTGGACCACGACTTCGCCTCCGAGCACCTCAGCGACCAGGCTTGCGTCCTGGACGTCCTGCGCAGGGTCGAGGTGAGCGCGTACGCAGAGGTATGCGGCATCGCCGAGGCGACCCTCCGCCAGGTGGCTCACCGCATCGCCACCGCCGGCAGCGTCTCCACCTATGAGGACCTCGGTGTCCAGCAGGGCCCCAACAGCACCCTCATCTCCTACCTCAACAAGCTCATGTGGCTGCTGACCGGCAACTTCGGCAAGCCCGGCGCGATGCAACCCCACACCTGGTTCGCGCCGCTGGGCCGCTACGACACCGACGTGCAGCGCACACCGGTCACCGGCACGCCCATGCCCGCAGGGCTCGTGCCGTGCAACGTCATCGCCGCCGAGATCCTCAACGATCATCCGCAGCGCTTCCGCGCCATGGTGATCGATTCTTCGAATCCCGCTCACTCCCTCGCCGACTCCGCGGAGTTCAGGCGGGCCCTGGCGGCGCTCGACCTGGTGGTCGTGGTCGACGTCGCCCTGACCGAAACCGGGCGGCTCGCGCACTATGTGCTTCCGGCCAGCACCCAGTTCGAGAAGTGGGAGGCGACGTTCTTCAACTTCGAGTTCCCCGGCAACACCTTCCAGCTGCGCGCTCCGGTCCTGGACCCGCCGCCCGGGACCCTGCCCGAGCCCGAGATCTACAGCCGCCTCCTCCAAGCCCTAGGCGCGGCCCCCCGACACAAGGTGAAACTCCTGCGAGCGGCGTTGCGACTCGGCCGCCCTGTTTTCAAGGCCGTCGTCGCGGCCATGATCGCCGCCGACCGGTCGACCCTGGCAATGGCTCCGTATCTGCTCTACCAGACCCTTGGCCGCGCGCTGCCCGACGGCGCGCAAGCGGCAGCGGTGCTGTGGGGGCTGGCACTGCGCGTGTCCCGGGAGTACCCCGACGCCATGAGACGCGCCAGGCACCGCTCCGCCGACGACCTCTTCACCGCCATCCTGGACAACCGCTCCGGCGTCACCTTCACCCTCGACCGCGCCGAAGACGCATGGACCCACGTGCGCCACACCTCCGGCCGCATCCCACTGCACATCCCCGAACTCCTCGGACACCCTCGCGGCTTTGCCCGACACCCCGACCACGCACACCAGCGACGACTACCCCTTCGTCCTGGTCGCCGGGCAGCGGCGAGCCTTCACCGCCAACACCATCTTCCGCGACACCACCTGGCGCCGGCGCGACCCCGACGGTGCGGTGCGCATCAGCCCACCAGACGCCGAACGCCTCCACATCTCCGACGGAGACCACGTCGTGATCACCACGGCCCGCGGCCGCGCCGTGAGCAAAGCCGAGATCGACGACCGGCTCCAACCCGGCCACGCCTGCCTGCCCAACCAGCCACAACACGACCCGATCGCGAGCCGCTCAACCGAACAGGCGTGGCGCTCAACGAACTCACCGACTCCCGACGACGCGACCCCTTCTCCGCCACTCCCTGGCACAAACACCTGCCAGCGCGCATCGAACGGCTCGACCAGCCTCCCACCGCCGCCGAAACACCCGTCTAGGGTCTCGTGACAGTTGAGCCAGACGCCCGATTCATGGGCCTGGTCGCCTCGCCCGCCTGGTCGGCCACGAGATCGACCACCTGCACGGACGCCTCTACACCGACCGGATACAGCAGGGCGTCGACCCGATTCCGGTCGAGGCCTACCGCGGCACCGGCCAGGCCTAGGCCTACCAACGCTGAACGGGTCCCCAAGAAGAGCGCCGGAACTTGGCGGGTTTCCCGGACGCCACAAGACACCGGCGGCGGCGTGCAGTCGCTGGTTTCGCGCAGGATGATGGCGCCGCGCGCCGACCTGCGCTGACCTGCCCAGCGGTGACGCCGCGGACCCGGCCGTGGCGGTTTCGGCGATCTCAGTGTGCGACGACGCTGCCGCAGCCCTCGTGGGGCCCGGTGGATGCCCCGGTCACCAGAGTCAGCGCCATGTCAGTCCTCTCCCTCCTGCGCGACGGACTCCCTGCCAGTTGCTTCTTGTGGGGAGGGAGGCGCTGTTTGTTGGTCCCTGACCGGTGGCTCTGTGGGCGCGTTCCGGCTTCCGAACTCTTGGGTGGCTGCCCAGCTGGCGAGAAGGGCCAGCCTGTCGGCGGACGGTGAGGCCTCTTCGACGCTGAACGTGCAGATGGAGAGGCCTGGTTCGCCGGGCAGTTCGAAGACGTCGAAGGTGACGTCGATCTCGCCGACTTCGGGGTGGCGGTAGATCTTCTGGCCGGTGCGGTGCTCGTGCACGTCCTGCTCGGCCCAATCCGTGCGGAACTGCGGGCTGAGCGTGGAGAGCTCCCCGATGAGCGCGGTGAGGTCCTGGTTGAGCGGGTCGCGTCCGGCTTCAAGCCGCAGCATCGCGGCGATCATGCTGCGGGCAAGGGGCCAGTCGACGTAGAAGTCTCGAGCGCGGGGGTCGAGGAAGACGAACCGGGCCAGGTTCGGCTTCTCGGCCTCAAAGTGCGGGGCGTACAGCGCGCGGCCCATGAGGTTGGCGGCGATGAGGTCCTGCTGGGCGTTGACTACGACGGCAGGCACGGCCATGTTGTCCAGGACCCGTTGCACCGAGGCCCGCAACGACGGCTTGGCTCGTCGCCGGCTGCGCGCGGCCGGGGTGCGGGCCAGGTCGAACAGGTATCCGCGTTCGACGTCGTTGAGTTGCAATGCCCGCGCGATGGCGTTGAGCACGCTCTCGGAGGCGCCGCGGATCTTGCCGCGTTCGAGCTGGGTGTAGTAGTCGACGCTGACGCCGGCGAGCATGGCGACCTCTTCGCGGCGCAGGCCGGGCACGCGCCGTTCGCCGCCGAAGTCGGGCAGTCCCGCCTGGTCGGGAGTCACGTGCGCGCGGCGGGAGATCAAGAACTCCCGCACCTCGTCCTTCCTGCTCATGTCCTCCACCGTAGATCTGGGTGAACGCTCCGGTCGGGGCAGGGTCAGACGGTCAGCAAGACCTTGATGGCGCGACGCTCATCCATCGCCGTGTACCCCTCCGCGGCGTCCTCCAGCGGGAGGGTGAGGTCGAAGACCTTGCCGGGATCGATCTTGCGGTCCCAGATGAGCTGGATGAGCTCAGGCAGGAACCGGCGCACCGGCGCAGGGCCGCCGTGAACGTGGATGCCGGCGAAGAACAGTTCAAGGCCAGGGATCACGACGTCGTAGTTCACGCCCACGAAGCCCAGGTGCCCGCCGGGCCGGGTCGCACCGATCGCCTGCATGGTGGACTCCTGCGTGCCGACCGCCTCGATCACGCTGTGGGCGCCGAGCCCGTTCGTCAACTCCTTGATCTTCGCTACGCCCTCGTCGCCCCGCTCGGTGACGATGTCGGTCGCGCCGTAGAAGCGGGCAAGCTTCTGCCGTTCGGGGTGGCGGGACATCGCGATGATCCGTTCCGCGCCGAGCTGCTTGGCGGCCAGGACACCCATCAGGCCGACCGCCCCGTCACCCACGACCGCGACGGTCTTGCCCGGGCCTGCCTCAGCGGCGACGGCACCGAACCAGCCGGTGCCGAGCACGTCGGACGCGGCCAGCAGCGACGGGATCAGCTCCGGGCCCGGCTGCCCCGGTGTGGGAACAAGCGTGCCGTCCGCGTAGGGGATGCGTGCCCACTCCGACTGGGTGCCGATCGCCTGCGACACAAAGGAGCCGTTCACGCACTTGGACTGGTGACCCGACCGGCAGATCTCGCACGTGTTGTCGGAGATGACGAACGACCCGACCACGAAATCGCCGACCTTGAGGTTCCTCACGTCCGCGCCGATCTCCTCGACCACGCCGACGTACTCGTGCCCCATCACCTGGTGGTCGGCCGGTTCGATACCCCGGTAAGGCCACAGGTCCGACCCGCAAATACAGGTCGCCGTCAACCGGATGACCGCGTCCGTCGGCTCGATGATCCTGGGATCCTCGCGCTTCTCCACCCGCACGTCGCCTGCGGTGTGCATCACCACGCCCAGCATGAACGTCCCCTCGCTGCTCGTTCGCCGGCACCCACGCAGGCCGACAACGATTTCGTCAACGGCGCGCCATCCGCGCCCTTCACGATCCATCGAACCCAGCGAACGCGCTCACTGGCAGGGGCTGACAGCACCCCCCAGCCGGACCAACCCCCCCAGATGTGCTCATCCCCGACACCAACTGAGACCTATTGTTCACCTTAAGTGAAGGTTGTGCCACGCTCCGTGTGATGAGTTCCGGCGGCCTCGTCAGTCGGCTGACGTGCCGGTCGATGCCCATGGCGTTCTGTCAGGTGGCTCGGCGCCACAGGAGGGTCATCTCGTTGCTGGCAAAGCGCCAGCCGTCCGGAGTGCGTACGGCGGTGTAGGCCGCGCGCAGGCCGGTGGTGAGGAACGGGCCTTCATCGGGGCGGTAGAAGTGCACAACGGTGTTGGCGATGACGTCTGCCTTGGCGCCGTCCACGTCGATGAGCACGTCGGAGGTCACATGCTGGGTGTGCTGGGTGTCGGTGCTGTTGCGGCGCACATATGCGATCAACTCGTCGAGGCCGTGCGCGGTCCCGCGCGGGCTGCGTAGCACGATGTCGGTGGTGTACAGGCGGTCAAGGTCGGCGTAGCGGCGGTCGTCCTGCCAGCTGAGCCGGTTGTCGTCCAGCCAGTGGTTCATGCGGGCCAGCAGGTCGGCGATCTCCATACGGTCCGCCAGATGAGCCTGTCCGGTCACCATTCCTCTTTCATTGGCTAATCCAACATTGGGAACGCCAACAATAACACGTGCTCCAGCCTCCAATCCTTCGCGGTGGGCAAGATCGGCCTGCGATCCGCGATCGCGGTGGCGCACGAAACCATGACCTGAACTTCAGAAAGTGACCAAGTTATCGCTTACAGCAATGGTTGTGAGAATTTCATCGCGGCACCGATGAGTTCGCCACGATGAGAACGTTCTATGCACATGACAACGGACTTCACCCGGCAGGCCGATCAATACCGCCGGGAGCTCCACGTGCACTGCTACCGCATGCTCGGCTCATTCACCGATGCTGAGGATGTGGTGCAAGAGACGCTGGTCAAGGCCTGGCGCAACCGCGAGGGGGTCGATGGCGGCCCCGGCTTGCGGGCTTGGCTGTACCGCATTGCGACGAACGCCTGCCTGGACGTGATACGACAGCGGGAACGCCGTGCCTCCACGGTGCGCTCGTACGCCGACGTCCCCTGGCTGCAACCGTACCCCGACCGGATACTCGATGAACTCCAGCCAGACGCCGTCGTGGTGGCGAGGGAGACGATCGAGCTGGCGTTCTTGGCGACCATCCAGTTGCTGCCCGCTCAGCAGCGCGCAGTGTTCGTGCTGCGTGAGGTGCTGGACTGGTCCGCGCGGGAGACGGCGGAGGCACTGGGCACGAGCGTGGCCGCGGTCAACAGCGCCCTGCAGCGGTCGCGCGCCACTCTGCGCGGGCGACTCCCGAAGCACGGCCTCGACACGCCCGTCACCGAGCCGAGCGAGGAGGAGCGGGCGCTGCTGGCCCGCTACGTCGACGCCCACACCAGGTGCGACGTCGCCGCGTTGGCCGCGCTCGTGCACGACGACGTGCGGGTCACCATGCCACCCGAGCCACTGTGCTACCAGGGCCGCGACGCGATGCAGCCGCTGTTCGAACGCGCCTTCGGCTCCGAACGCATGGGCGACTGGAAAGTGACGCCCACCGCAGCCAACCGGCAGCCGGCCGCCGCCTGCTACCTCCGCCGACCCGGCGACACCGTCTTCCGCGCGGCCAAACTCGACGTCCTGCGGGTCGAGCAAGGCGCCGTCGCGGAGTTCACCACCTTCGGCGCCCGCTACTTCCCCGCCTTCGACCTCCCGGAGACCTGCTGACATGAACGAGACACTGTTCCGATCGGCGACCGACGTCGCGGGCATGATCCGCCGCAGGGAGATCTCCTCACGCGAACTGACCGAGACGCTGTTCGCCCGGGTCGAAGCCGTCAACCCCGTCCTGAACGCCGTCGTGGAGTGCCGGCGCGAGGAGACCCTGCGGGAAGCAGCCCTTGCAGACGAGGTGACCGCCCGCAGGGGCCAGGCCGGGCCGCTGCACGGCGTGCCGATCACGATCAAGGACAGCTTCGACGTGGCCGGGATGCACACCACTTGGGGCGATCCCGGCGCCAAGGACTTCGTGGCCGACTCCGACGCCACGATCGTACGGCGACTCAAAGAGGCCGGGGCGATCATCGCGGGCAAGACCAACGTGGCGTTCATGCTGGCCGACTTCGCCCAGACAGCGAATGAGCTGTACGGCGTGACGAACAACCCGTGGGACCCCTCGCGCACGCCGGGCGGGTCGACAGGAGCGGGAGCCGCAGCACTGTCGGCCGGGATGACATTCTTGGAGTACGGAAGCGACCTGGTGGGGTCGATCCGCATCCCGGCCAGCTTCTGCGGTGTTTACGGACTCAAACCGAGCGCCGGGATCGTCCCGCTCACCGGCTTCGGCCCTCCTGGCGTGCCGTCCACCTTGACCGAGTCGGCGTACATGTCTTCGCTGGGGCCGCTGGGCCGATACGCCGCCGACCTGCGCACGGCGCTGCAAGTGACAGCCGGACCTGAGGCACCCACGGCCTACACCTGGGCGCTACCGCCGTCGCGGCGTACCAGGCTGGCGGACTTCCGCGTCGGATACGTGCTCGACTGCCCCCAAGCGCCCGTCTCCAGCGAGGTCGGCGCCCTGCTGTCCGACGCAATGGACGCCCTCGCCAAGAACGGGGCGACGCTGGTGGAGGGCTGGCCCGGCGGGGTGGATCCCGTTCGCGAGGCCGAGTCGTTCGGCTTCCACGTGGGGCTGTTCTTCGCCTACCAGCAGCCGGGAGAGGAGTTCGCGCCGCTCTCGCAGGTCATCGAGCAAGAGCACCGGCGGATGACCGCTCGTGCGACCTGGATCGACTACTTCACCGGGATCGACGTCTTCCTGTGCCCATCGAACTTCACGCCTGCCTTCCCCCACGACGCCCGCCCCTTCGACCAGCGGACGATCGTGACCCCCGAGGGCGAGCGGCCCTACACCGACCAGCCCTTCTGGATCTCGCACGCCTCACTGGCCGGCCTTCCAGCCGTGGTCGCCCCCATCGGCCGCACCCCGGCAGGGCTGCCGGTCGGCCTGCAGATCGTGGGACCACTGTACGAAGACAACACCGCGATCACGTTCGCCGAGGTGCTCGCCGACGTGGTCGGAGGGTACGAACGGCCGCCGCTCTGAGTTTTGCCAATTCTCGCTACTGGGACCCCACCTGGCGCAGCCAGGGCCAGGACGCGTCGAGCGACGCGGGCGGCGGCACCTGCTGTGCCGTCCGCGCTCCGCCTTCGATGTGGCGGGTCAGGCCTTCGCTGCGTCGTAGTCCGCGCGTGCCTTCTGGACCGCGGCCAATCGTCGCTCCGTCCAGAGTGAGAGGTCGCGGACCTGTTCGGCGGCTTCGCGGCCGAGGTCAGTGAGGGAGTAGTCCACGCGGGGCGGGATCACGGGCTTGGCGTCGCGGTATACCATGCCATCGCGTTCCAGAGTCTGCAGAGTCTGAGCCAGCATCTTCTCGCTGACCTTGCTGACCTTGTTGATTTCCCGGCGCAGCTCGCTGAAGCGGTACGAGTGGTCCAGCAACACGATCAGGACCAGGGTGCCCCAGCGGCTGGTGACGTGCTCCAGGACCAGGCGGTGAGGGCACATCGCATCGCTGTCGGCCGTGCGCATCCGGTCGATGAGCTTCGCGTTACTTACTTCCACACCAGTACCTTACTTCAAAGTGGGTACTGTCAGAAAGGTTAGCGCGCTCCTAGGTTGGTAGACAGTTCAACCACAAGGAGATCTCTGACCATGAGCATTGTCGTCACCGGCGCCACGGGGAACCTCGGCCGTTTTGTCATCGAAGGCCTGTTGGACAAGGTTCCGGCTGACCAGATCACCGCCGTCGTTCGCAGCCAGGAGAAGGCGGCCACCTTCGCGGCCCGCGGTGTGAAGATCGCACTTGCCGACTACAACACCCCCGAAACCTTTGACGATCTCTTCTCCGCCGGCGACAAGGTGCTCCTGATCTCCGGCAACGAGTTCGACAAGGGCCGCGTCGGCCAGCACAAGGTCGTCATCGACGCCGCGAAGGCGGCCGGGGTCGCGCTCCTTGCCTACACCAGCGCCCCCGGCAGCCTGACCGCCACCCTCGCCGACGACCACAGGGAAACCGAGGCGGCGATCCTGGAGTCTGGTCTGCCCTACGTTCTGCTGCGCAACGGCTGGTACAACGAGAACTACACCGAGCAGCTGGCCCCCGTACTCCAGTACAACGCCGTCACCCAGGCCGCCGGCGAGGGCCGTGTCGCCTCCGCCGCCCGAGCCGACTACGCCGCCGCCGCGGTCGCCGTGCTCACCAGCGAGGGCCACGAGAACACGACGTACGAGCTGAGTGGCGACACCGCTTGGGGCTTCGCCGAGTACGCGGCCGAGCTGAGCAAGCAGACCGGCAAGCAGATCGGCTACAACGCCGTCTCCGCTGAGGAGTTCAACGCCATTCTGACCGGCCCTGCCGGACTCCCCGAGCCGTTCGCGGCGATCCTGGTCGGAGTGGAGGCCGCCATCGAAAAGGGCGAGCTGGCCGACACCAGCGGCGTCCTTTCCCGCCTGACCGGCCGTCCCACCACCCCGATCGCCGACTCGATCGCCGTCGCCCTGAAGGACTGAGACACCGCGACCGTCGGTCCACGGGTGAGTGGAGTCTGACAGGCCCGTTCGACAGGGGAACCCCCGCCTCGTAGGTGGGGGTTCCCTCGTTCCACGCAGGACATCTCGATGAGCGGGTCGGTCTCGCTCGTTCGTCGGCTTCTGTGGCTAGTCGCAGTTCATGGTCACGGAAGCGCGGAAAATGTGGCCGAAATTGGGATCGTCGAAGACCTCGAAGACCTCGGGCTGGCCGTTGAGCACGCAGTGGAATCTGCCGTCGGCACTGGCTGAGACATTGGCGTCGTCGATCGCAGACTGGATCGCGACGTCGCGGGTCAGACCACGACCGGCACCGCAATACAGCGCACCGCTCGCCAGGGCGGGTCCGGCGGCACCCAGCAGCGCGGCGGCGGAACCGACCGCGAGCAGCACGCCTCGGTTCATTCGTCGGGAAAGCATCATTGTCGATCTCCCTGCTTCCGGATCTGCCCCGGCGAATCGGCCGGGGCCGTGGTTCCTCCTCGCAGGCATCACGGATCGCGTTGGATGAGCGTTCAACGACGTGCAGTCCGAATCCGGCCACCACGGTCGAAACCGTGTTTCCCGATGGGCGCGTGAGCCGAGCCTGTCCTCAGTGCGGCTTGTACGGCGACAGGAGCCCGATCGCGGCTAGGAGGCGCTGGGAGTCATGAGGATTCGGAAAGACGTCGTCGCAACGGGGGCGTGGACTTACGCAGACTCTGTTCGCATGGACGTCTTCATCGTTCGACTCAACTGCGATTTCTGGTACGAGGTTGCGAAAGAGGATGGCCAGCTTGAGCCCGGTGAGCAGCCCCGGCTCAACGATGAAGGGGCCAGCTACTACGTCTCTTTCCATGGCATTCGTGGCGATGGATCGTTCTGGCCAGACTCCGGAGGGCACCTCTCAATCGAGGATGCAAAGGCGGCTGCGGAATGCAAAGTGCCTTCCGATATCAAGTGGTCGAAACCATAGCGCGTCAGCGGAGGGCTGCCACGAGTGCGTCGAGGGCGCCTGCGTAGGCGTGGTCGGCTGGCCCGGCGTATCCGATGACGATGCCGAGGGGATGGTCGCCGTCGCGGTGGTAGTAGGTGGACAGTCCCTCGACGGAGACCTGGCGTTCGGCAAGCCGGGACAGAAGCCGCCACTCGGGCGTCGGGTCGCCCGGGAACTGCAGCACGGCGTGCAGGCCGGCGGCGATGCCGGTCAAGTGCCCGTTCGGCACATGGTGTGAGATGGCGTCGTGCAGGAGATCTCTGCGGCGCCGGTAGCGGGACCGGCAGCGCCGCAGGTGCCGGTCGAGCTCGCCGGTGGCGATGAGCCGCGCCAGAACGAGCTGGTCGATCACGCTGACATGGGACTCGTCCGCGAGCAAGGTCTCGTGAACCGGCCCGGCCAGGCTCGGAGGCAGGGCCATCCAGGCCATGCGCAGGCCCGGCGCCAGTGTCTTGCTGGTGGTGCCCGCGTAGATGACGCGGTCGGGGGCCAGCTGCTGCAGGGCTCCCACGGGCTGCCGGTCGTAGCGGAACTCCCCGTCGTAGTCGTCCTCGATCACGAACGCGTCGTTCCGCTGGGCCCACTCCAGCAGCCGGGTCCTGCGCTCGGGGCTGAGGGTCATGCCGAGCGGGTCCTGGTGGGCGGGGGTGACGGCGACCGCGGCCTCGTCACCGAGGAGCCCGGCGTCCAGGCCGTCGGAGTCGACCGGGACGGGCCGTGCGGTGAGCCCGTTCTCCTGTGCCAAGGCCGGGAAGCAGGGCTGTGAGGGGTCCTCGAACGCGAGGGTCTCGGCCCCGAGTCTGGTGAGGGCCCGGCAGATCAGCTGCAGGGCGTGGCTGTAGCCCGCGCACACCACGATCCGATCGGGGCTGGTCACGACGCCGCGGGCACGTCCGAGGTACGCGGCGAGCGCCTCCCTCAGTTCGGCGTGACCCGTGGGGTCGCCGTACCCGAAAGCGGTGTTGGGTGCGGTCCGCATGACGTGCCGGGTCGCGGCCGCCCATTCGCGGCGCGGGAAAGCCGACAGATCCGGCTGGCTCGGCCGCAGGTCAGCGCCGCGGACCGGCGGCAGGGTGCCGGGCGCGGGCGGGACGGCCTCGGCGGGAGTCGCGCACGGCTGCGGTGCGACGCGCACGCCCGAGCGCGGCATCGAGGACAGGTAGCCCTCGGCGACGAGCTGTTCGTACGCCTGCGTGACGGTGCCGCGCGCCATGCCGAGGTCACGCGACAGCGCCCGGGAGGACGGCAGCTTGGTCCCGGGCGGCAACCGTCCGTCGCGAACGGCCTCGCGCAGGGCGTGCTCAAGGCCGGCCCGCTTGCCATGAACGGAGCCGAGCCGCAGATGCAGGTCCAGTTCCGATCTGGACCACTGATCTTCCATTGATCTGGACTATATCCTTAGGCCAGATCGTCCGTAACTTGCCAAGGCATGAGACACATCGCCACAGCCGCCGGCCTCACCCTCTGGCACCTGGACCCGCGAGATCAGCAACCGCGGGACCCGGATCCCCGCCAGCCCGCTCCGCGACGATCCCGGCAGCCCCGGCGGTCTCGTCTTGGCCTCTCGCGGAGACGCCGAACGACGACTGCGGCGTAGAAGAAATGGGGCCCGGGATCGCCGCGCTGGACCCGAGCCCCCATCGAAGTGCGGGCGGTCAGGGGAGTTGGAAGCCCTGCTTGGAGAAGTCGACCGCGTTGGCCGGGGCTTTGATCCGTTCAGCCTGGCCATAGGCGAAGACGAGGCGATCGTCGGGTGACTTGTCGTTGGTGACCGCGAGAGGCAGGGGTTCGCCCTGGGCGGAGATCCACAAGTGGGCGCTCTTGCCGTCGGTCAGGTCGAAGGCGGGCTTGCCCTCGAAGTCGCGACCGGGTCCCATCGAAAGGGTCTCGCCGGTGCCGGCGGGGCCGAACATCATGGTGGTCGTCGTGAGGGAACCCAGGACGCCCATGTCCTTGCCCCGGATCACGGTCCACTGGTTCCTGAGCTTTTTCAGGAGGCCCGCAGGCGGCTTGGGGCCGTCACCGACGATGACCTCGGAACCCCGGGTGTAGTGCTTGTCGCCGATGATGACGAACTGCGTGGTGGTGTTCTTCTTGCTGATCAACGGGCCGCTGACCTTGCCCTTGGAGTTCTTGCCCCGGACGCTGTAGTCGAGCGTGATCCGGCCCTTCTCGGCTTTGACCTTGCCGCGGACCCGTACGTTGGGCGCCTTGGTGAACGCGTCCCGTGCCTTCGCCGCGATCTGGGCCGCGGTCTGCGCGGGGGTGGCGGTCACCGTGACAGTCGGGGCGGTCTTCCCCGTGCTCCCGGCATTGCAGCCCCCCACGGCGAGGGGCAGAGCCAGGGCGCCGACAGCTAAGTATGGCCAGGCTCTGGTCGCCCTTGAACGCTTCGACAAGTGGATCACCTCTGTGCTTTGGACGCACGAGAGGGCCCCATGGTTTACGAGTCAACCATCTGCCGGACCGGACCGGGCCGGGCCGGTGTTCCGGTGTTCTCCTCGCGGGCCCGCCCGCGAGTCGGCTGCGAACGGTAGGATAAAGGTATGACCGCGAAGGCCAAGATTACGATCACAATCGACCGTGACCTGATAGAAGCCGCCGAGGCGGCCGTCGAATCGGGCAAGGCCCGCTCGGTATCCGACTACATCAACGGCGCCGTCCGAGACCGTGCGGAACGCCACGCCCGATCTCGCCAGTGGCTGGATCACAAGCTTGCCGAGATGAGAGCCAGTGACCCGAGCGCATTCGACGCCGCAGGACGCCGCGCCGCCGCCGCCCTGGGCATTGACCCGGCAGATCTCGACGAACAACCAGGACAGTCCCGCCAGGGTGCCGCGTGAGGATCGTTGACCACACGGCTCTCAGCCAGATCGCGGCCGGATCCTGGGAAGGGCTTCGCCTGCTGGACGCGGTAGAACGCTTCGACGTACCTGTGGTCATTCCAGCCACGGCACTGGAGCACGTGGCGCGGAAAGCCTTCGGCGACCCTGACGCGGTGTCGCTCCTCGGGCACATCGACGCCACCCTTGGGTTCCGGCAAATCACTGTGGACGCGCTCGATGAGCACCGTGCGCTGCAGGTCGCAGAGGCCGGGTCACGGCTCGCCCCAGAGGACCGAGCACTGTTGTACGCGCACGCTCTGGTTTGCGCGCGAGAGCACGACTGCGTGGTGATCACAGCCGACAGCGCCATATGGAAGGACGTGGCCCCCGACGTCGTCACGGTCGAGCTGACCGACTGACCGACTGCACTGCCCCGGCAGCTGCAGCTTTCCCATCATGGCCAGAGTGCTGAACGGGCGGTGGGCCGCATGCCCCATGATGAGGGCGTGGAACTGGAGCCTTATCGCGGTGAACTCGTGGCCTACTGCTACCGGATGCTGGGCTCGTTCCACGAAGCAGAAGACCTGGTGCAGGAGACGATGCTGCGCGCGTGGAAGGCTCGCGATAGGTACGACCACACACGCGCGTCCGTCCGGACCTGGCTCTACCGCATCGCGACCAACGCTTGCCTGACCGCGCTGGAAGGGCGTGCGCGGCGGCCATTGCCGTCCGGGTTGGGAGCGCCGGGCGACGATACCGGGGTGCCGCTCACGCCGGCGTTCGACATCCCGTGGATACAGCCGTTTCCCGATGCGCGCTTCGACGTGGGGGCGCGGGCCGACTTGCGGCTCGCGCTGGTGGCGGCGATGCAGATTCTGCCGCCGCGTCAGCGGGCCGTGCTCGTGCTCCGCGAGGTACTGGAGTTCAGCGCCGCCGAGGTCGCCGAGCAGCTCGGGACCACGGTCGCGGCCGTCAACAGCGCCCTGCAGCGAGCCCGCGCGGCCCTGCAGCAGGGCCGCGATGGCCAGCAGCAGGGCCGCGGCGGCCTCACGGACGTGGGCGAGATAGGCGAGGTCACCGAGCCGGACGACCCCGAGGTGCGTGCGGTGATCGGACGGTACGTGCGGGCGTTCGAGGCGGGCGACGTCCCTGCGCTCCTACGGCTCCTCACCACCGACGCGATCCTGGAGATGCCGCCGGTGCCGCTGTGGTACCGGGGCAGCCGCGACTACGGCCTGTTCATGCACCGCGTGTTCGAGATGTGGGGGAGTGGCTGGGGCACCAGACGCCTCACCGCCAACGGCCAGCCCGCGTTCGCCGCGTACGCGCCGGAGCCCAGTGGCGGACATCGGTTGCACACCCTCCAGGTCTTCACGGTCACCGGAGGCCGGATCTCACACAACGTCGTGTTCGCCGATCCACACGTGTTCGAGGCGTTCGACCTGCCCCAACAGATTTCTTTCGACGAGTTTCGCCGGCCGCGATGAGTCGGGCCGATGCCGCCGGTACGTACGGGTGAGCATCGACCGAAGGGACACCCATCGTGAGCGTCATCGTCATCGAATTCATCACCCTGGACGGGATCGTGTCCGACCCGGACGGATCCGCGGGCACGCCGACCGGCGGCTGGGCGTTCCGGCACGGCCCCGAGACGGTTGCCGGGGACAAGTTCCGGCTCGGAAGCACGCTCGAGGACGGCGTGTTGCTGCTGGGCCGCACGACCTGGCAGCTGTTCTCACAGCTGTGGCCCGGCCGCGACGACCCGTTCTCCGCGCGGATGAACGCCGTACCGAAGCTGATCGCCTCCCGAACGCTGACCGACACATCGGCATGGGCGAACTCGCAGGTCATCACCGATGACCTCATCGACGTCGTCAAGCGCGAGCCTCGCGATGTCATCATCACCGGCAGCCTGAGCGTCGTGCATGCGCTGATGGCCGCCGACCTGATCGACGAGTACCGGCTCCTGGCCTTCCCCACGATCCTGGGCACCGGCGACCGGCTCTTTCCCGCCGGCCCGCCCGCGTACCTGGAGTGCGTGTCGTCCGATCAGGCAGGCGCCGCCGTCCTCACGCAGTACAAGAGGGCACAACAGTGACCGCCGCTAAGTAGCCGCTGGCAGCGACCGCCCGTCCGGTGGCCGCGCTGATGGTGACCGCCCTTCCGTCCCACCACCACCAGCGCGTCGGACGCCGCCTCCAGCGGAGCGCCTCCTTGTTCGGCCAGGCCCGCTCCGACCGTTCCTAAAGACTGTGCAGGAGTTGTAGTTGCTCGGACTTCTCGTGCACAGCCGGGCACCCCGAACGGTGTTGGGTGTCCTGGTCGCCCGCGTTCGCTCCCGCCACCCGGGCCGCCTGATCGTGCTGGGGTGGTGGCCCGTGCCCGTGGTGGGCGTGGGTGGTCACGGCCGGGCCTGCGCATCGTGTGCGGGGTCCGGGCCGGGGAGGGCGGGGTCCCTCACGCCGTGGGGCATCGGGTCCGGTCTGGCTGGTTTGCCCGCCCATGGCGGATACGGTCCGTGCCCGGTGGGATGCACCTGAGGTGCCAACCATCACCGAGGTCATCGAAGCCGGCGAAGGTCGCGACGGCCAGAGTGTAATTGAGGACGCGATCCTTGAGGTTGAGTGGGGCTACGACGAGGCGCTGGACGATCCGTTCGAGCGAGGCGGGCGTTGGCGGGTGGTGGGTTGCGGCGAGGCGTTGTGGTGAGGGCCGGACCTGGCCATCGACGGGATGTGAGGTCGGGCGGTCTGGGTGGTGCTGGCCGCGGCTGGCATGAGAAGCGTTCCGAGCGAGGCCGGGGCAGCGGTGTTCTGGTTGGTCACATCCCTGGGCGGGGGGCAGGGGGAAGGGGTGGCGAGGTCTGCTGGGCGGAACCGGCGGTGAGGATGGCGGGGGCGTTGGGTGCGGCAGCACCGCATGGCTTTTGGTAGTTGGCCGCTTGCGGTCTGCGATCAAGGAGCCGGGGTGTGTTTCGGGTAGTCGTATCTGGTTCGTCTGCGTGAAGTCGGTTGATGGCTGATTGACCGGTTCGGAGTGGGGGGCGAGCGTGGGCCGCAAGGCTCCGGGGCGGCACGAAAAGGGCCGGACCACAGGGGCCGGGAGGCGGGTCGTCATGGGTTTCATGCGGATCAAGACCACCGGGTTCAACTCGGCGCTGGTGCTGCCGACCGGGGCGTGGAAGGCGATGTTCCTGCGCGGCGATCAGATGGCGCAGACCAGCGCGGCGGGCCTGGACCACAACGGGCCGATCGGCGCCACGACCATTCACAGCGGGAAGCTGAACGGTATTCCCGAGCCGTACAAGAGTGGCTGTGAGGGCGCGCTGATGCTGCCGCTGACCGGCGGGTCCTGGCAGATGCTGCTGTTCAAGGGCGACCGGGTGTGCTGGTACCACTGGGACGCCAAGGTCCGCAGCGAGCAGCCGGTCATCGATCTCAGGTATGCCGCCGACCTGCCGGCCTGGGGCACGATGCTGCCCGCCGGCTACCGCGAGGGCGTGGACGCGCTGCTGATGGACTCCACGGCCGACTCGTCGTCGTGGAAGACCTATGTGTTCAAAGGCGACCGGGTCGCCACCATCGACTGGAGAACCGGCTGCACCCGGGACGTGCGGATCTACCAGGGCGCGCAGGCCACGGCGGGCTGGGCGAAGCTGCCGGCCGAGTGGCTGCGCGACTATGACCACGTACTGCCGCTGCCGGACGCGGCGGGCGGCGTCAAGCGCAGCCTGCTGGTCAAGGGCGCCAACGGGTGCGTGTTCAACTGGAACACCGGCCCGGAGAAGACCGGCGCGCTCACCACGCTGATGACCGAGGTGGCCGCGCTGCCCGCGTCCTACACCACGCAGTACAAGCCGATCGTGGGCCGCTGGGGCAATTCGGCCGCGCCCAACCCGGTCACCGTGCGCGTCGATCTGGACGGCCTGGGCGCGACGCGGCAGTTCAGCGGCGACATCGACCAGATCAGCGGCGCGACGCGGAGCCCCCTGTACTCCTTCCGCGTCACCGCGCCGACCATCGCCGCCTCGGCCACCGAGGTGATCGCCACCGGCAGGGCGCAGTGGAAACCGGCCTGGGTCGGCTGCACCATCAAGATCACCATTCCGCGGGTGACGCAGTCCTCCTCCGCCCCCGCGCTGCGAGTGGAGCTCCGCTTCGACGACGGCAACGTCGTCTCCTACGATCTGCCCTACCAGTCGGCGCACCTGCGCACCATCGACCTGGAGATCGACGCGATGGCCGGCCGGGCCGCGCTGGCCTCCTACAACACCGCCACCGATGCGGAGGCGGGCCCGCCCGACTACGTCGACCGGCAGCTGACCATCGCCTCTGCTTTCGCTGAGGCGGGCATCGAGTTGCGCGCCGCGGGCACGGTCAACGAGGTCGGCGACGCCGACTCCGGCGCCGACGTGAAGTGGTCGGACGCCGAACTGCACACTGCGATGGTCCACAACTTCTCCGGCCACGCCGAGAGCGAGCAGTGGAAGCTGTGGGCGTTCGTGGCCAGCCGGCACGTCAACAACAGCACGGGCGTCATGTTCGATGTCAGCGTGGGCAAGCAGCGGCAGGGCATGGCCGTCTTCTACGACCAGATCGACGGTAACCCCGGCTACTTCAAGCTGGGCCTGTACGTCCATGAGCTCGGCCACTGCCTCAACCTGCAGCACTCGTGGCAGAAGAGCGACTCCGGCGCCCCGCTAGGCCCCAGAAACGGCTATGGCGACCTGTCATGGATGCAGTACTGGAACCTCTACATCGCCGAGGACGGCACTAGCGGCGCTAACGACTCGCACGTCTTCTGGAGCCGGTTCCCGTTCACCTTCACCGCCAACGAGCTCGCCCACCTGCGGCACGCCTTCCGCTACGACATCATCCCCGGCGGAGCCAACTACGCCGCGCAGGGCAGCGCCGCCTACACCGCCCACGACCCGGCACTGGCCGCGATGGACGACCCGATCGCCGACGATTCCGGCCTGGCCCTCACCCTGTCGGCCCGGCCGTTCGCCTACGGCGAGCCGGTCACCGTCGAGCTCAAACTCGCCCGCGACGGCCGTGATGTCACCGTGCACCGCGACCTGTCGCCCAAGAGCGAATACCTCACCATCGCCATCACCGCCCCCTCCGGCATCACCCGGCTGTTCCGGCCGCTGGCCCGCCACTGCAACGGGCACAGCGACGACACCCTGACCACGCTGACCGCCGACCAGCCGGCCCTGTACGAGTCGGCCTACCTGGGCTCGGGCGCCGACGGGCAGTACTTCACCGACCCCGGCCTCTACCGCGTCCGCGCCGCCTACACCGCACCCGACGGCTCCCGCGTCGTCTCCAACGACCTGACCGTCCGGATCCGGCTGCCGCGCACCGGCGACGACCAGGACGCCGGTGAACTGCTGATGGACGACCAGTCCGGCACCCTGATGGCGCTGCTGGGCTCGGACTCGCCCTCCTTGCAGACCGGCAACGCCGCGCTGGCCGAGCTGACCGACCGGTTCCCCGACCACCCGCTGACCGTGTACGCCAACCTCGCCCACGGCGCCAACGCCGGCCGCCACTACCAGCACATCCGCGACGGCCGCCTGCACATCCGGCCGCCCGACACCAAGCAGGCCGTCATCCAGCTGACCGCGGCGATCGACGCCTCCACCGGCCCCGGCGGCCTGAACAACATCACCCTCAACGCCGCCATGCGCCGCCTGGCCACCGTCCACGCCAAAGCCGGCGACACCACCGCCGCCGACGCCGCCCTCAACCAGATGGTCGACCACTTCCGCAACCTGCACGTCCCGCCTGCGGTCCTGGCCACCATCCAGGCCCAGGCCGACACCACCCGCGAAAAGATCAACCCCGACCACGCCCGGCAACCCCGCAACCGCGACCGCCGCACCAAGAACTGAGAAAGCGAGGCGCTCCGGGCCGGCCCGGCCGGCCCGGAGCATCTCCTTGCAACCATGGCCTCGTGCGCTGAGCGCTGTGAGACCCGGGGCCTGGGCTCCACCACCGCGCCCAGAACCCGAGCGCCCTGGAGGGGTGACCAGACCCCGGCGGCCGTCATGGTCACCATGGGCTGGCGCACCGGGGGACTGCGTCGTCGCGATGCAGATTCGCCAGGACGGGCGAGCATCGGTGTCCGTTTGGGGATCGTCCACCGAGACACTCCAAGATCGCGGAACGTGAGATCGCGACCTGGGCCGATGCCGTCTCAGATATGATCGCCGCCAGGGCGATCTGGATGAGCGTCACGTCCTCGGCGCCGAAGTCGGGGCGCAGCGTGCCCTGCTGCTGGGCTTTGGCGACCATCTGCTCCACCAGGGGGCGATCTCCTCCCGGGATTTGATCACCAGTGGGCTGCTGGGCGGTTGACACCACCAGCCCTCGCAGGCCGCAGTTGCCCACCTGCATGTGCATCGATTCCTCGACGTAGCGGACCAGGCCGCGCCACCCGTCGGGGTCGGCCGCCGCGGCGCGGGCGCAGTCGGTCGCACTGGCCAGCCGGTCGGCGAAGAGCGCGTCCAGCAGGTCGTCCTTGGTCGGGAAGTGCCGGTAGACGGTGCCCACGCCCACACCCGCCCGGCGAGCGACGTCCTTCAGCGTCACGCTCAGCCCCATGCCGGACTTTCCGGTTGCACCTGCAGTCCGCTGGTTCGCTGGTCCTTTGCAGCGGTCGCGTCCTGAGTCGACAGGCGCCAAACCCTTGCCGAAGGTAGGTGCTCGGACGTCGGTAGAGTTCGCCACCGCCGGGCGATCTCTCTTTTGCCTCCAGGAAGTGCTCCAGCTCGCGCCGTTCAGCCAGCTGGGCGTGTGAGGTGCCTTGATGGGTGGACGTGCCAGGCGTTTCCCGGGCCTTGTTCCTGGCCCGGGAAGCGCCTGTGCTTTGGTGTGAGCGTTCGGGTGGGAATCGGGGTTGGGGAGTCAGGGCGCTGTGGGCCCGGGGAGTGTGTGGAGGTAGCTACCGATCCAAGGGATGGTGTCGTTCGGCGCCTCGGAGGGGTTGGTGGGGGTGAAGTTGCCGGCGTCGTTGATGTCGCCGGAGCCGTCGTACTTGGCCTGTTGCGGGTAGGGGAAGACCGGGCGTGTGCGGGGGTGGTTGTTGGCGTCGGTGCCGGTGGCGATGATCCGGTCTGGGGCAGTGCCGTGCTCGACCCAGCTGGTGAGTTGGGGGAACGGGTCGAACGTGGTCATGCGGTAGCCGCCGAGGGTGCAGTGGTACATGGTCGGCACCATGAAGGTGCGGGCCCATGTCTGGGTCTGGTGGAGGCCGCCGTTGCGTTGGGTGAGACGCTGGTAGTAGTCCAGCGTGCCGACCGCTGGGATCGACTGATCGTCCCAGCCGTGCCAGAGCAGCAGCTTGCCGCCGCGGCGACGGAATTCGCTCAGGTCAAGGCTCATCGCGTTGCCCTTGGCGCCCTCGGGGGTTAGCCGGTGGAATTGGCGGGCGGTGAACTGGAAGTCGGCGATCGAGGAGTGCGGCTTTCCGATTGGGTAGCCGACGTACTTGAGGTAGTTGTCAGGGAGTTTGGCGAGGGAGCCGTACTGGTTGGGGATGATCGATCCGTCCCACGCGAGCTCTGAGCCGCGGTTTTGCCAACCGGGATAGAGCCGGCGCCCGTGCGGGTCTCGGGGGCCGTCGTAGAGTTTGCGTGTGACGGTGACCTGGGCAGGGGTCAGGCAGTTCGGCTGGTCGGTGCCGGGCTTGCACTGGATGGCAACGGGGTCGAAGCGGCACGCGTGGGGGTCGTCGATCTGATCATCGGTGAGCCCGTCCCGGCGGTCACAGGCGCGCAGGACAGCGCGGTGCAGGGCAGGCAGCTTGGCTGCGGTGATGATCGGCGAACCGTTGCGGTCGTTGTTCACCGTGGACAGCCAGGTGAAGTAGACGCCCAGCAGCGGGCCCATGTAGGCGGCCGGGGCTCCGGCGACGATGCCGTCGAAGTCGGCCGGGTAGCGCTGGGCGAGCAGCAGTCCTTCCCGGCCGCCCGTGGAGCAGCCGTTGAAGTACGAGTGCTTCGGCGTGGACCCGTAGAAGGTCTTGATGATCTGCTTGGCGGCCACCGACACGACATGAGGTGCGCGATAGAAGTAGTCGGCACGGGCGGCCCGATTGCCGGCGAGCGCGCGCCCGTCGACGATGGCGTCGTAGAAGCCACCCTCTCCGGTGTGGCCGTCATCGGTGGCCGCGACGGCCATGTCCCGGCTCGGGGGCCCGCCGCAGGCGGGGAATCCCGGCTCCTCGATGGCCCCGCAGAGGCCGCCACATCCGTACTGCAGATAGCGCCCGCCGTAGGTGTCCATCGGCAGTTTGAGCGTGAACCTCACGGCGGGCTCCACGTAGCCCTCCACCAGACAGTGCCTCGGCTGGCCGGTGACGGTGCGGACCTGCGCCTTGTCGACATGAGTGACCGCGCCCGGGATGGTGAAGGTTCTCGCCAGCTCCTCGCAGGTGGCCACCGGCCGGAACACCGCTGCCGGCTCGGCTGCGGAGGCGGCAGCGGTGAACGTTGTCGCCGCCGGTAACCCTGTCGCCGCGGCGATCAGCGCGATGACCACGCGCAGGACTCTGGATCTCATCGTGACTGCTCCTTTTTTGCCGGAACTCGCGCGTGGCGCTGCGCCGGTTGCGGTTCAGCACCGTTGAGATCGCTGTTCCAGGCCGACTGGTAGGTCAGATTGATACGGCAATCCGAGATTGTGATCTGAGCCGATAGCGGGCGGCTCGTAACGCAAGACAGCCGCCCGATGATCTTCGAGTTGTGACGCAAGAGGAATCTTGGGCGGCTGATGCCGCCATGGTAGAGGTCGGGTCCGTCCGCGGTCATCTCGATGAGTTGATGGGCTTGATGGCCGGGTGTTTCCGCAGGTGAGAACCCCGCACCCAGGCCCGCAAGTACGTACGGGCGTTGATGAGCGACCTGCCGCGCAAGAACTGCTGGAGCATCGCCGAGCACGCCGGCGACTCCACGCCCGGCAGGATGCAGCACCTGCTGAACGCCGCCAAGCTGCGCATCGGCCGCCAGGCCGACCGCGATGTCCACGATCGGCTTGGCCGGCAGTCCTGGCACCGAGGTCGATCCGACGTGCTCAATGGCCACGGCCGAGGCACCCAGAGCAGGACGCAGTGCCGACGCAAGCTGGTCATACACCTCCGACCAACCAGGCTGACCATCTACCACCCGAACAGACCCCTTGGTCAACCCCAGCCAGGCCTCGTCCCACTCGCCGCGCGCAAGAGCGTTCTGCCGAACCTCCATGCACCGACTCCTCGCCCCAGGAAAGCCCCTGCGTCCGTGCACCCCCAGCGGCCTAGAGCGCGCACCCGCAGGGCTTGAGCACCCGCAGGTCGCTGTCTGCCTGCACGACCTGCTGGACCCGTTCGGCGCACAGCGGGCACGGCTGCCCCGTGAGACTGGGGACGAGGGGAACGGCCGACGCGGCGACGGTCGAGGTGAGGGTTTCGGCTGAGCTATCCACGGCCGGTCATGCTACGCCCGGCACTCCTTCGGCCGACGCGGGCGCCGGTCAGGGCTGCGCCAGCGGATGCGAGAGATGGATGTACCCCAGACGAGCAGCGCAGGGGCCGCACAGCCGTAGGTACTCGTCGTCCTTGGCCTGCTGGACGGTGCGACCGCTGCGGCAGTGGTCGCACAGCTCCCGCTCGTGCACTACGTAGCTGGGTTCGGGAGCGTAGGGCGTGGCCAGGTCGGGCGGCGGTCTTGTGACGCCGATCACGCTGTGATGCCATGAGGACGAAGCCGGAGAGAGGGCCCCAATGACCGATCAGCCGTTCCAGCCTCCGCAGAACGTGCGCACGGAGGAGGACAGCGCCGTGCAATATCTGAAGGTCGTCGGCCCGCGGGGGCAGGGGTTCCAGGTTCTGAGCCTGGACCCCGGCCACGACGAGCCCGGGCTGGTCGTCCATCCGAACCAGCCCGACTCCGACGAGGAAGAGGACGTCGCCGAGTTGCCGTCCCACGCGATCGGATCTAATGGGGTCGAATTCAAGGCGACCGTGGAGTTCACCGGGAACGAGGCCTGGAAGATCGGCTGGGTGCAGACCGTCGAGCCGTCCGACTACTGGGTGCTCTATCGGAACGGCGTGCACGCCGCCAAGTATCACAGGACGCTGCCGCAGCGCATGCGAGACAGCGACGCTCCCAAGGGCTGCTGGTACGGGACCGAGGCGCGCGAGAAGGCCGACTCCGCCAAACCGGTCACCGTCGAATTGTCGGACAGTCCGGCGGCCCCCTTCTACTTCGGCGGGCCCGGCCAGACGGACCTCGTCGGCTGGGTGCCGACCGAGTGCGGCGGGGAGAAGGAATATTGGACGTGGCTGGTCGCCGTCAAGGACGACGACCACCGGCTGGTGGACGTGGTCTACCTTCACCACATCCACTGGAAAGTCGTGTTCGCCTGCGAGATCGGTGGCGACGCCCAAAAGCCGACCGTGAACGTTCCCGTCGGGTCCGGGGTGGTCCTCCTCGACGAGGGCGACGGGCAGGGCGGGGCGACGCCCGTCCTCGACGGACCCGGAGTCCGCCCGAGGGACGAGGTCAGCAAGGTGGAGCACCTGCCCGACAGAGACCAGCAGTAACGCCCGACGTTGAACACGATGTAGTCGCCATTCCCCACATCCCCGAACCCTGGCCTTCCATGGTCTGTACCTGTTCGGGCGTGTCCAAGGCGGACGGCTCGGGGATGAACGTCAGGTCCGGGCCGCGGCAGGGCGGGCACCTCACCGCCCGGGACGCGATCTCCCACCAATGCCACACCGCACTCGGAGGCCAGCCACCCATCAGCGGCGTCAACAACGCTGAAGGTCAATACACCTAGGGCCGCAGCTATGCCTTCGACTGGATGTTCAACGGGCAGTTGGTCCCGATGAGGTTCTGGCGCAAGCCATTGCACGCGATGACCGATGCTTTCACCACCGCCGGCTTCCGCGTTGCCGTCGTCAGCGAGATCCGCGACAACCTGACCGCCCGCATCGCCGAAGCCGAACGTGAAGGATGGCTTGGCAAAGCCGAAGGCCTGCGGGTCAGTCTCGCTGCCACGGAAGGCAAGCTCGCCCAACTCGACAACCGCGTCCGCCGAGCCGCCACGATCAACCTGGGTATCCCGGCCTTCCGCGAGATCGCCGGCCGGAGCACACTCGATCGACAACAGTTCACCCTCGCAGCCCATGCCCTTCGGGCATTCGAGCACGCCCAGCGCCGACTGTCCTCCAGATGTCACAATCAGTATCGAATTACATACTGAACGTGCGGGCGGCGATGGCCTGTGCACCCAGCCCGCCACTGACCACCTCGCGCACGCTCTCAATTCACCAGAACGCGCAAAGCAGCCGCGGCATCCGTGCAGGCAGGCGGGGCATCCGAGGTGATTTCTCCACCTCAACATCTTGACCAGCGGCAAGAAGAACTGTAAACGGCTGATCACTTCCCGTGATATTGGGAGCGCGGTACCGTCAACGTCACCTGCCCCGAACCGGCGGCGCGGGCCCTGGATCTCCAGGTCGTGCAGCCGCTGCGTGGTCCCGGAAGGCAGCAGATCGCGGTCGCCCACGTTCCCTGGGCTGCCGCGCAACACCGCTCCGGGTGGGTGAGCGCCGACCCCGCAAGGACGCTCGCCCACCCCGGAGCGGTGCCACGAGCCCCGCTGCCCAGCCAGGGCTTCCTGGATGTTCGTCCACGGTCTATTCGAACCGCCGCCATAACAGGCCGTGTGGATAGGACAATCGACCATGGGCTCGTCCGAGGAGCAGATCTATCTGGCGGTGTGCATCGAGACCGCTGTCCCCGAAGGCGGTGACCGAGGCGTTGATGGTGACGCCCCGCACAACCTGGGGCCGCCGTTCCGTAATGCTGTGATCGCCAGGCTCTGGCTCTCCAACTACCTGGCCGCCACTGCCGACAGCCTGGAGTTGGACGGCGACCACGACGACCTGGTCACCGCCTACCGCGACGCCGTCGCGCCCATGCGCAAACACGGACACGCCGCAGTGGGCAGCGTCCGCTATGAAGTCCGCGCCAAGCCCGGCGAAGGAGCGCCCGCCTGAAGGAAAGGTGAGCTGCGATCAGGAGGGCGACTCGTTCCCTCCCGTCAGGAGGGTGCTGAGTTTGTGGGCGGCGTGTTGGGCGAGGGTGCCTTCGCCGCGGTTGTAGCGCAGTGTGGTGACGGGGGAGGCGTGGCCGAGGAGTTCTTGGACTTGTTCGACGCCGACGCCGGCTCCGAGTAGGAGTGTGCCGGCGGTGGCGCGGAGCATGTGCGGGGTGATGGCGGTTTCGATGCCGGCGGCGCGGGCGGCGCGGCGTAGTGCGGTGGCCTGGCGCCAGCGGTCCATGGATCGGCCGTCCTCCCGTGCGACCACGAGATCGGTGGGGGAGCGTCCCGCGATGACGGGGTCGACCAAGGTGCGTGCTTCGGCGGAGAGGGGAACGATGATCTCTTTGCCGCCTTTGATGCGGTAGCGGACGCTGGCGTGTCCGGCGGTGCGGCGGATGCGGCCGACGAGCATGCCTTCGAGTTCGGCGGCTCGTGGTGCGAGGTTGACCAGCAGGGCGACGGCGGCGGCGTCGTGAGGGTGGTGCGGGGCGATCGCGGCTGCTCCGCGAAGGAGTGCAATGGCCAGGTCGAGGGGGAGTGCGGGGGTGGTGCCGATCTTGGGCACCTCGGGCCGGTCGACGTGTTCGGCGGGATTGCGTGGCAGCCCGTTGCGCCGTACCGCGTACTTGTACAGCGATGACAGCGACGACAGGCGGCGCGCCACGGAGGCGGCTGCCAATGGTCGGCCGCCGCGGATGAGGTCGGCGGCGGCGCCGGTGCCGGTGGCGAGTTCGTCGGCATAGGCGACCAGGTGGTCTTCGGTGACCTGCCACAGCCCGGTGCCCGGTGCGGCTCGTTCCAGCCAGCGTAGGAACGCGGCGGTGTCGGCCAGCCGAGCTCGGCGGGTGTTGACGGACTTTCCGGTCCGCAGCCAGGCCGCCACCGTGGGCCAGCTGGCGTCGTGACCGCGGCGCGGGAGCTCGTCGACCAGGTCGACGTCCGCGCCGGGCACCTCGCCACCATCACGGCGCCGCCGCCGAGGCCGCAGACCCGGGATGTCGCCGACCGAGACCGGCAGCGGTACCGGCGACGCCGGGGGAGGAGCAGCGGACAGACCACTCGCGTCCGAGCCAGATAGCGGACACGGGTCGTCGGATGACCTGCCGGGCCGCAGCACTGCCGTGGGCGTCAACACCTCCGCGTCCTGGTTAGGAGCCTGCAGAGATTTGTCTTGCGGATTCTGCACGTGGTGTCCCTGCAAGCTGAGTCCGGCGCGAGTCTTGACATGAGGACTACCGTCTCCGGCCTCCACGGGCAACCCAGCGCCGGTCGCCGAACGCCGGGCGGCGGACGCCTGGCGCCTGGCGCCTGGCGCCTGGCGCCTGGCGCTTGCAAAGGGTCACTGCAAAAGGGGCACTGCAAAGGGTCCCTGGCGGGAGGGACCTGCGGTTCACTCGGCTGAGGGACGACGCTGGAGGATGATCTCCGTAGCGTTCCGGGAATGAGAACAGCCCTCAATTCCCCCGGTGCCAGAATGGCCGTGGTCGCGTTCGCCACGACTGGCGTTATCAGTGCGTGCGGCAACGGCGGTGGCAACGGCGGGCACGATGCCGCCCTCCAGCGTGCCGATCGCCCGACCGCGGCGGCGACGGATGAACGCACCGATCCGCTCATCCAGAGCTTCCTGAATGACACTTTGCCGAAAGGGCCCGGCGGCACGGTCGTCGCAGCCCGGGACGGCAAGCTCGTGCATTGCAAAGGCTTCGGCCTCGCCGACCGCGAAAAGAAAATCCCAGCACGCTGCGATACCACGTACGACATCATGTCGATCACCAAGCAGTTCACCGCTGCCGCGATCATGAAGCTGGAGATGGCGGGCAAGCTGCGCGTGACCGATCCGATGAGCAGATTTGTCGGCCCGGTGCCCGCGGACAAGCGAAGGATCACGCTGCATCACCTGCTGACGCACACGGCGGGGTTCAACGATGCAACCGGCGGCGACGACTACGAGCCGGCCTCGCGCGACGGCATGCTGGACGTCGCGCTGAAGTCCAGGCTTCAGTTTGCGCCGGGCACCAAATGGTCCTACTCCAACATGGGATACAGCGTCCTGGCGGCGATCATCGAGAAGGTCTCGGGCGTCGGTTATGAACGCTTCCTCGCCGAGCATCTGTTCGCGCCGTCAGGAATGACGCGGACCGGGTACGTGCTGCCGCGGTGGGATCGTGACCAGGTCGCGGTGGAGTACGACGAGCGCGGCAAGCCTCAGGGCAAGCCGTTCGACCACCCCTGGGCCGCCGACGGGCCGTACTGGTTCCTGCGCGGCAACGGCGGCATGCTGTCCACGCCGAACGACATGTTCCGCTGGCATCGCGCACTTGAGGGCGACAAGGTCCTTTCCGCCGACGCCAAGCGCAAGATGTTCAAGCCCCACGTGGCCATCGGAGAACGACACGGCTACAAGTTCCACTACGGATATGGCTGGGGAGTAATCCGTTCCGGCGACCAGCACATCATTGAGCACGACGGCGGCAACGACTGGTCGTACGGCGAATTCGCCCGATTCCCCGACCACCGGACGATGGTCTTCTGGATCAGCAACCACACCACCATGAAAGGAAAATGGAACCTCCAGGACCTGCTCACGGAGCTGACCCTCGGAATCGAGAAACGCACCCGCCGCTGAACCACAAGCCGAGCCCACGCAGGCCGCCGCCGGCATGGTCGCGGCGGCCTCGTCAGCAAGGGCACGCTCCCTCCCGCCGGTGTGGGTTCACGAAGGTGATTTGTCGGCGAGCTGGATGTTGCGTCCGGCGCCGAAGCCCGCGGCCGCCATGGCGAAGCACAGGCCGGTCAGCATGAGGAGCGGAAGGCCCCAGCCACCGGTGTGGTCGTGCAGGACGCCGGGGAGCAGGGGGCCGGCGGCGGCCACGAGGTAACCGATGGCCTGGGCCATGCCCGCGAGGGCAGAGGCCTGCGCCGGGCCTCCGGCGCGCCGGCTCTGGAAGGTCATGGCCAGCACGAGGCAGGCACCGCCGCCGAGGCCGAGCAGCGTGCAGGCGAGGAAGGACATCCCCGGCGCTGCCAGGAGGACGACGAAGCCCGCAGCGACGACGACCGACGCGGCCGCGGCCGTCCACCGCTGGTCGTCGTGCCCACGTGAGAGCAAGGGCACGACGCTGCCGGCCAGCAAGGCGACCACTTGGTAGAAGAACAGCATCCATCCGGCGGCGGATGCGGAGGTGCCCTGATCGGCCAGGATGCTCGGCAGCCAGGTTATGACCGAGTAGAAGGCGAGCGACTGGAGCCCCATGAAGAAGGTGACCTGCCAGGCAAGCCAGGAACGCCACGGAGTCTCGCTTCTGCGTGCGGCGGGCGCCGGGCGGCCGGCATCCCCGCGCATGCGGGGTATCCAGACGAGCAATCCAGGGACCGCCAGGACCAAGGCCCAGGCAAGGGATGTGCGCCATCCTCCAGGCAGGGCATTAGCGAGCGGCACGGATACGCCGGAGGAGACGGCGGCGATGAGCCCCATGACGGTGACGTACAAGGCGCTGACGGTCCCGATGCGGTGGGTGGGCACGGACCGCCGCACTACGGCCGGCAGGAGAACGTTTCCGCACGCGATGGCCGCCGACAACACCACGGTTCCCGCGAACAGGCACACCAAGGAGGGAAGCGATCTCAGCACGGTCCCCGCGGCCAGGACGGCCAGCGACAGGACGAGCAGGCGGGAGGCACCCAGACGGTGTGACATCCGTCCGACCAGCGGAGACGTCGCGGCGAACGTAAGAAGGGGAAGGGTGCTGAGCAGTCCGGCGCCGCCGGAGGCCAGACCGGTCTCGTCTTCGATGGCGGGCAGGAGCGCACCCACTCCGGTGAGCGTGGCCCGCAGATTCGCCGCCACGAGCACGATCGCGACCAGCAACCCGACGGAGACGGCCCGGCTGTCCTTCGCGGTCTCGGTGAGTTCCTGGGAACTCATACCTCTCCCCGCGCAGCGGTATGACGCGTGACCTGCACCACCGAGGCGGCCATGGATCGCGCGCCCGTCTCGTCTCGGGCTTCAACGGCGTCCACGAGTTGTGCGTGAAGACGAGCGTGTTCGGCCGCCGCCTCGGCATTCCAGGTCAGCGCGCCGAGGGCGGAGGTGAGCGCGCTTCCTAGGTATTCGTAGACCTCAGTGAGGAGTTCGTTGCCGCTGGCACGGACGAGCGCGCGGTGGAAGTCGCCGTCCACAGCCGCGATCGTTTCCATGTCCCCGGTACGGTCGGCCTCTTCGGCACAGCCAAGCAGCCGACGCAGTTCGGCCAGGTCATGCGACGTGCGGCGGACGGCGGCCAGACCTGCCGCGTACTCCTCGAGAATCGCGCGCAGCTCGAAGACGTCCTCGCTGGGGGCAGAAGTCGCGCGCCGGACCAGCACGGACTCCAGCTCGTTGGACGCGCGGACATAGGTGCCATCCCCGGCCCGCGCCTCAAGCAATCCCAGATGAACGAGCGCGCGGAGGGCCTCGCGCAGCGTGTTCCGGCTGACCTGCAACTCCTGGACAAGAACGCTCTCCGGCGGGATCCGTGTCCCGACCGGCCACCGGCCGGCCGCGATGTGAGCACGCAGGCTGCTCACCAGCTGGGCCGACAAGGACACCGCCCGATGCGGCGCCTCCAAGCCTTCCATCCGTAGAACCTCCAAATGTAGGACATCTGGCCCACCATGCTGGAACCTCACTGGAGGAATTGTCAAGACGGCGTGTTGGTAGGAGTCGTGCAACCAGGTAACACGCGTTTGAGTTCGCCTAGTTCAGCGGTGCCTTATTGATCGGTGGGGAGCTGGCTGACGGCGTCTTCGAGGTCGGCGTGGGGTGGTTCTCCGCACAACCTCCAGGCGTCTCTCCCGCATCAAGTCTCATCCCCGGTGCAACGTCTCAACCGAGCACTAGAGTGCTCCGCCATGGATGATCATTTCCCCCCGGAGGAGGACCTTCTGGTCCTGCCGGACTCGCTGCGAGAAGACCTGCACTCGCGTCGCGGTGGCGCACGGCCCCTAGCGACCGGCGTCACCGACAGGTCGGTGGGCGCCATCGACCCCAATGACAGGGTCGGCGCCGGTGCGGCCGATACCCTCGCGAGGCTGATCAAGGAGCATCGCGGCACCATCAAGTCGGCGCTGTCCCACCGCAAGAGCGATGCGGCGATGGTCGCGCAGGCGCGCGCCTATCTCGACGGCGCGGACGACCCGGCCGGGGCCGCGGCGATCCTGTCGGTCGTCGATCGAGTGCGCCAGGGGTACGACACCGCGCGGATCTTCACCGACGGCTGGGTCGTGGAACGCGGGCCCGCCTTCGCCGCCTGCGCGCTCGCGGAGCTGGCCTCGATCGCCTCGTCGACCGAGCTGAGCCCCCTTGACGACCTCCGGCTGGTCGACTCCGTGAGCCTCCGGCGCGTCCGGGGCCTGCTGGCCTTTGGGAGCGACGCAGAGTACGAGCGGGCGGTGGAACGGCTGTCCGCCCACCGCCGGACGCGGGCGCAGCGGCTGGTCGCCTCGTACCTGGCCCCGACCCGGCATGACTGGGTCGATGAGTGCTGCGTCGAGCCGCCCGACGACGAATGGGGCAGTGAGCGCGCCTACCGCGATCTGCTGTGGGCCTCGATCGGCACGCCGCGGCACCTGGAGCTGCTCGGCGAATGGCGCTTGGAGGACTCTGACTTCGGGGCGTACTCGTTCGGCCTGCGCGCGACGATGGCCGACGGCGTCGGCCCCGCCATCGCTCCTGTGCTGGTCAGCGCGTGGGACCGGATCAAGGTCTACAAGCTCTGGCTGGAGCCGCTGGTCGAGCTGATCTCGCTGCTGCCCAGCGACGAGGCGTTCGAACTGCTCCTGGAACGCTACGACCGCGAGCACGCTCGCAAGCATCTGCGCGCGGCGATGGAACGCTTCCCGGTACGCGCCGTCCGGGTGTTGTCCAAGGTGGCCGGGAGCGACTCGACCAGTGCCCTCCTCGCCGCCGGTCTGCTGCACCTGCAGCTCAAGGCCCACCCCGAACTGGCGGGACCGTCCACCCGGCCCCGCGTCCCAGACGCACCCGCCAGCCAGGTGCCGGCGGTGCTGACCGAGCCGGGCAGGGCCACCCGGCTTCCCGATTACGCCGACCCGGACGGCCTACCTCAGGTGTTGATCGCGGACACCGGGCTCGCCCTGCCCGAGGCGGCGACCAAGCGACTCGTCGCGCTGGCGAAGAAGCCGGATGAGCGGCTGGAGGCCGTCCGGGACGCCTGCGACCGGCGCTCGCTCGCCGACCTCGGCTGGGCGCTGTTCCTGCACGGTGACCCGTGGGCGCTGCCCGCCCTCGGGTGGCTCGGCGACGACCGTACGGCTCGCGACCTGGCCGCCCTGATCCCCGGCTGGGCGGACCGGGGCGCCCGGGCCCGCGCGGTGAAGGCGGTCGACGCGATCGCGAGGATCGGCACTCCGTGCGCACGGGAACTGCTCGACGAACTCGGCGAGACGAGCCCGCATAACGCGGTCAGCACGGCGGCCCGGCAGCGAACCCGGGAATTCGCATAGGTACAGGCCCCACTGCCTGGGTTGTGGTGGGACGCTGGATGTGCTCTGGGCGGGCTAGGAGCGCGGATGACCAAGACCAACCTGTATGCCGCGATCGGGCGGGACGCGCGGCATGAGGGCATGGGTGTCCACCTCGACTGACCAATATCATCGGCCGCCATGTCGACGCTCTCCCGGTTTGCCCGTTCCGTCCGCCATGCGCCCACGTTTTTGTCTCTCGTCCCCGCCCTGCTCGCGTTGGTCGTGGTCGTGCTGGCGTTCACGGATATCTTCAGGTACTGGGACGACGTGGCCTCGTACCGGTCTTCACCACCCGAGCCAGCGCCCTTGCCGCGCCCGCTGCCGTCGCCGAGCCGCCAGCCGAGCCCAGGCCCCTCGTCCACACTGAAGGGACTGCCGCCGGACGCGATCACAAGCTGGTCCGGGAGCCCGACCCAGGGCATGGGCATTCATGCGGTTGCCGTCGACTCGGGATGGACCACCAGCGGTGCCGCTGCGCTGATGCTCACCGGCTTCGCGCTGGCGGCCGTCTGGCTGGTCCGCCGCCGGGCGTACGGGACCGCGGCGCTGGTCTCCGCGCTTCCGCTGCTCGTCCATGTCGCCGCGACCGTGACCTGGTCGATGAGGTCGTTCAGTGGCAGATCCTGGGACAGGATCGGGTATCTCGCCACCAGGCCGTATGTGGAAATGACCGAAGGTCCGCAGCGCTGGCTCGCGCTGGCGACGATCGTCGCTGGCGCGGTGAACACGGTGTACCTGACCCTGCGGATCCGCGGCCGGGTGGCCGTCCGTGGCGTGCTGGCCGCACAGGTGGCGCTCGGTGCCGGGACGCGGCTCGCCTCCTCGGGGCTGGCGATCGTGATGGCCGGTGCGATCCTGACCGCCGGGCTGACCGTGGGCGGCCCGTTCCACCTCGGTGTGGCGCCGGTGCTGCTGGTCGCGAACCTCTACCTGCTGTGGGCCAGCTCGGGCTCACGCGCGTTCGACCGGCGGCTGACCGCGGGGAGGGGCACCGGATCTGCACCCTGCGAACGCCCGGGCCACCGGCTTGTGGCCTAGCCGTGCCCGAACGAGCGCGGACCCAGCTGCCGCCAGACGTGGAACTCGTCGCTCAGTTGCGTGCCGGTGACGAGGCCGCTTTCGCGAGCTGCGATGCTCGTCCTCGATATCGTCTGATTCGGCCGCCATGACCCGGCGCTCCACACCTACCTGCGCGACGCGCTCTACCGGATCGTCACCGACTCCCTCGCCCAGATCGGCGTCCCCTGCGCAGCTGCCACCACGAGGACCGAGGCGACGCCGTCCTGGTGATCACACCCGCCCACGTCAGCGTCGAACCGTTGCTGGGGCACTGGATCCACCAACTGCGCGCGGCACTGCGCCAGTACAACCGGATCTCCGCAGCCACCGCGCAACTGCGCCTGCGTGCCGCCATCCACGCCGGCTTCGTCAAGGCCGACCCCTACGGCGTCGGCGGCCGCGCCGTCCTCCACCTCTTCCGGCTCCTGGACGCCCCCACCTTCAAGACCGCCCTCGAAAACAACAACCACGCCGACCTAGGCTTGATCACTCCGACTACCTGAAACAGGAGGTCGTCCGCGACGGCCCCGGCCTGATCGACCGGGCCGCCTTCACCGCCATCAGCGTCAACGCCAAAGAAACCCGCGGCCGAGCATGGGTCTGCCTGCCTCCACCCCCCCGCTGGCATCAGCAAGCCACCAGCCGCGCCCGCCGTCATCTGCGCACCATCCCAAGCCCGCACGGCCCGCGGCCCGCGCAGCCGTGACCTGCACAGAGGCACAGGACACCGGCAATAGGGGTGTTATTGATGGGCCTGTCACAGGCCCATGGCTGTGAACCCGCTAGACCCGGCGGTGGGTATAACCCTTGCCGACAGCCGGGGGCGATGCGCGGCGCGAAGGGGGCGCGGCGATGCAGTGGCTGAAGATACGGCCGAAGGTGTCAGATGTGGTGGCGACGGTGCTGGCGCTTGGGGTGCTGGCCGCCGTATGGGGTGCGGTGCAGTGGGCGCCGGATGGCGCGCTGCGGTGGCTGCTGGCCGGTGCGGCGGTGCTCGGTGCGGCGGTGCTGGTGATGTAGGGGCTGCTGGGGCCGGGCTCGAGGTGGCTGGCGGGCGAGCGCGTCGAGCTGACGACCGCCGAGCACGCCAAGCTGACAGTGGCCCAGAGGGTGGCAGCGGTCAGTAACGCCCGGTCAGCCCTGATGCAATCGGTGACCGGCCTGGTAGTGATCGTAGGCGTGGCGTTCACCGCGCCGGGCTGCTGTACACCGGCCGCACCCTGGAGACCACCCAGCAGGATCAGATCACTGACCGCTACAGCAAGGCCATCCCCTGTTCCAGCTCAGGCTGAACCCCGCCCTCGTCCGGTACATCCGCGAGCACACGCAGCGGTAGGTGCGCGGCCCGCCTAGGCGCGTACGCCTGAACAACCGGCGAAGCACCTCACTGGACACCGAACGGTGAGGTGCTTCGAAACCGAAGAGGCGGTCCGGTACACGCGAATAATGGAGAGTGGACAAATGTTGTAGCTTGCTATCATCTGTCACGAGCCGTGAACTGCACCTCGCCTGTACTGGGGGTAGCTCGTGCCGGATGACCAAGAACCGCTACCGGTTCCCGAGGACATCAAATTCGACTATCAAGGCGCTACTGAGCGAGCACATCACTACAACTGCTCGGCGGGTCGCGGACGGCCAACGATTCAAGCTATCCGA
This sequence comes from Actinomadura sp. 6N118, assembly GCF_044326415.1. Classification (NCBI taxonomy): domain Bacteria; kingdom Bacillati; phylum Actinomycetota; class Actinomycetes; order Streptosporangiales; family Thermomonosporaceae; genus Actinomadura; species Actinomadura sp. 6N118. The sequence continues at coordinate 46,097 of NZ_JBIRAZ010000021.1, read as the reverse complement.
CGTGTACGGGCAAGAGTTGGCGCGAGGAGCGAGACAATACCATCCGCTACTTCGTTAAGCATATCTCATGCCGACTGGCTGACGATAAAGTCCAGGTGCCGAGTGCGTTCATCCGATTCCTTGATCGGACGACGGCAGCACCTCAAGGGCTATCACTGGACCTATCCCTGCGGCTTGACATCGTCGCGATGGAGCATCATCTCGCAGATGTCCACAGCATTTCAGGTGGTTCGCTATGGATGGGTGGATCACAATGCCAGTACAGTCAGAGTCAACGCAATATCCTGGAGTTGTGGAGCCACATCGGATTTGGCACGTTGCGTGCGAGCTACCATATTGACTTTCAGGGAACGCGCTACCGCTCGAATCTCAAGCGCAATAGAATAAGGATCGGCGCGGAGTACAACATTGACCCTCGGACGATCACCGAGTGGTGTCGGACATGCAATCCGTCTACGGATGATTCCTGAACTCGGTGGCCCATGCCGGAAGAGCAATATCCTCCAAGGATTCCTCAAAGTCACGCAGTCCGAGATCAAGCAACAGCAGCGTGATCCAGTCCCGAGTCAACCTATCCAGATCCTCAATGGTGCGACCCTTGGATCGAGCGCGCGGGAAGTAACCTCTTGGAGGGTGCTCGGTGCTGTCTCGGGGGTAGTCACCCAGGTTGAGCACCGATGTTACGCGGTAGTCTTTGGCTGGCTGAATCCAACCCCGATATAGGCGCAGGTCGCTTGGCTCAGCTGCATCCATAGATTCTGCAACGGCCACGCAGACGCTCGTAATTGTCAACAGTCCGGCAAGCACCGCATGGTAGAGGTCGCTCAAGCCGATCGGCACAACCTTGGCCGATTGATCGTAATAGCGCAGGCCAAGCAGCAGCGAGAGTTCGCGGCCCGCCAGGCTGAGGTACGCCGCCGCCGTAACAGGCACGTCACCAGCGGTGAAAACTTTCCCGCCCATAGGGGCGTGCAGCTTGAACCAGGTGGATGTCGCCTCACTTATCCGCCACCCGAGCGGAGACGCTTCCTGCTGCGGAGCCAGACCCCATACCTTGCTAGGGATCGGGGACCGGTCGAGAGTGTCGATCACTGCCTTCCTAGCTGCTGAGCCGAGCCAGGGCTGTTCCAACGCCCTGTAGGGCAAGGTAAGTCCACCCTCAAAACGCAAGGTGGCGATCTCTCGCGGTTCCTCCTCCGCCCAGAGCGGAAAGCTGTCCGGAATATTCGGCCGGGCACGGTCATCCATCTCGAACTGTAGATCTTGATACGCCGCAGTGTCGCGGGCAACCAGATCAATGATGCGTTGGCGGTCAACGGCGACGTTCTGGCCAGGAACCCGATACCTAATCTCGCCGTTAACCACCACGGGATGAGGAACGGCATCTGCATCGACGCGCAGAACGACGATGAGCTTCTCGGTGTTTGGAATCCTGACCGGAATGACCTCCGGTAGCGCAGTTGGCATCAGGCTACGCATCTGGGTAACCAGGGCATCCGGCTCCCGCTTGGAAACTCCGACAAAGCGATCCTCGCCTGAATGCTCTTCGGACACTCCTACAAGCACAATGCCGCCGTCTGCGTTGGACAGCGCCTGCACCGCTTTGACCACGTTATGACCGCTGCGCTCGCGCTTGAGCTCCAGTGTCAGTGACTCCGTAAGCAGGTCGGCCTGTTCCGCATCCAGCACAAAGTCACGCACCATGTCGTAGGTGATCTGATCGACCGGTGCATCGTAGAGACTTGGGCTGACGAGCATGCGGCTAGCGTAGCCCTACCCGGAGCGACGAGGCACCCCGTTATCTGTACTGCGGGCTGGGAGGCCGTCACCGGGCTGGCGCCACAGCCGTCCCGGGGTGATCCGCCAACCCAAAGCGGCCAAGACGCAGTCCTCGCGCCGCGCGATTTTGGAAGTTGCGACGACCCGTTGAATATTTGAATCCCCCCACCACTTAGGCTATAAATACGCTCATCACTATCATCTATACAATAGAGGGGATTCATATGGGAGAACAACAACCAGGCACGCAACCACCAACGCCAGCGGAAGGGGCGGAACCCAAGGCGACCCCGGTCGTCTTTGCTCCACGCATCGACCCGGCTTTGCGGGGGCAGGTCGAAGGATTACGACAAATCACTGGCCAAACCATCAACGAGGTAGGCGAAGAAGCACTGCAAACGCTGGGTGGCTGGCAAACTCGCCGACGAGGAGCTCTGCGCTCAAGCCATGGCCAGCCTCGAGGAAGAGGAACGCCGCTTGCAAGAACGGCGTGAGGGCATTGCGAAAGTGCTGGGGACGACAGCCATTGCTCCTGGTGAGAAGTCAGAGAGAGGCACGGGCCAAGGCAGTCGACAACGGGAGGCTAAGGAGTAGTCCCGATCACTCGTTCTCCTGATCAGGCGACGTCTCCAGACGCCGCATCAATGCTCGAAGATCTGCTTGCATCTTCCCGAGGTCGCCTTGAATCTCGCGAAGCGTCTCGACTCCTTCGTGAATGCCCTTGGACCATACGGGGTGCCAGCCGTACAGCACACTAATATCGATGTCTTGTCGCATGGGTTCCACAGCACCGTGCGGACCGTCGGCATATACCGCCACCGAGTAGATCATCTCGAGCGAGGATTCGAATCGATCGGGGCCGAAGTCAAAGAGCAGCTCGAACCGACGCTTCGGCGGGAGCATCGGAATCCCGTCTTTCAGGATCTTGGCGTCTGCCACCGGCAGGTTAAACTGGCGGGCGCTACGGAGCGGTGGATCAAAGTCGAAACGAACATTGCGAGCAACCGTCGTGCCGATATTCTCGATGACCAGGATCAAGAATCCGCGTGCGGTATACGAAGCTTCAACGTCGACGACGACATACGGCTCGCTCTGTTCCTTGCGGATCTTCTCAGCAAGCTCAAGCTGCCGCTGTCCGAGCGTCACCTGCTCCCGCGCGGCGACTACCTGTTCGTTCGCAGCATCCGCCGAGCGGAGGGCCGAGACTGCTGAATCTGAAGCAGTGTGGGCTTGTTGCCGCGAATAGGCGGCAGCCATGATGGCCACAATCACAGCAACGACTGCGACAATCAACGCGCCTGCATCAACGCCCACCTTAGAGCCTCCTGACCACACCCCGAGTCGCCTTCGCGGTCAAGTCTTCCAGGTTGATCCCTGGTGCTGGCGGGATTCGCGCAGCGGATTGCCTTCGCGGCTGCCGGAGGCGAGCGCGGCCCGCCAAACTCCTTTCCCGCCGTCCCTCCCGCCGACGACACAAGCGGGCGAAGATAGCCCCATGACTGACGACCGCCAGGACCTCGTGCTCACTCACCACGCCAGCGAGGCGGCCCGTCCTCTGCTGGATGCCCTGTGCGAGGTCTACGCCGATGCTTACGGCGTCGAGCCGCTTGCGGAGAAGACGAGCGCCTTCCGTGGACGCGCCGAACGAGGCCTGGGGTACGCCGGCTTTGAGCTGGTCACGGCTTGGGCAGGTGGTGCGCTGGTGGGGTTCGCCTTCGGCTACTCGATCCCCGAGGGCAACACCCGCTGGTGGCAGGGTCTCCAGCCCGAGCCGCCCGCAGGCTTCACGGTCGAGACCGGGACGCGCACCTTCATCCTGACGGAGATCGAGATTCGCCAGTCCTGGCAGAGCCAAGGGATCGGCAAGCGAATCCATGACGAGCTGCTGTCCGGCCGCCTGGAGGAGCGTGCCACGCTGGCGACCAACCCCACCGCCGCCAAGGCCCAAGCCCTGTACGAGGCGTGGGGGTGGGAGCGGATCGGCCAGCGGCCCGGCATGTCGACCGACTACTTCGACGCTTACGACTTGTTCTTGCGCTCGCTCGGCAAGGAGCGGCCGCGGTAGAGCCTGAGCGTCTCATCAAGCTCGGTCACTGCCCTGACGCCACGGTGCCTGCGGTGCAGATCGTCACGCACCGCGACGATGCGCTGGTCGATGCGCCGGGATTTGTGGACAGCCGTCATCCGTACCACCTCTCCTATGATGCGGCAGGCTTCGTCGAGGTCGCCTTGGTAGATGAGCGCTTCGCTCTGGAAGCTGAGTCTCATGGCATGGTCATGGACATTGACGCGGTCGATCGAGCCGAGCGACTGCGCCATGGTGTCGAGCGCTTCCCTGGCCCTGCCCCGGGCGATCGCACAGCGCCCCTTGTTACCCCAGTAGAACGACTCGTCGTAGAAGTGCCACCAGTTGGCCACCGAGTTCCTCGGCGGGATCTTGGCAAGCGCGGTGCGTTCGTTATCGAGCGCTTCGTCGCAGGCATCCCACTCGCTGTCGGCAGCGTAGGCGCGGGCGGCAACATCGCTGGCGTAAGCCAGCGCGTTGGGGCTGCCTGACTTCTTGGCCCAGACCTCGGCTGCGACTGCGTGGTCGATGCCGACGCGCGGCCTGCCCTGCCAAGTCGCCAGATGACTCATCGTGCAGAGGATGTACGTCACCAACTCGACATTGTGGGCATCGTGCGCCGCAGTACGGGCCTGCTCGTAGTAGTGCTGGGCGGCCTGGTAGTCGCCGAGGTTGAACAGCAACCAACCCGCGAGCTGCGTCAGCTCGGCATAGACCGACTGCATGTGACCGAGAAGATCATCGGGCGGGCCGCCAGCCAGGATGCTCTGGAGCACGCTGCGCTCGGCCATGACCGATTGCAGGGTGACCTGCGGGCCGAGCAGTTCACCCTCACGGCGGCAGACGTGCACCATCCGCTCGGCGTGCGCGATGGTGGCGGCATCGAGCCTGCCGGGGTCAGCCAAGACGCCGGCGATGCGCGCTCGTTCATCAGGATCGAGCTGGTCAAATATTGGGGCGGCAGCGGCCACTGCAAAGGCACCACTCAGTCCGAACAGCAGCTGCCGTCGGTCACGGTCGGGGATGAAACGTTCGGCCCACATCGTCAGTATCTTCGCCACTTCGTTGACATCGCTCTGGTGCAGCTCCTGGATGAGCGTCTCGGCGGCGTGCAGCGGCAGGTTCACCGAGCCAACCAGCGAGGGTGACCGGCCAAGCGGAACCGCCAGTACCGCGGCAGGCTCTTGATCAGTAACCACCGCTCCTCCGACAACGGCCGGAGTCGTGTCGGGAGTTGTCTGCCGGGCTTTGTATACCTCGTCAAGGTTTCGGTAGTCGGCGCAGTCGACCGATAGATCGGCCACGCTGCACTCGTAGATCTGAGCCAAACGACCGAGCACGACGAGCGACGGCTGGTGCCCTGTGCTACTGGGCCACTGCTCCCAATAGGAGATGTGCTTCAGTGTGCGCGGTTCATCGGGCCAACGCTCATTCCAGGTATCAGCGACGTCTCGCTGGCTCATGCCGTGCACAAGGCGAAGTGCCACGCGGGCATTCACCCGGTAACGCTCCCGAAATACCGCAGCGATTTCCGGCCACGTCTTGCCTTTGGCTCGAAGCTGCGCGCTCAGCGCTGCCTGTTCCCGCTTCGCGCTCGACGATCGCTCACGCATGCTTGCCCTCCGGGGCCTGTCCGCCTAAGCCATTGACCTCCCCGTTTAGCACATTACCCCGGGGGCCAGGGCCCAAATGGCCCGCTGGCGGGCCTTCCGCGAGGTTCCCCGTCAAACCGGGAACCCACCTGGCCAAAATCACGGTCTGTCAGGGTTCCGTGACCTAGCGCACCCATGGAAAAGTCTGTGTCGCCTGCCACAAACCGCCGCTGACCAGCGACATTGGGAGGGTTATCGCTGGTCAGCGGTCCATACCGCAGGGCCGATGCCGTGGCGAGTCTCTCCCCCGGGACGCCGCGCGAGCCAGGCTCCGGCGTCGGCCCTGCTTCCAACCCCACAGAGCGATTGGTCACCGCACATGGACACCTGGCCGCATCAAAGCACGTTGCCTCTTGCCGCCCTGCCGAACGCTTCCTACTGGGCCAGGCGGCACACTGAAGATGTATTGGCCAAGTGGAGTCTTGAGCCACTCGTCACGAATGCCAAGTTGGTCATAACTGAATTCGTGACGAATGCTGTCAAGCAAACGGGCACACTCGACGTGACCGCGCAACAGGAGTACGCGTCGCATCCCCAGAGTGTTTCCTACCAGCAACTTGCCTACGTGGCCACGGTGCGACTGCGGTTGTCGTTTGGCGGGGGAAAGTTGCTGATCGAGGTCTGGGATGAGAGCGAGGAACCGCCAGTTGAGCGTTTGCCTGATTTCGTCTCAGAGGACGGGCGTGGCTTGTATTTGGTGAGTGCCTTCTGTGAGCAATGGGGCTGGTACCCGGCTGAAAGCGGCGGAAAGGTCGTGTGGGCGGAGTTGACCGGTCATAGCTGAGGGCAGCAGCGACGAGATGTCATTGCAGGAAGAGGAGGTGAACGGCATGCGGGGCGTTAGTTGGGTGTGAGAAACGCAGGTGGTTCTCAAGGGTGGGGCCTTGGGCTCGCTGCGGGGTGCGTCGGCCGACGATTGCTTTGGTGCGGATGGCGTTCACGAACATAAGTAAAGGTGACACTAGACGTTGATTTCAAATGAGAATTGCTGTATATATCGCCGGGTTATATGAATGCTGGAGAGGGAAAACCGTTCCAGAACCCCTCTTAGCACCTAAGCAGGCGCTTGCTTTTTCTGAGCCAGGAGCGGAAGCGCTCACGGTGGAGCACTGGGAGTTGTTAAGGCAGGTGGCCAGTGGCCTTGCGGCTGGAATGGTTGTGGAGAGCCGCTCGCGGCCCTGCTTGGCTCGAAGGCGGTCCCAGAGCCAACGGAGGACGCCAGCAACGCACCGATCTACTACCGGCGCGCCATCCCAAGGGAGGCAACGCCGCCAGCGGAGCTAGACGATCTCGCAACGTCTCTACTCGGCGACACTGATCCCGTACACGGAGCTGATTCCATCCTCAGCTGACTTGGTGGTGAAGGGTGAGAACGGTCTGAACGAGGGTGGTCAGGCGGCTGGGTGAGCAGCGGGCCTTGCGCAGGATGCGCCATTGCTTGAGCGCGGCGGGGCCCCGTTCGCTCAGGGCTCGGACCGCAACCACGCTGCGACCAGCAAGATCAAGATAGAATCAGCGCACTGGAGCGCCTGGGGACGGCGGGGTACGTCCAGCGGCTCACCGCCGCACCATCCGGGAAGCCAGGGAGGCCGTCCTCGCCGGTTTACGACGTTCTTCGACTGCCTCCCCGGCGCCTCTGAGCCCCCGCTGGGGGATGGCCCCTCAGTCTCTGCGTCAAGCCGCACGATTCTGTGGCGACAACCAAGGGAGTGGCTGGACTAACCCTGACCAGCAGGAACACGCCCTCCAGGGGGCAACTGCGGATTCTGCCTAAAACGCGGCGGGGTGCAAGTCCCCTCACCGGACGACCGAGTGAGGAACCTCTACAGAACGTGATAGGCGGGGCCGCCTGCTCGCCGCGCCGGGGATTGGCGGGTGCGCTCTCGGTGCGTTCCCGCAACATGGTCAGAATCAGCCCCTCGTGCACAATGAAGGCCATGGGTCTGTTGGAACAGATGGCACCGAATTTGGGCGGCGTTATTCGTCGGGACGCCTGGTGGATGGGGTGGAACACCTTGCTGGCCTGGGTTCCGGTGGCCCTGGCATGGGGGCTGTTCCGAGGTGGCGCCGACCGGTCCGTGTCGCGGTCGCCCCTATGGTGGGCAGGGCTGGTGCTGTTCGTGCTATTTCTGCCAAACGCCCCGTACGTGGTGACCGACCTGTTCCATCTTCCCTACGACTTGTGGCCGGCAGATCACGATGGTCCGGTGGTGACCGCAGTCCTACCGGTCTACGCGGCGTTCATCGGGTCGGGCTTGCTGGCCTACTATCTGGCGCTGGCAGGGGTACGCCGCTACCTCGGCCGGATCGGGCTGGGAGTGTGGCAGGGCCGGGTCACTGTGGCGGCGCACGCCCTCTGTGCCGTCGGGATCTTCCTTGGACGGTCGGCCCATCTCAACAGTTGGGAACTGGTCATCGATCCGCACGGCACGTTCGAGGGGATCGTGCTGCACCTGACCTGGCGTTGGGCACCGGCCCTAGTCCTGGCCACCTTCCTGGTCACCTGGACAGGCCACTTCATGACCAAAGCAATCGCTGAAGCCGCTCGGGACGCCATCCTGCAAGGCGCCCGCCGCCTGCACATGACCCCCACGCACGGACGCTCACCAGAGAGCCCTGAGTCTTGATCGTGCCGAATACGTGCCCATGTCACTGGTCAGGGATCACGGGCACAGTGAGTTTTGCCAGGTGAAGCAGGGTGCGTACCCCGCCGAGCGCCGTTCACTGAAAAGCGGAAGATCGGCGGTTCGACCCCGCCCCTGCCCACCTGTCTAAACAGCCACCAAGGCCCCGGAGCAATTTGCTCCGGGGCCTTGAGCGTCTTCTATCTTGATCTTGCTGGTCGCAGGCTGGTTGCGGCCCGCGCGGCGTGATCGACAACAGAGAAATCCTGGTAGGTCGAGCTTTGCGACCACCTTGAGCTGATTCCATCCTCATCCGGCCTGGTGGTGCAGGGTGAGGATGGCTTGGACGATGGTGGTCATGCGGCTGGGTGAGCAGCGGGCCTTGCGCAGGATGTGCCACTGCTTGAGGGTGGCGGCGCCGCGTTCGCCCACGGCGCGGACCTTGGTGTGGTGCCGGTTGAACAGCTTCTTGCGTCTGCCCAGCTTGCGGGCGCTTTTTGCGTTTGTAGGGGGTGCCGATCGCGCCACCCGCCCCGACGTAGCCCTTGTCGGCGTAACCGGCGATGGCCCGTGCGGTCAGCCCGGCGACGATGCCGTGCTCGCGTGCTGCGGTCAGGTCGTGGGTCGAGCCGGGCAGCGCTGGTGACGCCCAGATCAGCTCGCCGTGCGGGCCGGTGAGGAACTGGATGTTCACCCCGTGGCGGCGATGCTTGCCCGGGTAGTACAGCCGGTCGTTGGTACCCGACAGCCGGTCGATCGGCGCGAGTGTCCCGTCCAGGATGACGTACGCCTTACGTTGTGCGATCCGCAGCGCTTCACGCAGGTCAGGGGCTAGTTCGGCAAGCAGTTCCACGACCTCGGTGACGTAGCGGTGCGCGGTGGCGGCACCGACGCCGAACGCGGCGGCCAGGCCGGCGAAGGTCTCGTTGCGGCGCAGGTGCACCAGCACCAGCAGCGCCTGCCGCTCGGGCGTCACCCGCCGCCATCTCGACCCGAGCCTTCGGCGGTGCCGCCGGATGAGACCGGCCACAAACGTGCGGGCCGAGCGAGACAGATCGAGGGCAGCGCGATAGAACAGCAACGGAGCTCCTGGTGTTCGTGATCTTGGCAGACCTCGATCTACCAGGAGCTCTCTCATTCTCGATCACGCCGCGCGGCATGCAACCAGGCTGTGACCAGCAAGATCAGGATGGAATTACCTCACGAAACAAACCGCGGCCCCTGGCAGGGGCGCGGTTCGAAGATCACAAATCTGGCTCGGACAACTCGGCTCGAGCCGGGCGGAGGTGCAAATGGGCGGCATCTACGCACTCGAGCGCCTGATGGCCGACTCAGACCGCGCCCAGGACACCCGTACCATCACCGAGGTCCTGTCGGCCTGCATCCGCGGCCACGCCCAAGACAAACCACCGACCGGTGCGGACAAGACCCGGCTGGCCGTCGATGCTCAAGCGGCTCTGTCGGTCCTTGGCCGAGCCAAGCTGCCCGATGACGTCTGGGTCGACTTCCTCGCTGTCGACTTTCACGGGAAGAACCTGAACAGCGCGTCCCTGGCGAACGCGGACCTGCGCGACGCGGACCTGCGCTACGCGAACCTGCGCGAAGCGAGCCTGGTTGGCGCGAACCTGCACGGAGCTGACCTGTCCCTTGCGGATCTGACCGACTCCATCCTGATTGGCGCGGATCTGACCGGCGCGGATCTGCGTGGTGTCACCGGGAGATCGGAGGAGCAGTTGCGAAACGCGGCCGAGACCGACAGCAACACCCAGTTCTAACGCTGCCGCTGCCCGGCAACGGTGGGATCCGTTGCCGACTTGCGTGCAGGACAGTAACCGGCGGACGGGCACCTCGGCAGCACCAGGCAGCCCCGGCGCGTGATGAGCGATCACGGCCTCGGCCAGCTGCAACTTCTCGGTGCTGGGCACGTCGGTCAGCCGCGCCTCGGGCAGGTAGCGAGATAGGCACAAAGGCCGCAGGTTCCGCGTCGTTATCCATCTTTATGTGCGGGTTGGGTGAGATGGGTGTGTGAACCGTACGGTGATGGTCAGGCCACCTTTGGGGCTTGCGCTGGTGGTGAGGGTGGCGTGGTGAGCTCGGGTGACGGCGTTGACGATGGCTAGGCCGAGGCCGTAGCCGTCGCGGCAGTTGTTACGGTCGGGCGCCAGTCTCTGGAACGGTTGGAAGAGGCGCTGGATCTGGTCCTCGGGGATGACTGGGCCGGTGTTGGTGATTGTGAGGGTCGCCCGCGTGCCGCTGGTCTGAGTGGTGATCTGTACGTGCCCCTTTGGGTGGTTGTGGCGGATGGCGTTGTCGATGAGGTTGGCGATGAGGCTTTCGATCAGTCTCGGGTCCCCGGCCGTCACCGCGGGGGTTAGGCGTTCGGCGAGGTCGATTCCTTTTTCTTTTGCTTGGTCGCGACGGGAGGCGAGCGCCCCTTGCACGACTTGGGCAAGGTCGAGGGTGTCGCAGCGGGTGAGGCCGCGCTCGCTGGTGGCCAGGGCGAGCAGTGCTTGAACGAGCCGTTCCTGGTATTCGCCGAGGGCAAGGGCCTCCTGGCAGGCCGAGCGCAGGGTGTCGGCGTCGGCGTCGGGGTCAGCGAGGGTGACTTCGAGGAGGGTGCGCAGGCCGGCGAGGGGAGTGCGCAGTTCGTGGGAGGCGTTGGCGACGAAGTGTCGTTGGGCGTCGAAGGATGCTTGGAGGCGAGCGAAGAGGTCGTCGAGGATGTAGCCCAGTTCGGTCAGCTCGTCGGCGGGTTCGCCGAGGTCGAGCCGCTGGTGGAGGTTTCCGGCGGAGATGGCCCTGGCTGTGGTGGTGATGGCCCGTAGAGGCCTGAGGAAGCGGCCGGCGACGAACCAGCCTGCGGCGAGGGCTATGGGGATGAGGACGGCGAGCGCGACGGCGGAGCCAGCAAGGAGTTGGTGCGGGCCGATTCCCTGACCAGTGCCGGTGATCGTGCCTGGCGCTGAGGTGTGGGCGGGAACGGTTGACTGCATGCCGACGAGCGGGATCGTGACGACGGCGAGGACCACGATCCCGGCGGCGTAGATGCCTGCGGCATAGAAGAGCGCGAGCCGGGCCTGAAGGGACCGTTTGGGGAACGGCCGGGAGTCGGTCATGGTGATCCGATTCGGTAGCCGCCTTCGCGGATGGTCTCGATCACTGGCGGGTCGCCGAGTTTGGTCCGTAGCCGGTGCATGGTGTGCTTGACCGCAGACGTGAAGGGGTCGGCCGCTTCGTCCCAAACTCGTTCGAGTAGTTCCTCGGCGGGCAGGACCACGCCAGGTGAGGCCAGCAGGCATTCAAGGAGCGCGAACTCCTTCGGGCTGAGCTCGAGACGCCGACCGGCACGGAACGCCACCCGGCGAGCCGGGTCCAGGGTGATGTCCTCGCAGGAGAGGGTGGGGGGAAGCGGAGGGGTGGCCCGGCGTGCCAGTGCCCGGACACGGGCGACGAGTTCGGCGAAGGCGAACGGCTTGGGCAGGTAGTCGTCCGCGCCGAGACTGAGCCCGTCGACGCGGTCTTCGATCGTGCCGGCTGCGGTCAGCATCAGCACGCGGCTTTCGGAGCGGTCGTTGGCGAGTCCCCGGCAGATGTCGTCGCCACCGACGCCGGGCAGATCCCGGTCGAGGATCACCACGTCATAGCGGGTGACGGCCAAGCGGTCGAGGGCGTCGATTCCGTCCAGGACGACGTCGACGGCCATGCCCTCCCTGCGCAGCCCGGCGCCGATCGAGCGGGCCAGCACCTCAAAGTCCTCGACCACCAGGACCCTCACTGCACATCACCGTCTGTCGTGCGTGGAAGGCGGCGGGGCGGGCCGTCGGTTCGAGGTGCCATGCACTCAACGATGCCAGGCCGCAGGTTTCAACCACGTCGCAGGTTTCAACCGCGTCGCAGGTTTCAACCACGTCGCAGCGGCTGAGACCGGGCGGGAACCAGGCGGCATGTACAACAGCCCGCATGAGATCACACCGACACGGCTGCTCACCCCGATGAGCGCCGCAGAGATTGTCGTCGCCGGGCTTCGTAAGCGATACGGGGCGACACGAGCCCTCGACGGCATGACGTTCACCGTCCGTCCGGGGCGGGTGACCGGCTTCGTGGGGCCGAACGGGGCCGGGAAGTCCACCACGATGCGGGTGATCCTCGGCCTTGACGCGGTCGATGCGGGCACCGCGCTGATCGAGGGGAAGCCGTACCACAGCCTTCGGCATCCGCTGCGCCACGTCGGTTCCCTGCTGGACGCGGCGGCGCTGCACCCCAGCCGGAGCGCTCGTGACCACTTGCTCTGGCTGGCGCATTCACAAGGCCTCTCCGCGCGCCGGGCGGACCAGGTGATCGAGCAGGTCGGCCTGACCTCGGCGGCCCGGCGCAAGGCCGGCGGTTACTCGCTCGGCATGCGGCAGCGGCTCGGGATCGCCGCGGCCCTGCTGGGTGACCCGCCGATCATCATGCTCGATGAGCCGTTCAACGGTATGGATCCCGACGGCATCATCTGGATGCGCGGCTTCTTGCGTTCGCTGGCCGCCGATGGCCGCGCGGTCCTGGTGTCCAGCCACCTGATGAGCGAGGTGCAGGACACCGCCGATCATCTCGTCGTGGTCGGGCGCGGCAGGGCCATCGCCGACGCCGGCGTGGCCGAACTGCTCGCGGCCGCCTCCGGGAACCGGGTGGCCGTGCGTACCACCGCCCGGCCGGACGCGATGGCGGTGCTCGGGCGTGCGGGCGCTGCCGTGGCGGCTACCGGCCGGGACACCGTTACTGTCTCCGGCCTGCCGACAGGTCGCGTCGTGGCGTTGCTCAACCAGAGCGCGGTCCCGTTCTCGGAGGTATCAGCGCACCGCGCCACGCTGGAGCAGGTCTACATGGAGCTCACTCACGACGCGGCTGAATTCCGCGCCGCGACGCCCACGGAGGTACCACGGTGACCGCCCCTACCGTTACGCCTTACCGGCCCAGGGAACGGGTCGGGCGGTACGGCTTCCTGCAGGTGCTGTACGCGGAGTGGACCAAGTTCCGGACGGTCCGGGGTTGGGTGACCGGCATGCTGGCGGCGGCGCTGATGGTGGTGCTGTTCGCCCTGCTCGTCGGGCTCAGCGGCAACCAGGCGGGCTCACCACCCGTTCCGATCGGACCGGACGGTGGGCCGGTCACCGACAGCTTCTACTTCGTGCACCAGCCGCTCGCCGGGAACGGCAGCATCACCGTCTCCGTCTCCGCGCTCAAGAGCAGCATCCCCAAGGGCCCCGGTGACCTGCGGCCCGGCACCGTGCCGTGGGCGAAGGCCGGGCTCATCATCAAGCAGAACACCCGCCAGGGATCACCCTACGCGGCGATCATGGCCACCGGCAGCCACGGCGTGCGGATGCAGGACGGCTACGTCAACGACACGGCCGGCCCCCTCGGTCCGGTCTCCGCCGAGTCCCCGCGCTGGCTGCGGCTGGACCGTTCGGGCGACACGATCACCGGCCATGCCTCCACCGACGGCTCGAACTGGACCAAGGTGGGCACCACGCAGGTGAACGGGCTCGGATCGACCGCGCAGGTCGGGCTGTTCGTCGCGTCTCCGCCTGCCGTGGGCGGCGGGGGTACGGCCGGCAGTGTGTCCACGGCCACCTTCGGGGATCTTCGTACCCAGGGCGGCTGGGCCGGTGGCAACTGGACAGGCGGTCAGGTGGGAGCCGAATCCTCCAGTTTCGCCGGCTACCCGGAGAACGGCTCGGGTTCGTTCACGGGATCTGGCGGTGGCTTCACGGTGACCGGTGCCGGCGACATAGCGCCCGCTGTCCGCGACAGCCTGCCGACCGGCGGCCACCTCCGGGACATCCTCACCGGTACGTTCGGCGCGCTGATCGCAGTGATCGTCGTGGGCGCCCTGTTCATCACCGCGGAGTACCGGAACAAGATGATCCACCTCACCCTGGCCGCGAGTCCGAGGCGGAGCCGCGTGCTGGTGGCCAAGGCGATCGTGTTGTGGACCGTCACCTTCGTCGCCGGGTTGGTGGGGGCGATCTCCGCGGCTCCGCTCGGCGAACGGCTCGCCCGGGCCAACGGCGTCTACATCTTCCCGGTGACGCCATCAACCGAACTACGTGTGGCGCTAGGGACCGCCGCGCTTCTCGCGACCGCCTCGATCCTGGCCCTCTCCGTCGGCGCCATCTTCCGGCACAGTGCGGGCGCTGTCACCACCGTCATCGTGGCCATCGTTCTGCCCTACATCCTGATCGCCATCCCGTTCATCCCCGCGAGCGTGTCAAAGGGACTGGCCACGGTGACACCGGGCGCGGCCTTCGCCGTCCAGCAGACGCTTGTGGAGTACGACCAGGTCGCAAGCAACTACACGCCGTACTACGGCTACTACCCGCTGGGGCCATGGGCCGGTCTCGCCGTGCTGGCCGGCTACGCGGTGGCAAGCCTGGCCGTGGCCGCCGTCCTTCTCAACAGGAGGGACGCATGAGACTGGCATTGCACGCGGAATGGACGAAGATGCGGACCGTCGCCAGTGCTCTGTGGCTGCTGCTCGGTACCGTCGCGGCGATGGTGGCCCTGAGCGCCGTGGCGGCCTCGGTGGTGAACTGCACGGCCAGTGGCTGCGGCGGTGACACGACCAAGCTCAGCCTTATGGGCGTCTACATCGGCCAGGCGCTGGTCGCCATCCTCGCAGTGCTGATCATCAGCGGCGAGTACAGCTCGGGCATGATCCGCACCACCCTGACGGCGATGCCGCGGCGAGCCACCGCCTTCACGGCCAAGGCGATCACTCTCACCGGTGTCGTGGCCGTCAGCGGAACGGTCGCCGTCCTCGGCTCGGTGCTCGCCGGGCGGCTCATCCTGCCCGACCTCGGCGACCAGGCCCTGTCCTTGTCCGACGGGCGAACGCTGCGCGCGGTCTTCGGGACGGTCCTCTATCTGATTCTGATCGGCCTTCTGAGTCTCGGTATCGCGACCGCCGTACGGGACTCCGCCACCAGCATCGGGATCGTCCTCGGCCTGCTCTACATTGTCCCCATCATCACCCAGACCATCAGCGATCCGGACTGGCAGCGCCTGCTCGGAAAGATCGCGCCGATGAGCGCCGGGCTCACCATCCAGGCCACCACCGATCTCGGCAACCTGCCCATAAGCCCGTGGGCCGGCCTCGGAGTAACCGCCGGATGGGCCACCGCCGCGCTCCTGGCCGGCGGCCTACTACTACGCACCCGCGACGCTTAGAGCACTCCTACATCAGGCAGCGCTCCAGGTTGATGCGTGACACGCCCTCACAAGATCCAGCCCATCACCCGTAGACGTGGCCGGAACATCCACGCTCCTGAGCCGGCTGCGCCTGGCGGCAGCTGCCCACCGACTTCCCGCCCTGGCAGACGGTGTACTGGTACTTCGTGCGCTGGAAGAAGCAGCGGGTCACGCTGCGAATGCTGGACGCGTCCCGGCAGCAGGTCCGCCGGGCCGAGGGCCGTGACGCCGACCCCAGCGCGGGCATCATCGACTCCCAGAGTGTGAAGGCGGCCGACACCGTGAGCCGCGGCACGCGAGGGTACGACGCGGGCAAGAAGGTGGCCGGTCGCAAGCGCTTCATCGTCACCGACACCCTCGGCCTGCCCATCACGGTGACGGTGTGCGCCGCGAGCGTCCAGGACCGCGACGGCGCCAAGAGTGCACTGCTGGGGCTGTATCTGACCTCGCCCACCTGACGTTTCGTGTTCGCCGACGCCGGCTTCGCCGGACGGCTGCTGGGCTGGGCGGCCGACACGCTGCGCACCACGATCGACATCGTCCGCAAGCCCGCAGATCAGAAGGGGTTCGCCGTACTGCCGCGCCGCTGGGCGGTGGAGCGCACGCTGGCCTGGCTGACGGCACACCGGCGGCTGGCCCGCGACTACGAACGCGACCCCGCCACCAGCGAAGCCATGATCCGATGGGCCGCCATCGGCCTCATGACCCGCCGCCTCGCCCGCGGTGGACGGTCCGCCACCCGTCGAGGACCGCGCCCCCTCGAATACGAACAACAAGATCGGTCTCAAACGCGCTCAGCCGCCGATAAACCTGACGCGGGACGATACCGTTTGGATGTGATCGAACCGCCTTCCTTCGAACTGTTCGACGACCTGCTTGGCTGCCGCACTGACGATCCGCGGCTAACCGAGTTGCATCGGACTTACGACCTCGGGCCGCCTCCGACATTCTCCGATAGGGATGGCTGGGACGGCGTGGGCTTCGATGAGTGGTCGCTCGCTTACCAGGCAACCGTGCGGGTCCCCGGCTGTTATCCCTCGATCCGAGTCCGTGGTCGTGGTGCTGTGCTCGGCTATCTCACCAACGTATACGTCCAAGACGGCTACACGCGGCCAGTTCGAGACGGCCTCACCACTGCACTGCCCGAGCAGGAGGCTCGCACGCGGGCGCTGGAAAGCAGGGTTGAAGAGTATGGAAACATAGTCCACGTCCTGCACCGCGATGAGCGAAGCATACTTGAGGTGCGCTATTTTGCCGACGGCCGTTTCATCTGGTACCTGCTTTCGCTCAACGAAATGGCCGAGGACGACCCTGAGTTGCTGCGAGCTGCGGAACAGGCC
This sequence comes from Actinomadura sp. 6N118, assembly GCF_044326415.1. Classification (NCBI taxonomy): domain Bacteria; kingdom Bacillati; phylum Actinomycetota; class Actinomycetes; order Streptosporangiales; family Thermomonosporaceae; genus Actinomadura; species Actinomadura sp. 6N118. The sequence continues at coordinate 29,404 of NZ_JBIRAZ010000021.1, read as the reverse complement.
ATCGCGACCGCGCCAACGCCCCGGATGATCCCGCCCTTGGCGGAACCGGATGTCAACGAGCCCTTTCCTGCCGCCTTGCAGGCGCTGAACGCCCACCAGCGCGCCTCCGGGTTCGGCGAAATCGACTTCGAGTTGTACGACCGCTTCGAGTCCGGCGGGCCGACGGCGTGGACCGGCAATCCCACAGCCGAGCGAGAGCTCCGCGTGTTCGGCATGGACGGCCACGGCGGTCTGGTCGCTTTCTGGCTGGTCCACGAAGGACGTCCGGTTGAGCAGCAGCCGGTCATCTTCCTTGAAAGCGAAGGCGACGTCGGCCCGGTTGCCACGGACCTGTGCGACCTGATTTACCTGCTCGCTGCCGGCATCGGGCCCTACGAGGCCGTGATGTACGGCGCGTCCTATAAGGGCGCCGACCCACAGCCCACGATCGCCCAGATCGCAGAGACACATCTTGGCCGACGTGAGGGGCGCACCCTCAACGCGATCCTCACTGACGTGGAGAATGAATACTCCGACATCAAGGATCGTGTCGACACAATCGGCCAGCAATGAGCCGCCTGCCATTCGAACTGCCTAACTTCGCACTGCGTGGCCGCGTGGGGACAAAAGTCACTCTCCGGTAGAGCACCAGACTCAGCGCATAATCACCGGTTGATCGCACGGGTGTTCCGCTTACACCACGGCACACCGTTCGACAACCCTCCGGGGCGCGGCACCACGGAGAATGTGTCACCACTCCCATCATCCGACTCGGAATCAACTTCTCAACCAGTTCAGGCAGGTGCGCCTGTCCGACGACGAGACGCTCGTGGAGGTTTCGCCCAAGCTAATGACGCACCTGGCGAGAACGTCCGGTACCTCCCGCGCGCATAAACAACCGATATCGACTTTTCCAGAAGAGGATTGTTGGCTCCTGGACGAGGATCACCTCATCCTCAGCCTCTTTCAGCCTGACTGTGGCGCGGGCGGGTTCGCCGTGGAGACCGACCCAAGCATGGTCGCTCGACCTGGCGGTGTCGACGCACGGAACACCGCGTCTGCTGGCCGGTGCGGCCAGCGGGCTGGCGGTGGTGTCGTTCCTGGTCACCCGGTTCGGCAACGTCCCGATCAACCAGAAGATCAAGGTTTGGGCGGTCACTGCGCCCCCGCCCGACCACGCCGAGATCCTCCAGCGGTGGGAGGCCTTCAACATCGTCCGCACCGTCACCGCGCTTGTGGCGTTCCTGCTCATCATCACGCTCGTCCTGCGTTCCCCCCGAGGAGTTGATCATTGATGCGTCCTGGCCGGACCACGACGTTCTGGACAGCCCTGGCCCTCACCATGGCCGCTACGCCGAGCGCGCATGCCGCGTTCCGGAGGTATGGGGAGATACGGGGATGAGCTTCCGGCTGGCGGCGTATGCAGTGTGCATCGAGGACGGGCGCGTGCTGCTCGCCCGTCACATACCACCGAAGGGCGAGACCAATTGGACACTTCCGGGCGGCAGGGTCGAGCACGCGGAGGATCCGTTCGACGCGGTGATCCGGGAGGTCGCTGAGGAGACCGGCTGCGACGCGGTGGTCGAACGCCTGCTGGGCGTGGACTCAAGGGTCATCCCTGCGGCTGAGCGCGCCATCCCCGGCGGACCCGAGCACCAGAATGTCGGCATCTTCTACCAGGTCCGCATCACTGGCGGGCAACTTCGAGCTGAGCCGAACGGCGAAACCGCTGAGCCGACCTGGACTCCGATCCCCGACGTCGCTCACCTGCGCCGGTCATCGCTGGTCGACATCGGCCTCACCCTGTGGCAGACGCTCCCGGCAACCGGCCATGTCGCTCCGGTCCCGGTCGGTGGCCTGATCCAGCACTGAGGTCACCACACCATCTACCTGGCCCGCTTGACCGTCATCTGGCTCACACGATCGGCAGGACAGGCTTCACGTCCAGGACACATATCGAGTTGTGATCAACGGGCGCGGGTGAGGTCCTTGATCCAGATCAACGCCATGGTTGAGGAGCCGATCTGCCGTCATTGCCGGAAGCCCATCACCTACGGTCCTGGCTGGTGGGAGCACGTCGGCGGAACGGTGGCCTGCAACCCTCACCAGGCGACGTCTCCGCCCCGAGGGACCAACGCCGCCCCGCTGGTCGAGGCCGTCAACGCCCCAGCGCCGGAAACACAAGCCTCCCCAGAGGCGGTCGGCCCGTGGTTTGGGAACCGGCCTGCGGCCTCATGATCCCGGCTGATCACGCCTAACGACTCGCGGCGTGCAGCAGTCGACGACGCAAGTCGGCAGGTGCCCTCCGCCGCCGCTCGGCCTTGGATCAAAGTTCCAGGAGCTTGTTGACGAGCGCGGCCAGTTGGGCGCGTTCGCTGGTGGTGAGGGGGGCGAAGGTCTCGTCCAAGTAGGACGAGACGGTGCTTTCGGCCTCGGCGAGGCGTTCGCGGCCCTCGTCGGTGATGGTGACGGCGTAAGAGCGGCGGTCGTCGGGGTTGCGTTCGCGGCGTACGAATCCCGACTGCTCCAGGTCGTCGCACACGTTCACCATCACGCTGCGGTCGATGCGCAGCTCCTCGCTGAGCACCTGCTGGGAGCAGGGGCCGACGGCGTCGAGCATCTTCAGCACCAGATGCTGACCGACGCCGAGGCCGTGCTGGGTGGCGTGGGCGTCGGCGGCCCGAGCCAGGTACGCCGAGGCCCGGCACATCGCGATGTCTGGGCGTTCGGCCGCGAGCGCCGGGAAGTACGCCGGGCGGACGGTCTTGGACGGCATGGGTCTCCTGCTCAGTCGACCTGCCCGAGGTTATCAGAACCTTCTTTGAGAAGATTGTTTGACAGCAGATCATTGGCAGTCATACGGTTCCAATCGTCTGCTCACAGATAATCTTTCCAAAGATGGAGTCTTGTGGTGATGCCGCTGGCTTACATCGGCGTGGCGGCGGGCTTCCGGGGCCCTCTCGCTGCTCCGGCCTCCGCGTCCCCGCCGAGCCGACGACCTCCACCCGAGCCTGAGGAGCATCACGATGACCCTTGACCTCACCCCCGACGAACTGCTGTCCACCACGCGAGCCGTCCGCAAGCGGCTCGACCTCGACCGACCCGTTCCGCGCAGACTCATCGAGGAGTGCGTCGACCTGGCCACTCAGGCACCCACTGGGCGCAACCGGCAGCGCTGGCACTTCATCGTGGTCACTGAGCCCGCCCTGCGCCGCAAGGTCGGCGGCATCTTCCGCCGCGCGCTCGCCGCCGCCGAGGGCCAGCCGCTGAACGAGGACGACATCCGCCGCATGAACCACGCTCCGCGCTCCACCCAGGGCGTGTTCGACGGTCTGCAGCATCTGACCGACAACATCCACCGCGTCCCGGCGTTCGTCATCCCCGCCATCGAAGGGCGCACCGACCGCGCCTCGGCGGCCCTGCAATCCGGAACATGGGGTTCCATCCTTCCCGCGACATGGAGCTTCATGCTCGCCGCGCGCGCCCGCGGCCTCGGCACAACATGGACCACCGCCCAAGGACCGCTGGAACGCGAGCTCTCCACCACGCTCGGCGTTCCCTACAACGAGGTCATGCTCGCCGCGTTCATCCCGCTCGCCCATACGATCGGCACCGACTTCAAGCCCGCGCCCCGCATCCCACGCGACCAGGTCCTCCACTGGGACCGGTGGTAAAGGCGACAGTGGAAGGTTCCCGATCGCTGTCGTAGTTTCGCCTGTGGCGGGGTATTCGCCCGGGACGAAGGAGCGGTCCTTGGTCAAAGCGGAAGAGGGAACGATCGAGGTCGCGCCCGTATTGGCTGGCAGCTACGTAGTCACGGTACGGCCCGACGAGGGTCAGACATGGGGCACCGAACGGGTGCCCGGTACCGACGACGAACGCGAGCGCTGGGTGGCCGCCCGCCGGCAACTCGAAGAGGACCTCGCACACGCTGACGCCGCATTGAACCGTCCGTTCGATCGGCCTTGGTGGCGGCGCGGTCGGCGGCTTGCGGAAGTCCGCTGGCTGCCTGGGTATCGGGCTGAGCTAGAGGCACGGGCCAACGAACGTGCGGCGCTCCAGGATCAGGCCTGGGAGCGGTACCAGCCGGTGCGGGAGGAGATCCTCGCTCGGGTAGCAGGGGTCCGCGCCGTCCGGGAACGTGCCGCGGCGATGGCCCGGGAGCGGCAGGAGCGGCTCACCGCCATCGCCCACCGCCAGGTGTGGGGCTGGGTGCGGAAAGGACGAACCGTCGCCCGGTTGTTCCGGTACGACGTACCAGGGGCCCGGACGCTGCGGAAGAACGACAAGGCCCACGGGCCGTCGCGCCTGGATGTGCTCGGCGATGAACTGTACGAGTGGGGGATCACGACGGTGCGCTGGAACGCCGCTACGAAACGGGCGGTGGGTGCTGACTGCGCTGCGGCAGGTCATCCGCTCACGTTCACCGAATGGTGGGCGGCCGTCGGTCCGTGGGAGCAGCCGAACCGGGGGCCCACTGCCTGGTGCACGAACCGGCGGTTCCCGGTGCCGACCCGCCGCAGCCGCGAACGCCTCGAACAGCGCGAACGAGGGACCGGCCACCACAGCAGCTATGGCGTTGGCGACTCCGGCGGGTTTGGAAGCTTCTAACGTCTCCGGACGACAGCGGCCCGCGGCGGCGAAGACCTGCCCGTCGGCGATCAGGCCGGGGTTTGTCCGCGGTTGCGTGTCCGGCTTCTGGAGGGGAGTTCCACGAGATGGACGCAGAGCATGACCAGGGCAAAACCGATCAGGCTCTCCGCCAACAGGCCGGAGAGGAACGGGTAGTCGCCGAATGGCTCGATGTCGGAAAGTCCGACGATGAGGGGTGCGCCGGCAAGCGCCAGCAGGGCGCAGGCCCGGCGGCCCTGATGGGTGCGCGACAGTGCGGCGGTGATGAACACAGCGACCGCGAGGACGGTGGCCAGTGTCAGGCTCTTCCACTCTTGCGAGAACGCGGTCAACGTGTCGACGTCGTCGAATCTCAACGGGCCGAGGTCTCCTTGGTAGATCAGAGTGAAAAGGGGCGACGAGGTGAGCGCGATGAGGAGGGTCGCCATGGCCGCCGTGGCGGCGAGGCGGCGGCGGCCCAGCAGGCGGGCCCCGTGGCGCAGGCCGGGGGAGGCGATCAGGGACGCGGTGGCCAGCAGCGCCAGCGGCAGCGGGACGCCCGCCAGTGAGGCCGCGAGCGTGGCCCACGGAAGGTGCGAAAACCCAGTCCCGTAGAGCGCGAGGACGATCTGGGCGGCGGTCACCGCGCAGGCGGCGAGCGCGGCGGGGCGGCGTGAGCCGCGCCAGGCCAGGAACGCGATGGCGGCCCACGCCAGCCAGTACGGGCCGGTGCCGAAGTAGGCGGCCAGCGTCTGAGGCAAGGAGTCGCCGTCCTTCAGGTCCTCTGCGACGACCACTGCCAATTTCGGTGCGTTGAGGGCGAACCGCACACCGTCGGCCAGCAACATCAGCGTCGCCAGGAATCCGGTGATGGCGAGCGCTCCTGGCCAGGCCGACCCGGTGTCGCCGCCGGTGGCGTGACGCAGCCTGATCCGGATGGCCCCGTAGAGCAGGTCAGCGGTGTCGGCGACCGAGGGCCGGGTCTGTCCGGGGCGCACCGCCGACAGCAGGACGTCCAGCATTTCTTGCTCGTGCGCCGCGCGGTGGTCGGCTGGATACCAGGCCAGTAGGCGGCGGTAACGATCCTCGATCGTGCTCAACGAAGTCCCCTCGGGAAGTGGGCGGCGAACGCCGGGACGGTGCCGCCGCCCCGGCGCGGGAAGGCGGCCAGGCGGCGGGCAGCGGCCTCCGTACGGCGGCGCAACGCGTCGACCTCGGCGGCGAGCGCGGCGGCGCCGTCCTCGGTGAGCCGGTAGTAGCGGCGCAGCCGGCCGTCCACGACCTCCTCGCGGTCGGGGGCGATCAGCCCTTCGGCCTCCAGCCGGTCCAGCGCGGCGTACAGCGTGCCGGCACGCAGCCGGGTCCGGCCGGCAGAGATCTGTTCGACATCGGAGATGATCCCGTACCCGTGCTGCGCGCCGTCCGCCAGCGCGGTCAGGATCAGGAAGGTCGGCTCCTGCATCGTCTTGCTCATGCCATCTTTATATACAGATCATCTATGCATGCGCAAGATCGGCTGGAAGCCTTCCGTCAGTTGTGACACAGGCGCTTGCGCTCCGGCGCTCGCGACTGTGGCCGGGTGCGTTATCCCTGTGGCCGGGCGCGTTGTCCCGTTCTCAGCGTGGGAGCCAGCGCCTGCGGCATGTTTGGCAGTCAGCGCCCGTCAGCCCAGGTCTAGACGGCCAACCAGCCGGTCAGCCCGGGTCTAGCCGGTCAGCCCAGGTCTAGGCGGTCAATCAGGCCGGCGTCGGCGAAGGCGGCCACCAGCTCGTCGCGGCCCTCGGTGAAGTGGGCCCAGCTGTCGTAATGGACGGGAACCACCCGGCGAGCGCCCAGGATGCGGGCGGCTTCGGCGGCCTGGACGCTGTCAATGACGAGCAGCGAGCCGTCCCACAGGACGGGGATGCGGGGAGCTCCGGCGAAGAGGATGGCGGTGTCCACCGGTCCGAAGCGTTCGGCGATCTCCTTGACCGCGTCGAGCGAGGCGTTGTCGCCGCTGACGTAGACCGTGGGCAGGCCCTCCCCGGTCAGGACGAATCCGACGACCTGGCCGGTGATCGGTTCGACCTCCTCGCGCTTGCCGGGCCCGTGGACGGCGGGCACGCCCGTCACGGTGATCGTGCCGCCACCCGGCCGGTCCAGATCAATCGACTCCCAGTCGGCCAGCCCCACGGCCCCCAGACGCTCCCCGCCGCCGGGTGTGGTGAGGGTGAGGGGAACGTCGGCGAGCAGGGCTCGGCCGGAGTTGTCGAGGTTGTCGGGGTGTTCGTCGTGGGAGAGCAGGACCACGTCGATGCGGCCGAGGTCGTCGGGGCTGCCAGAAGGCGGCGCGGTCTTGGTCAGGATCTTGCGGCCGTTCTCCTCGTAATCGCCCGGAGCGTCGAAGGTCGGGTCGGTGATGAACCTCAGCCCGCCATATTCGAAGAGGGCGGTCGGGCCGCCGAAGACGCGGACCGGGAACTGCTCAGCAGAAGCCACAACAAATCTCCTCACGGATGAAGGCATGTCTATCCGTGAAGTGACCGTAGTTGTTTCTCACGGATGAGCGCAACCCGTACCATGAGAGTCATGACCGCCGAGCCTGTGTTGCCGCCCGCACCGGGGGCGGACGAGTACGTCGCCCTCGACTTCGTCAACAGCGCCATCGCATTGCCCGGTGGGCAGTTCATCGACCTCCTCGGCACTCCCAAGGGGACGAACGAGTGGCTCGCGGAACGCGGGCTCGCCCCAGCCGACGCCGGACTGCAGGAGATGTGCACGACGCAGTTGCGCTCACTGCGCGAACACCTCCGGGCATTGTTCGCCGCACGCGTTGCCGGGATTCCCGCCCTGCCCGGGGCTCTGGCCGCCGTCAACGACGCGCTGCGCAGGGTCCCCACGGCCGCCCTGCTCCAGTGGGACGAGAAGGAGGGCCCCTACCGCGCGGCCCCGCATCCCATCAACGAGGTCATGGACCACGCTTTGGCCACCCTCGCAGCGAACGCGGCCGACCTCCTCACGCACCCCGACGCGGAGCGCCTCACCGCCTGCGGTTCCACCCCCTGCAACCGCTACCTGCTACGCCACGGCCGCCGCCATTGGTGCTCCACCCGCTGCGGCGACCGCGCGCGCGCCGCCCGCGCCTATGCCCGACGCACCCAGCCGCAGGCGGATTGACCCACGGCTGTCCGGCGTGGTGGAGGCCGAAGAGCGTCCCGAAGGGTTCTCCGGCCCCCACCTCTGATCAGGACCGGGCGCCGACCGCGTATGCGTCGAGGACGGTCTGGGTGACCGACGAGCCGGCCGGGCCCGTCGCCACGGCGCGCAGGGACACCGTTCCCGCCGGTGCGCCGGCAACGGTCATCGTCCAGCGGTCACCGGCCCGCTTCACTGGGACCCTCCGCCAGGTGCGGCCCCGGTCGAAGGACGCCTCCACGGTCATGCCCTTGGTGGCGGATCCGTCATTGCTCTCCGCCCATAGCGAGACGACGGTCGGCCTGCCCGCGGCCGCCCGGTTGAGATTGTCGAGTCCCTGTGGCGCGAAATGAACGACGCGCAGGGGCAACGGCTTGACCCCCTTCGTGCGCCCGGACCGGAACCTCCAAACGGCTGTGACCTTGGTGGACAGTTTCGCGCCGGATTCGCTCCGTTTGGCGTCGGCGGTGAGTTCGTATTCGGCAGCACCCGCCGGAACGGCGGCGGTCAGGTCGTAGGACTCGAACGAGGCTTTCTTGATGACCTTCCCGCCCGACCTCAGTACGAGGCTTCCTTGGGCAGGGCCATCTCCAAAGGCCCCGTGGCCCGACTCGCTGAAGAAGCCGCCCGGCGAGTAGTGAATGACGTCACCGGTGCGTATGGCGCGCTGCTCCGGCTCGAACCCGACCGGAAGCGGCTCTTTCAGCGCCGGGCCGACGACGGCCGATCCGAACGTCACCCGGTGGGCCGCGCCCGCGAAGGTCAGGGGGGCGTAATTCACGAACATTCCCTCTTGCTCCAAAATGGAATGCCACCGGAAAAGGGGATTGCGCGTGAGGCGAAGCGTAGTTGTGCCCGGGGCGTTCACCCGGTCCCCCGTGATCCACGGAGAGGTGATCTCGGGGAAGGCCGCACCGACATAGAGGTCCGAGCGCGACGGGGCCCCGAGCCCGCGCACGGTGGCCTGGACCGTCGTCATGTCGGCGACACGGGCCTTGTACGACGGGTCCTTCGGAAACTCACCGCGCCGGTAGTCGTAGACCTCGTACCGGTACGGCCCGGGGACATCCGGCGTCGCGCCTTTCTTCCGCCAACTGGTGTGGACGTAGTAGGCGAGGCCACGCTGCTTGACGGGCAGAACGTAGCGGTGGGACGGGGGGCAGTTGGTCTCCGGGTTCCATTCGTACTGAACGGCGCCGTTGACGTATCCGAAACCGAAGTCGTAGACCTCCTGCATTTCGACCGAGGGATCGTCGATCGACACGCTGACGGATTTTTTGGCGGCGCGTGAATCCACCACCACGGAACGGTCTTTGGTCAATGCGACAGGCGTGTGCGCGAGCGTGCTGTCGGAGCATCCATCGGGCTTGGTCGCCGTCGCGATCGTGCCGAAGAGGTTGTAGCGGCCCGCCGGGAAACGGTACTTCGTGGTCCCGTCGGTGAAGACGAACTCGTTGAACAAGGAATTCTGGTCATGCAGGACGAGCAGTTCACCGGCGTCCTTGCCATCGTGGTCGATGGCCTTGAAAGTGACATTGTGGGCCTTCGGTTCGAGAAAGGCTCCGATCACCGTGCGGACCACCGTGGTGCCCGAGGTCGCGACGACCGTGCCGCTGTGGGCGCCCTGCGGCGCGCCCGGCCCGCCGATGGCGATCCGCACGGCGGCCCTGCCCTTGGCGGGCACGGTCACGGTTGAGCCGTCCAGGCGGAACACCTTCTTGGGCGCGTCCACCCGCAACGCCAGCCTCACCGGCTTGGCGCCCGAGTTCTCGTAGGTGATCGTGCGGTGGGTGGTCTTGGCGTGCGGATACCGCTGGATCTCCAGCAGCGTGCCCTCGGTGCTCACCACGGACTGGCCGACGGCCCGGGCGACGTCGAGGCGTCCGGCGCCCTGGCGGTAGGCCGACGCTCCCTTGGTGGGCTTGGCCGCGTTCATGAGCGCCGCCTTGAGCCGCGCCGCCGGCCACTTGGGGTGCCGCGCGGCCAGGATCGCCGCCGCACCCGCGACATGCGGCGCCGCCATGGAGGTACCCGACGCCCTCGCGTAGTTCTCGTCGTAGGGCTGGTCGACTTGGGTGTTCTTGGCCCGGGCAGCGACGATGCCCACGCCGGGGGCGGTGATGTCGGGCTTCACCCCGTAGTCGCCCAGCCGTGGCCCCTCGGCGGAGAACTCGGCGAGCGAGTCGTTCCTGCCCACCGCGCCCACGGTGAGCGCGGAGTCCGCGCTGCCCGGACTGCCCAGGGTGTGCTGGCCCGGGCCGTCGTTGCCCGCGCTGACGACGAACAGCGTCCCGGTACGGGCCGTGAGCGTGTTGACCGCCTGCTCCAGCGGGTCGATGCCCTGGATGTCCCTACCGCCCAGGCTCATGTTGACGACTTTGGCCTTCACCTGGGTGGCCGCCCACTCCATTCCGGCGAGGACCCACGAGTCGTAGCCGCTCCCGTCGTCGTCGAGGACCTTGCCCGCCGCGATCCTCGCGCCGGGCGCCACCCCGCGGAACCGGCCCTTTGAGGCCGCTCCCGATCCCGCCACGGTGGACGCCACATGGGTGCCGTGGCCGTTCCTGTCCTGCACGTCCTTTGCGCCCTGGCCAGTGAAGCCCCGTGACTGGGCGACGACGGCCTTGAGGTCGGGATGGCCCGCGTCGTACCCGGTGTCCAGGACGGCGACGGTGCTGCCCTTGCCGTCCCACCCTCGCTTCCACGCGGCGGGGGCGCCGATTTGCTTGACGCTCTTGTCGAGTCGCGCCTGGCGCCTGCCGTCGAGCCAGACCCGGGCGACCGCGCCGCTGGAGCGCAGGCCGTTCGCCGTGAGCGAGGCCCAGGCCGTTCCGGCGTTCTTCTTCTCCACATGCAGGGCATCCATGCCGAGCGCCGGCAGTGCGACGGTCTTGGTGGTCCCCGCGACCGCCATGCGTCCCTTGCCCCGCTGCACGATCATCGGGATGTCGCCGCGGCGTGAGTCACCGTATCCCTCGCCGCTCAGCAAGCCGACGTCGAAGAACCGCCGGTCGATCCTGCCCTGCCCGACCAGCGGCGCCGCGTCGGAGGGAATGACGTAGCGGTGCCCGCCTACCGTGAGCCGCTGGAACGTCGTTCTCTCACGTCCCTTGCCGGGCCGGACGCCCAGCACGACGGCCGCCGAGCCTTTCCCCCGCACCCGTACGACGTCGCCGGTCACGAGCGTCACCTCGCCGACGCCCCCCACCCCGGCCCGCGCGGCCTGCTGCCGCCCCACCGCCGAGGCCGGAACGTGGGTTGCGGCACCAGCCAGCACAGTGACGGCCACAGCCGACACCGTTCTTTTCCATCTCATCTCACTCCGTGGGTAGCAACGAAGATCCGTCGCCACCTCTTGCCCGAAGCCGCTCACCCGGTTGCGAGCCCCGGAACCCCCACAGCCACGGCGAGTCACCACGAATCGTGGGCAGCGTCGTGGGACAGCGGTCCGCAGGCCGTGGCATGGGGTGAATCGTGGTTGACCGCGCAGAGGTGGCACTTGCAGGAGCTGCAGTGCGGCCCGCTGCGACAACCGCCTCATTCTTCATCGGTCGATCATCGCCGCCCTCCCCAGGTGCAACCAGTGGGTTGCACTTGGGGAACCATTGTGCAACTCTGAGGTTGCGCCAAAAGTCACAACGAAGGAGTCAGCTCATGAACGCCGACCGCATTGAACGTGAGACCCTGATCGAGGCCTCCCTGGAGCGGGTGTGGTCGCTGGTGGCCGTTCCCGGGTTCTGGGTCTCCGAGGAGTCGATGCTTGCCGAGGGCGAGGCCAGGGAGGGAGAGACGATGGTCGCGACCAATCCCGAATACGGCGACTTCCCGGTACGGGTGGAGAAGGTCCAGCCGCCGACGTACCTCGCGTACCGCTGGGCGAGCACGGTCCGCGAAGAAGGAAAGCAGGAACTGCGCGAGGACAACAGCACCCTCGTGGAGTTCACCCTCACCGCCGAGGGTGACAAGACGCGGCTCCGCGTGGTCGAGAGCGGGTTCGCGACGCTGGCAGCCTCCGCCGAAGTGCGCGCCCAGGGGGTCAAGGACAACACCAGCGGCTGGTGCCAGGTGTTCGAGGCGGTCAAGAAGCACGCCGAGGAGTCGTCCGTGTGACCGACGAACACGGCGCCGTCGAGGTCGACGACGTCCTCGCCGCGATGGCAGACCCGACGCGGCGCCGGCTGCTCGACGTGCTCTCCGCACAAGGTGAGGCCTCGGCGACGACGCTCGCCGAACGCCTCCCCGTCTCGCGGCAGGCGATCGTCAAACACCTCGGCGTGCTGGAAGCCGCCGGGCTGGTCTGCGGCCGCCGCGTCGGACGCGAGGTGCGGTACACAGTCCGGCCCGCAGCGCTGACCGCGACGGCTCAGTGGATGACTGCGCTCGCGACCGACTGGGATCGCCGGCTGGCCAGGATCAAGCGTCTCGCCGAGGCCGCAGAGCGAGACTCGCGCTAATACTCCAGCTTTTCCGGCGCCTTCGTACCAGGGATGCGTTCAGCCTGCCCTGACGGCGGCGGCGTCGCCCGCTCCGGTCGGGAGTGTGATTCAGCCTGCCCTCAAACCGGATGCCGGAGCGTTCCGCCCCGGCATCCGTTAGGCATCACCGGGTTCTTGCCGAAGGGAACCGTCTCGTGGTTATGGAAACGTCCTCTCCGCCATCCCTTGACCGCCGACAGCTGTTGATCCTGCTCCTCCTGCTTGGTGCCGGGTTCATGTTGTCGGTCGACTTCTCCATCCTGAACGTCGCGCTCCCCGAGGTCGGCGCGGGCGTCGGGCTGGAGGACACCGGGCTCGCCTGGATCGCCTCCGCCTACGCGCTGCCCGCGGCCGGCTTCACCCTGGTGTTCGGCCGGATGGCCGACCTGTTCGGTCGCCGACGGCTGTTCCTGTCCGGCATGGTGGTGCTGACCGGGGCCTCGCTGCTCGGCGGTTTTGCGTCCAATCCCGAGATGCTCCTGACCGCCCGGGCCCTGCAGGGGCTGGCCACCGCGATGACCATTCCGGCGAGCCTGTCGCTCCTCACCACCACGTTCGCCGAAGGTGCCATGCGCGAGCGCGTCCTGGGCCTGAACGGCGCGCTGCTCTCTGGCGGCTTCACCGTCGGCGCGCTGATCGGCGGCGCCCTGGTCGGGTTGCTCAGCTGGCGCGCCGCGTTCTTCATCAACGTCCCCGTCGCCGTCATGATCCTGCTGCTCACGCCCGCCCTGATCAGCGAGAGCAGGACGCCCGACCGGGTGAGGCTGGACCTGCCCGGAGCGGTGACCGTCACCGGCGGCCTGCTGGCGGCCAACTACGCGATCATCGAGAGGAATCCCATCGCGGCCGTCGTGGGCGTGCTGCTGCTGGCCGCGTTCTGGATGATCGAACTGCGCTCCGCGGCACCCCTGGCTCCGCTGCGCATCCTCAAGCGCCCCACCGTGAAGTGGGGCAACTACGCCGGGCTCGTGATCTTCACGATGGAGCCCGCCATGATCTTCCTGACCACGCTGTACCTCCAGCGGACGCTGGATCTCTCACCGCTGGCCACCGGCCTGATCCTGGGCGTCCCGGGCCTGGCGGCGGTGGCCGCCGGGGTCATCGCCGGGCGTCTCATCGGACGCTTCAGCAGCCGAACGGTCCTGGTCGCGGGCGTGGCCGTGCAAGGCCTGGCGACCGTTCCCCTGGTGTTCCTCGGCACCGGCCGCATCTCCCTGGCGATCCTGATCCCCGCGCTGTTCGTCGGGTTCTTCGGGCACGTCACCGCGATCGTGGCCTTCACCGTTACCGGGACCTCGGGACTGCCGAACGATGAGCAGGGCCTGGCCACGGGCCTGACCTCGATGACCCAGCAAGTGGCCATCACCGTCGGCATCCCGATCCTGAGCGCCGTCGCCGCCACGCAGAGCGCCGAGCTGACCGGTCTCCACCTGGCACTGACCGTCAACGTGGTCGTGACACTCGCGAGCGCACTCCTCATCTGGCTAGGCCTGCGTTCACAAGGCGAGCAACCCGTAACGGTGACGCCCGTACACCTGCCGAACGAAACCGACGAACAGCTGACCGCACCGTAACCGCCACCCGTTGAGAATGGTGCCACCGTCAACGGCGGTGCCCTGACCACCGCGGTCGACTGGTACAAGAAGTGGCTGGCGTATAACGTGACCGCTGTCCACAGGCTGGCGTGCTCTCCCAGGAGTTCTTATCGGGGCTGCTCAGCCGACGAAGGACTCGGCACCGAAGAAGCGGCCCCACGCCACGAAGGCGGCCAGAGCGAGATAGACCCCGTCGCCCACGGCCGTTGCCCTCTCGCCACGACGGAGGCGTGTGATGATCGCGCCAACGAACAGCAGCACCGCCCCTGTGGCAGCCAACGGAACGAGAACCGGCGCGATGTCGAGCACGGCGGGCAGGATCAGTCCCACCGCGGCCAGGAGCTCGAGGCCTGCGATGATCTTGAGAGCGCCAGGGCTGAAGTCTTCGACCCATCGGCTTGCGGCGCTCAAGCCGGCCATCGTCTCCTTGGGCACGAACAGCTTGGCGCTGCTGACCAGGAAGGCCACGGCCAGCAATCCGGCAACGATCCACAGTGCGACATTCATGCGGTTTTCCTGGTGTCCAGAGTGGTTGGTTGTTGATCGGGTGAGCGGTTGACGATCGGTTGCGCCAGTTCGTTGTTGGGTGCCGGGGGCTTGGGGTGGCTTCGAGATGTGGCACGTGGGCCCCGCGGTCTTCGGTGTCGACCGCGGGGGTGGTTGCGTGTGCGGTTACCAGGGAACGGGGCCGAGGCGATCGATGAAGGTCGCGGTCGGTCCGTCGGCGTCGATGGTCGCGAGCTCGATGATCGGATCCGAGCCCTCGGTGACCGTCAGCTGGCCGGTGTGATGGTTGATGTCGGTGGCGGTGTACTTGTGGTTGGCGACTTCTCCGGGTGTGAGGAGGTTGAATTTGATCTCCGGGAGGGCTTTGGCGTACCTGATGGTGATCATGTTCAGTGCTGCTTTGGAGGAGCTGTAGGCGAGCTCGTGGAATTTGGCGGGGGGCTGCGTGGGGTCGGTCGCGATCGTCATGGATCCGATGGCGCTGGACACCATCACCACGCGCGGGTTGTCGGCCACCCGGAGCAGGGGAAGGAACGCGTTGGTGACCCTGATCGGCCCGTAGACGTTGGTGTTGTAGACGGAGTGAACTTCCTCGACTGTTACCTCCGCGGGGGCGACGATGTTGCCAGAGGCGCCTGCGTTGTTGACGAGTACGTCCAGCCGGTCGGTGTGCTGGCGGACGAGGCCTACGGCGTCGGCCACGGACTGGTCCGAGGTCACGTCCAGCGGGATCACGGTCACGTTGACGCCGCGGGCGGTCAGCTGGTCGGCGGCTGTTCGTCCTCGTCCAGGGTCACGTGAGCCGAGAAAGATCGTCCAGCCTTGTTCTCCGAGCCGGCGGGCGGTCTCCAGGCCGAGTCCCTTGTTGCCTCCGGTGATCAGCGCCGAGGTCGGCTCCGGGCGGGTCGTGGTCATGTGGTTCTCCTATGTGGTGGTTCCAGCTCGTCACACCAAGGTGCGCAGCCGGGTTCGGATCGAAGGGGTTCGGATCGGCAGGTGCTGGTCTGCCGGTCAGTTCGCCAGGCCGGCGAACTGACCGGGCTGGTAGGAGCCGCCCGGGTTGCGCACGATCACGTTGAGCCGGTTGTTGGCGTTGATCATGGCGATCAGGGAGACCAGCGCGGCGGTCTGGTCGTCGTCGTAGTGCTCGCGTACCTGGGCCCAGGTCTGATCCGACACGCCGTGGTGGGTGTCGGCGAGCCGGGTGCCCTCCTCGGTGAGCGCCAGCGCGGCCCGTTCGGCGTCGGTGAACACGGTGGATTCGCGCCAGGCGGCGACCAGGTTGATGCGGACCGCGGTTTCGCCGGCGGCAGCGGTGTCCTTGGTGTGGATGTCGACGCAGAGGCCGCAGCCGTTGATCTGGCTGGCGCGCAGCATCACCAGGTCCTGGGTGGCCTGGGGCAGCGGCGACTGCTGGATGACCAGGCCGACGTTGTAGATCCGCTTGGCGATCTGGGCGCCGAGCTGATTGGCCATCAGGTCGAAACGGGACTCCATGACTTGCTCCTCACTCGCGGCACCGGTCAGGATCGGGTGCCGTGCGGATCGTCGTTGGGCGGGCTGGTAGGTGCCGACGCGCTGCAGGTAGATCGGGGGTGTCGAACCGGGCCCGGGCAGGACGCCGCGACTCGGCCAGCCACGTATGCGGTCATAGGGCGGCGACGGTCTCGGGTGCCTGGTCCGATGCAGGCTCTGCCTCGTCCGACGCAGGCGCGGGGGTGGCGTTCTTCGGGCCGCGGAGGGCGATGTAGACGAACAGCACACCCATGACGGCGACGCCTACCCACATGGACTGCTGCCATCCGTCGATGTAGGACTGCTGTGCGGCGTGGATCAGGTTCTGTGCGTGTGGGCCGGCGCTGCCCGAGGCCTGGAGTGCGTTGGCGATGCCGTCCCGTGCGGTGTCCGCGGTCCCCTTGGGGATGCCATCCAGCCTGTCGTCGATGGTGTTGCGGTAGCCGGCCGTCAGGATTGCGCCGAGCATGGCGACGCCGAGTGCGGTGCCGAATTCGCGGGTGACGTCGTTGAGGGCGGAGGCGACGCCTTGCTTCTCGCGCGGCAGGGAGCCGGTGATGGCCTCGGTGGAGGGCACCATGGACAGGCCCATGCCGATGCCCATGACAATGATGCCGGGCAGGATCGACAGGTAGCCGCCGTCGACGGAGACGAACAGGGCCATGAGCGCCAGGCTGACGCCCGTCAGCGCGATTCCCACGGCCATGGTCGGGCGGGCGCCGATCCGCGCGGCCATCGTGGGGGCCAGGTTGGAGGACAGAATCATCGCGACGGCCAGGGGCATCAGCGCCGCCGCGGACAGCAGCCCCGACCAGCCGAGCACGGCCTGCAGGAACGGGAAGAGGACCACTTGGATACCCGCCTGGACACCGAAGACCACGACCAGCGTGATCGAGCCGCCGGACAGGCCGCGCTCACGGAACAGGCGTACGTCCAGCAGCGCGGCGTCCCGGCGGTGCAGCTCCCAGGACACGAAACCGGCCGTGGCGATGAGGCCGACGGCGAGGCCGATCAGCGTTACGGGTGCGGTCCAGCCGCGCTCGGGTCCCTCCTGCAGGACGAAGACGAGGCCGGCAACGGCGACGGTGGATGCCAGTGCGCCGACGGTGTCGAACGCGTGGGCGGAGCGCTCGCGGGAGTTGGGAACCGACTTCAGCGTCAGGGCCAGAGCCACGACGACCAGGGCTACGGGCAGGACGAACAGCCAGCGCCAGTCGGCGACGTCGACGAGAAGGGCGGACAGGAACATGCCCAGGACGCCGCCGCCGCCGGCGACGCCGGTCCACACGCCGATCGCCTTGCCGCGCTGCTCCTCGGGGAAGGTGGAGGTGATGACGGCCAAGGTGATGGGCATGATCATTGCTGCGCCGACACCGCCGGCCAAACGCGCGGCAAGCATCACCTCAGCATTCGGGGCTACGGCCGCCGCAATGCTCGCGACGCCGAAGACGGCCAGCCCGGCGATCAGCATGGGCTTGCGGCCCAAGCGGTCACCGATCGCGCCGAGCGGCAGCAACAGCGCGGCCAGGGCGAGGGTGTAGATGTTGATGATCCACAGGACCGTGTCCTGCGAGGCGTCGAACTCGACGGCCATCTCCGTCTGGGCGACGATCAGCCCGGCCACTGACGCGATGACGGCCATCAGCGCCATCGAGACGGCGATCAGGATTGCGCGCAGCTGACGCGCATCCGGCACGCCACCGCCGCTCCCGTCAGCGGATACCGCCTGTGCAGCATTCGTACTCATGGATTCCTCTCAAAAGGGCATGCAGAATCAGCGCCGGAGCAGGACCGGTCGCGAGAGTGAGTGGGAGGTGGGCCCGTCCGCCGCGCGCAGCGCTTGGCACGGTGGCGCGGTGGCGCGGTGGCGCGGTGAGCCAAGTGCGGCCCGGACGTCAGGTAATGGTGGCGCCCTGGAGATCCCCAGGTTCCGCTGGAGCAACGGCAGCGCGATGTTCACGAGGGTGGCGTCGAGAACGATCATGAGCTGCGCCAACCCGGTGAAGAACAGCGCGGCGCATCGGCGCGACGTGCCCGCCCGGGGCCTGCGCCTTCGTGGATGCCATGACTTGGGCCTCACTCGTTGTAGTGGGTGCCGCCCGGATCGTTCCCGCGGCTATGACGAACACCAGACGTCGGTCATCCGCTCTCCGTGACAGCCGCGGCCCGTGACGTGCGCCACCGCTCACCGGTGTCACAAAGCGGCGGGGACCGGCGTCTTGTGCGTGAAGTCGAAGCGATCGGACAGGAGAACCGGCCATGAGCGAGCCCAGCGAGCCGACACCTCACTGCCAGTGGGGGAACGGCCGGGGGTGAGCGCGTCGCGCAGATGGGAGACGACTGGGCTGCCGAACAGGTTCAAGCGAGCATCCATCGTGAGATCCGTTCTCGATATCGGCCACCCCCGCACGGGTGGTTCGGATGCCCCCAAGCGTGCTGTGAGATCACTGCCGGAACAACGCCAGGTCAAGTAGCGTGCCATTACTTTCGCTAATCGCCCGAAAGGTGCATGTGTGGAGCTTCGCGATATCGAGATCTTCCTGACGCTCGCGGAGGAGCTGCACTTCGGGCGGACCGCCGAGCGGCTGCACCTGACGCAGGGCAGGGTCAGCCAGTCGATCAAGAAGCAGGAACGCGGGATCGGGGCTCTGCTGTTCGAACGCACCAACCGTTCCGTGCGGCTCACGGCGGTCGGCGAGCAGCTCAGAGGCGACCTCCAGCCGGTCTACCGAGAGCTGCATGACAGCATCAAAAGAGCCAGCCTGGCCGCTGAGGGCAAGACCAGCGTGCTCCGCATCGGCATGATCCCCAGCTTTGCCCACGACCTGCGACCGTTCTGGGAGGCCTTCCGCGCCCGGCACCCCCAGTGGGGCCTGCAAATCCGGCACAACCTGTTCGTCGAACCGTTCAAACCGCTCCGCAGCGGCGCGATCGACGTCCTGGTCGCCTGGTTTCCCGTCGAGGAACCCGACCTCACCGCCGGCCCCCTTGTCTGGACCGAACCCCGGGCCCTGATGGTGGCCGCCGACCATGAACTGGTCGAGCGCGGTCAAGTCTGCCTCGATGTACTCGGCGACTACGGCGTGTGCGGGCCGTCGGTCGCCCTGCCCGACTACTGGGAGAACACCGCGGTCCCCTTCAGCACCCCCAGAGGTCACGCAGTCCCGCGCAACACCCTGATCACGACCTGGGAGGACATGGCCACGGTGGTCGCCGATGGCCAAGCCATTCAAACGGTTCAGTGGTCGGCTATCCGCTACAACGCGCGTCCCGACATCGCCTACCTGCCCATTCGGGACGCCCGCCCCATCAGCTGGGGCCTGGTCTGGCGGACCGATGCCGAGACCCCTGCCATCCGCAGCCTCGCCAAGGTCTTCCGAGACCTAGGCGCGATCACCTTCGACTAACGAGATCGGGATGCAGCTTTGGGGTTGGTCAATGCCATCCTCGAGGGTGCACAGTTGGACCAGACCGCTCTGGCAGACGCCGACCTGCGCGGCTCAGTTGGCTCGGTTGGCCTCACCACCCCAGCCGGTCAGGTAGCGCTTAGGGGTGGTGCCCACGGTGCGACGGAACACTGTGAGGAACGCGCTCGGTGTTGCGTATCCCACGGCGTGCGCGACCCGTGAGACTGGCTGGCCCTCCGCGAGCATGGGAAGTGCTGCCCTCAGCCGCGCGTGGGTGCGCCAGCGGTCGAAGGCCATGCCGGTGTCGTGGACGAACAGCCTCGTCAGGGTCCGCCGGCTCACGCCGATGGCCCGTGCGTGGGCCTCAAGGCTTCGGGGGTCTGCGGGGTCGGCGATCAGCGCGTCGGCTACGGCGCGGACGCGTTCGTCGACGGGCTGGGGAACGTCGATGGGCGTGGCTGGCAGCGGGCGCAGCAGGTCCACGACGACCGCCTCGGCGCGCAGGCGCGCGTCGTCGGCCAGGTCCTCGCGGGCGAGGTAGCCGATCAGGTGGGCCAGCAACCCGTCGACCGCGACCGGCGTGGGTTCGGACCAGTCGAGGTCGCAACGTTCTGGGTCGAAGTAGAGGCCCAGCAGCACCGCGTCGCGGGTCGCGCCGGTCCCGTGGACGACTCCCGCGGGCAGCCAGAGGGCCCGGGTGGGTGGCAGGACCCAGTAGTCGTCATCGATGGCGACGCCCAGCACGCCCTGTCGTGTCCAGGCCAATTGATGATGGGAGTGGCTGTGCGGGGGGATCCATTCCCCTGTGGTCAGCGGGAAGCTCCCGACGACGATCGCTCCGACCCCGGCCGGGACGGCGAACTCATCAGTCATGGGATTCAGGGTATGGCCTCAATGCGATATTCCATGGCCTTGTAGCGTCTTGAGGTCATCATGAGCGGTTGCCTAGCGTCGTCCGCATGCCTACATCAACCCAGGCCACTGGGCGGCGCCGTGGCGCGCTAGTGGTGCTGTGCTTCGTGCAGTTCATGCTCGTTCTGGACGACACCGTGGTGAACGTCGCACTCCCCAGTCTCCGGGACGACCTCGGTTTCGGTGCGGCGGGTCTGACCTGGGTCGTGAACGCCTATTTCCTCGCGTTCGGCGGTCTGCTGTTGCTGTTCGGCCGGGTGGCTGACTTGCTGGGGCGCAGACGTGTGTTCTTGATGGGCGTGGGTCTGTTCGGCTTGGCGAGCCTCGCCTGCGGGCTGGCGCAGGAGCCCTGGCAGCTCATCGCCGGCCGGTTCGTCCAGGGTGCGGGTGCGGCCATGGCCGGGCCCGCCGCGCTGTCGCTGATCACTCTGTTGTTCCCCGGGTCCGAAGAGCGCGCCAAGGTGCTCGGCGTATGGGGCGGCATCGCGGCGCTGGGCGGCACGACGGGGCTGATGGTGTCCGGTGCGCTGACGGGCCTCGCATCCTGGCGGTGGATCTTCCTGATCAACCTGCCGGTCGCCGCCGCGGCCCTCGTCCTGCTGCCGCGCCTGGTGTCCGAGAGCCGGGCCGGTCACCGCCCCGGCCGCCTGGACGTGCCCGGAGCGGCCCTGGGCACCGGTGCGCTGTTGTCG
Organism: Actinomadura sp. 6N118; assembly: GCF_044326415.1. NCBI lineage: Bacteria > Bacillati > Actinomycetota > Actinomycetes > Streptosporangiales > Thermomonosporaceae > Actinomadura > Actinomadura sp. 6N118. Next base: position 8,537 of record NZ_JBIRAZ010000021.1, on the reverse strand, counting down.
CTGGTCTACGGGCTGCTGCAGGAGCAGTGGCTGCCGCTCGTCCTCGCCCTCGTCTTGGCCGCCGCGTTCATCGTGGTCGAGGCACGCAGCCCCGAACCCCTCGTGCCGCTGTCGTTTCTGGCCAGCCGGACGCGCGCCGTGGCCAATGCCGCAACTCTCTTGTTCTCGGCTGGCTTTTACTCGATGGCGTTCCTGCTGATGCTGCACCTGCAGACCGTGCTGGGCTACAAGCCGCTCACGGCCGGTGCCGCGTATCTGCCGTACGGCGCCGGCATCCTTGCCGGGATGTGGCTTTCCTCGCGCGCGGCGATCAGGGTGGGTGTGCGCAGGACGCTTGTCGTCGCGTTCCTGATCAGCGCGGCCGGGCTGTTTCTCCTGGCAGGTGTCGAGCCGGGCGACGGCTACGCCGCGGGAGTACTGCCCGGCATGCTCGTCACCGCTTTCGGGTGCGGCCTGAGCCTGCCCGCGCTGACGATCGCCGCGGTCAGCGGCACCACCGGGGAGAACGCAGGTCTCGGCTCGGCCGTCTTCACCACCTTTCAGCAGGTCGGCGGCGCCGTGGGACTGGCGATCCTGGTCACCTTGGCCACGCGCCGTAGCGACGACCTGGTCGACTCGGTCGGCATCCGGCACGCCGCGACGGAAGGCTTCTCCTTCGCGCTCACCGTCACCGCCGTCCTTCTAGTGCTCGGCGCCATCCTCCTCGCAGCACTGCCCGGCGCCGCGTCTCGGAAGGACGTCGGGCCTCGGAACGACGTCGAGCCTCGGGACGACGTCGAGCCCCAGAACGACGTCGAGCCTCGGGACGGCGTCTTGCCTCGGGACGGCGTCGAGTCCCGGAAACTGCCCGAAAGCCACGCGGACGAGACCGTTGAGGGCTGAGCCGTCGGCGCCGGTGGTGTGGCTCAGTGGCCGATGTCGCGTTCGCCGGCCTCGATGAGCCCGCTTTCGTACGCGAAGATCACGATCTGGGCGCGGTCGCGGAGGCCGAGTTTGGCGAGGATGCCTGACACGTGCGTCTTGACGGTCGCGGGTCCGATGAAGAGCTCTCTGGCGATCTCGGAGTTGCTGGAACCGCGGGCGACGGCGGCCATCACCTCGCGTTCGCGGTCGGTGAGGCGTTCCAGGCGGCCGGCGACGGCGGTGTTGACGGTGAGGCGCTGGGCGAACCGGCCGATGAGCCGCCGGGTGATCGACGGCGCCAGCAGGGCCCCGCCGTCGGCGACGGTGCGGACGGCGGTCGCGAGCTGGTCGGGCGGGATGTCCTTGAGCACGAAGCCGCTGGCACCGGCGTGCATCGCCCGGTAGACGTACTCGTCGGGGTCGAACGTGGTCAGGATGAGCACCCGGACCGTCCTGTCGGACTCGGCCAGGATCCGCTCGGTGGCCTCCAGGCCGTCCATGCCGGGCATCCGGATGTCCATGAGGATCACGTCGGGCCGATGCCGGCGCGCCACCTCGATCGCCTCGGTGCCGGTCCCGGCCTCGGCGACGACCTCGATGTCGTCGTGGATCTGCAGGATCATGGCGAAGCCGCCGCGAACCAGAGCCTGGTCATCCACGATGGCGACACGGATGCTCACACGGGCTCCCCTCCGGTGGGCAGGTGGGCGACGACTTCGAAACCGCCGGCCGGGTGCGGCCCGGCGTCGAGGGTGCCGCCCAACAGTAGTGCCCGTTCCCGCATCCCCACGAGGCCGTGGCCTCTCGTGCCGTTCTGGGCGTCGCCTGTGCGGGGGAGTGCGGTGGTTCCGCGTCCGTCGTCGCGCACTTCGATGACGATCTCGTTCCCGGTGCCCACTCGCCGGCTGCTGAGTCGCACCTCGGCTTGGGCGCCGGGCCCGGCGTGCTTGAGTACGTTGGTCAGCGCCTCCTGGACGATGCGGTAGGCGAACAAGTCCACGCGGGCGGGCAGCCCCGAGGACAACCCGTCCATCGACAGTGTCACCGCGATGCCCGTCCCGCGGATCTGATCGGCGAGCCGGGGGATGTCGGCGAGACCGGGCTGAGGCTCCGGCCCATCCGAACCGTTGTCGGGACGCAGGACACCGAGCAGGTGGCGCAGCTCGGCCAGCGCCTGGCGTCCTTCCTCCTCTACCGCTCCCATCGCCCGCAGTGCCTGCTCCGGTATCGGACCGTCGGCGGCATGCTCTGCCATCGCCTTGGCCGCCCCCGCTTGAACGGTCATGACGCTCACCCGATGGGCGACCACATCGTGCAGCTCGCGGGCGATGCGCGTCCGTTCCTCCGCCACGATGCGACTGGCCTCGGCGGCCTGTTCGTCCAGGATCCGGGCGGCATGGCGATCGCGCAGCCGGAGACCGCGCCCGATGTACCACATCCCCACCATGACGACGATGCCGAAGACGGACTCACCCCACGGCGCGGCATCGGTATGCAGGTCGATGGTGACCAGGGCGACGGCCGCCGCGACACCCGCAGTGCCACGCCATGAGCTCGGGCGGAACAGGTCTGCCGGGAGAGAATGTTCCTCGGACGAATACCGCCCGGCGCTGTACAGCGCGACAAGCACTGGAACGCCGATGAGCGTGCGCGTGGTCGGCAGCAAGAGCGCCCAGGCGATCAAGGTGACGCTCAGCGCGGCCAGGGGTGCGCGGCGGCGCCAGTACAGAGCCGCAGCGGCTGCGGTGAAGACCGGCAGGGCCGCGAGGTTGAGGTCGCGGAGGGGGCGGAAGACCAGATCATCGCCATGCCCGTCCTGCACCAGCACGAACACGAGGAAGGCCAGGACCGCGAGGACGGCGTCCGTGGCGCGGGGCCAGCGGGTGAAAGGGCCCCGAAACCTCCGAGAGCCGACCCCGGAGCCGGTCCCGGAACCGGCTGCGAGGCCGGTCCCGGCCCCAGCCCCGGCCCCGGTCGGCGGCCGGATTGGCGACGTCGTGCGGTTCACCGGCGCTCCACGATGCGAGATGTGGTAGCCCTCCGCGACTTGTCGGCGGGCGCGGAGCCACCGTATGCGGGAACGGGCACACCGGTCATCCGTCCCGAGGCGGAGCGGCCATCCGCTGCTGGACGGGGGAGAACGGCACCCCACCATGACGCACGACCCTTCTCGCGGGGGAGGTCCGTTCCACCGAGGGGCGGGCGACTGAGCCGGCCTCGGCGAGCACGGTTGTTGACGACCGCCCAGTCGGCGCACCCGCCGACGCATCCGCCGCCGCATCCGGCCCCCCGAAGGAGCACCGTCATGCATCGCGTCATCCGTCGCATCGGCGACGCCAGCGCCCGCCGACCATGGGTCACGATCGGGCTTTGGACGGTCTTGGCCGTCCTGGTCATCGGCTTGGCGGGCACTGTCGGCGGAAAGTTCGCCGACGACCTCGTCGCCCCGGGCAGTCAGAGCGAGCGCGCGATGGAGCTCCTGGAAGAGCGCTTTCCTCAGGCGGCCGGTGGCAGCGCGAAGGCGGTCTTCGCGGCACCGGACGGGGAACGGCTCGACCGTTACCGGCCCGCCATCCAGGCGGCCCTCGCCCGGATCGCCGATGCGGAGCGCGTAGCCGCCGTGGCCGACCCCTTCGCCGCCGGCACGGTGTCGCCCGATGGCCGCATCGGCTACGCCGAGATCACCTTCGATCGTCCGTCAGCCGGGCTCGGTCCGGAACCGATCAAGGCCATCAGCGACGCGCTGGAGCCGGCGCGGACCGCCGGCGCGGCCGCGGAGGTCGGCGGTGACGCCGCGTTCATCAACGGCGAGACCGAGACCTCGGGCACCGAGGTGGCCGGTCTGCTGGCCGCGCTGGTCGTGTTGCTCGTCGTGTTCGGAACGATCGTCGCCGCGTTGGTGCCGATCGCGATCGCTCTGATCACGGTGGCCACCGGACTGGCGGGCATCGTGCTGCTGGCCCATGCGATGGACGTCACGAGCGCTGCGCCGAGTGTCGCAGCGCTGATCGGCCTGGGCGTCGGCATCGACTACGCCTTGTTCATCGTGGCCCGCTACCACGAGAACCGTACGTCCGGTCAGGACAACCGCACCGCGCTGTCGAACGCCATGGCAGCGGCGGGCTCGTCGGTCCTGTTCGCTGGCGGCGCCGTCATCGTGGCGATGTCGGCGCTGCTGCTGACGGGCTTGGGACTGCTGGCCTCGATCGGTCTCAGCACCGCACTGGTAGTGCTCTTTGCCGTGGCCACCGCCCTCACCCTGCTGCCCGCGATTCTGTCCCTGCTCGGCGACCGCATCGACTCCGGACGCATCGTTCGCCGCCGCTCACCCGCCAAGCGACCCGAGGACGGGGCATGGTGGCGCCTGGCCCATCGCGTTTCCGGCCGCCCATGGCCGTACCTGCTCGGCGCGTCGGCGCTGCTGCTCACGCTGGCCGCCCCGGCGCTGTGGATGCAGACCGGCTACCCGGACGCGGGCGACGACAGGACGAGCACCACTCACCGCCGCGCCTACGACCTGCTGGCCGAGGGCTTCGGCCCTGGCCACAACGCCCCGCTGCTCCTCGTCGCCGACCTGCGCCGCCCGGGCGTGACTGCGCAGACCATCCCCGAACTGTCCGAACGTCTCGCCGCAGATCCCGGCATCGCCACTGTGGGCTCGCCGCGCACCTCACCCCAAGGGGACGCGATCGTCCTACCCGCGATCCCCACCGGCGCTCCCGCAGATCCAAAGACCTCCCAAACCCTGGAACGCGTTCGCGCCCTGGTCCCACCCAACGTCGCCGTCTCCGGCATGACCGCCATGACCGACGACCTCACCCGGCAGCTCGACAAGACCCTTCCGATCTTCATCGTCGCGGTCCTGGCAGCCTCGTTCCTGCTGCTGATGGTGCTGTTCCGCGCCGTCGTGGTACCGCTGAAGGCCGCCGTCATGAACCTGCTCTCGATCGGCGCCGCGTACGGCGTCGTGGTCGCGGTGTTCCAGTGGGGATGGTTCGCGGACCTGTTCGGCCTGGACGGTACGTACCTGATCGCCTCACCGCTGCCCACGATCTTCTTCGCCGTCCTCTTCGGCCTGTCCATGGACTACGAGGTGTTCCTGCTCTCCCGCATCCGCGAGAACTACGACACCACCAGGGACAGCACCGAATCGGTCGCCCGCGGCCTGGCAGGCACCGGCCGAGTGATCACCTCCGCCGCCCTGATCATGACGGTGGTCTTCCTCGGCTTCGTCGCCCATCCGTCCCCGCTGGTGAAGATGCTGGGCCTGGGCCTGTCAACGGCGATCCTGCTCGACGCCACGATCGTCCGGATGGTCCTAGCACCTGCGGCCATGGCCCTCTTGGGGCACGCCAACTGGTGGCTACCCCGCTGGCTCGACCGCGTACTCCCGCATCTGAACGAACGCGCCGAGACCCCTCCGCAGCAACCCGAGCCAGCACCCGCCCCCGCAACCAGCCAGAGCTGACGCTTCAGGCAACACAAAAATGCAGACAGGGGTGGTCGTCACGAGTATGCGTACACATGTCTAGTCCGGGCGTACTGTTGCGCACTGCTGGCGGAATTGGCGCGGTGAGAGGCCGTAGGCGCTGCGGAAAGCCTGGCTGAAATGAGCGGGGCTGGCGAACCCCCACCGGGCCGCGATCGCGTTGATCGGGCTGGCGGCCAGATGGGGGTTGGCCAGGTCGCGCCGGCACTGCTCCAGGCGGTGCTCGCGGACCCAGCCGGAGACGGTGTGCCCGTCCTGCTGGAACAGCTTCTGCAGGTAACGCAGGGAGATGTTATGGGCTGCGGCGATCGCGTCCGGGGTCAATTGTGCATCGCCGAGGTGTGCCTGGATGAAGGCGTGGATATGGGCCATCAGCGCTCGCCGCCTGGTGTGGGGTGGCACCACATTCTCGGCTTCCAGCGCGTTGGCCAGCGCCGCGGTCAGCACTTCGAGCGTCAGGGTGGACAGCCGGGCGGTGTCGGCAGGACTGAGTTCGTGCATGTGCCGGGCCAGCTGCAGCAGAAACTGTGAACACAGCGCGCCAACACCCCGCTCGCCCGGGATACGCACCGCGCTCAACCGCCGCAGGTCCCGCGCCGGAAACGGCAGCAACGAACGCGGAAACCGTAAGAGCAGGAACTGAATCGGCCCAGCATCAGGCGCGTGCTCGACCAGGTAGGGACTCGAGGAGTCGAACAGAGCCAGATCCCCCATGCGGAGATTCCCGCGCCGGTCAGCGTTGGTCATGAGGCCGTGGCCGCGCAGGATACAAGCCAGTTTGAACACCTCGGGATCTGCCTGGCGGATGAGCTTGGGCGTGCGCTGCACCAAGTGCGGCGTCGTGGTCGTCAACGTCGCCTGCATGACCCCGAACTCGCTGATACCTGCCCGAGCCTGGAACCGGCTCTCCACCTGCGGTTCGCAACGCAAATCGAAAGGCACCCACAGCTTCGCGCTCACCTCGCGCCAGAAGGCGAACCGCTCTCCCGCCGGGACCTCGCCGGTGCTGATCACATCCATGACCCACCACAGTGTCGTCGCCAGTGTTGGCTGCGGGGTCGGACCAGCATCGCCCGAACAAGATCTCGAACGCAACCCGCATGCTCGACCTCGTGTGCCGGGTCGACGCGGCCACCACACATGAGCCGGCCCTGGCCAGGCCACCAGGGCGGATTCGCGACGGGGCTCAGGCCGGCCCGCGCAGGTCCGCCCCGGCGGGCTGCCAGAGTTGGATGGCGTTGCCCTCAGGGTCCCGCAGGTTGGCGAATCTTCCGTTGGGGTACTCCGTGGAGTCGACCTCGACCTCGATGTCGGCGCCACGCAGCTGGCCGACCATGGCGTCGAGGTCGGCTACCCGAAAGTTGATCGACCATGAATGCGCAGGACCGCCGAAGTGCTCGGAATCGGCCGACATGGCGGCAAAGACAGTCGGCCCGGGCTGCTGCCACCACGAGGACACGTCATAGGACTCCGGGGCCAGCTCGACGCCCAGGTGAGTGGCGTACCAGCGGTTGAGCCGCTCCGGATCGTGGGCGCGAAAGAACACTCCGCCAATGCCCGTCACTGCTTCCATGCCTGCCTCCTGGCTTACCGACGAGGTTTTGGCCGCAAGATCCCGAGGAGCCGTCGTCGACTCGCCAGCCTTCATCACCCGTGGCCATGGGCGCCACGCATGAAACCCCACCCCCCTGGCCGCGGCTTCGGCCATGCCCGAGATCATGTCGTAGGGGCCCTGTCCCGGGGAAGATCACCACGTCGACGAGAGGCTCGAGGGCATTGGGTCATTGGTTTCGGGTCTCGTAGGCCTCTCGGCTGGACTCGATGTGCGGAACGTGCTCGATGGCCCAGCTGGCGAGGGCCAATGCTGGTGGGATGAGGCTCTTGCCGGTGGGAGTCAGCGCGTATTCGACCCGTGGCGGGACCTCGGCGTAGACCGTCCGGGAGACCAGGCCGTCGCGTTCTAGGTTCCGGAGCGTCAGGGTCAGCATGCGCTGGGAGATCCCTGGGATCTGCTGGTGCAGGTCGGTGAAGCGCAGGCTTCCCTGATCGAGGGTCGCCACGATCAGCAACGTCCACTTGTTGCAGATGCGGTCGAGGATGGCGCGGATCGTCCGTCCTCCGTCTCCACGGATCATGCAGGTGTGCTCGTACTCAGACATGACAACCCTCTGTGTGTAACGCACACGCATGTGCCTTTTGTAAGGCCTTCAATAGTGACGCATGATGAGGCTACTTACGGTTGAGAACCATCGTGGCCAGCGCCACGTCACTAGCCTCCGAGGTGCGCTACATGGAGATTTCCTACTGGATCGTGGCGGCACTCCTGGCCGTCTTCTACCTCTACGCCGGAGGCAAGAAGGTCACCCAGAGCCAGGAGCAGCTCCAGCCGATGATGGGCTGGGTCGACACCGTTCCCATGCCGCTCGTCCGGCTGATCGGAGTGCTGGAGGTCCTCGGCGCGGCCGGCCTGATCCTGCCGCCGCTGACCGGGATCGCGGTCGGGCTCGCCATCGCCGCGGCGATCGGCCTCGTTCTGATCCAGATCGGCGGCATCGTGGTCCACCTGAACCGTGGCGAGGTCCGGGAGATCGGACTCAACATCGCCCTGCTGGCAGCCGCCGCAGCAACCGCCTGGCTCGGCACCACCTGGCTCTGAACCGTCCGCCCAACGCCCCAGCGCAGGTTGGCGGCAAAAGGTGTGCCGCAGGATATGAGCAGACAGGGCAGCGGTGGGGCCGCCAGTCGGGTACGTTTTGGACGTGCAGCTTGACGATTTGTACGCGGGCATGCGATCCTGACTACGGGATCGAGGTTGACACTCATAATACGTGTGGACATTTGTCTGCGTTTTGGTTTATGCTGCCCTTCCGCACCTGCCCTCGGCATCCCGCTCCTCCGTATCGGGTCTGATGTCGTCTGGCGTGCGTGTCGTCAGTCCGCCGCGTTCCCTCGGAAGGACATCTGTTGGCAGCCTCGCGCAACGCCTCCGCCGTCTCCACTGGTCCCCGTCGCGTCTCTTTCGCGCGCATCAAGGAGCCGCTCGAAGTCCCGGACCTCCTTGCTCTGCAGACCAACTCTTTTGACTGGCTGCTGGGTAATGAGAGGTGGAAGGCCCGGGTCGAGGCGGCCCAGAAGGCCGGAAGTA
>NZ_JBIRAZ010000020.1:0-212404 GCF_044326415.1 Actinomadura sp. 6N118 | reverse complement strand
CCCGCGATCCCCGCACCCGCGATTACGTGCAACGGCGCACCAAAGACGGCCTGTCCAAGAAAGAAATCATCCGCTGCCTCAAACGCTATGTCGCCCGCGAGATCTACCACATCCTCACAACCCCAAACCCATTGACAACATAGGAGCATCAGCAAGGCGCGAACTGCTGCACGGAAGCACAGCGGGTCATTTCGGCACCGCTCAGCCGTCCAGCGTGTCCAGCCAGCTTATTCGAGACCGCACCCACCTCAGCTTGCGCGGCCCGCAAGACGATCATCAACCGCATTTGCCATCAATCTGATGGCCTTTCCGATCAGTAAGAAAGCTGTGGCCAGTTTAATTCCACCCTCCCGTCCATTGTGTCCAAATTGTGAAACTGTCACTCGATATACTGAGCTCATGCTTTCGAGTCCACGCGATCTCGCTGACTCTTCCACCGTCGACTTGGTGGAAGGGCTGGCAGGTATCGCTGCCGAGCTCGCCACCCGCGAAGCCGATGAATCCGGTACCTCCTGCAAAGAGCTCGCCGAGATCCTGGCAGGCGCTGTCGACCAGACCGAGCACGCTCTCGCCGGTTTGATCGCCCGTGTCGACATCAGCGGAGTGGTCAAGGATTGGGGATTCGCCTCGACCAAGGCCTGGCTGCGTACCACGCTGGGTATGCGCGACGGACGTGCCCAAGAGCGGCTCAGACTCGCCCGTCAGCTGCCCCGGCTCACTCAGGTCGACAAGCGCTGGGCGGCAGGCGACCTGTCCTACGGATACGCGGCCACGATCGCTGAAGCCGTCCACCGCTTGTCCGACGAAGACTGCGCCAAGGCGGAAGACATTCTGCTCGGCCTGGCCGACGAGGGTGTTTCGCCAGTCAAGGTCGCGCGCTTGGGACATCGCATCCGAGACGTGATCGCTGAACGAGATGGCGTCGACCTTCCAGAGGAGACCAAGCGGGAGTACGAGCGGTCGTGGATGGTCGCCACCCGTTCACTGGACGGTGGCAGCTACGTCAAGGGATGGCTTAACCCCGAAGACTCGGCCATCTGGCACGGCACTCTGGACCCGCTGGCCGAGCCCGCCGGACCGGACGACCTGCGCGACACCGCAGAACGCACCGCAGCCGTCCTGTCCAGCGTGTTGTCGGGCGGCCACAAGGCCACCAAGGTCACGGTCATCGTCGATCTGGAGGCCCTGACCGAAGACCCCGGCGCCCAAACTGGTCGTGCCGACGTGAAGACCTCCGCGCGGCTGCCCGACGGCACTCCTCTTCCCGCTGAGCAGGCTCGCCGTATCGCCCTGAGCGCGCGCGTCTCCCCACTGATCCTGGGAGCCGGAAACGTCCCGCTCTACTTCGGCCACGCCACGCGGTTCGCCAGCCAAGGGCAGCGGCAGGTACTCGAGACCCTCTACTCCACCTGCGCTGTGGAGCACTGCCCCATCCCCGGCACCCTCTGCGAAGTCGACCACGTCGATGGATGGGCACTGGGCAACAGCCCCACCGACATCGACAAGCTCGCCCTCTGCTGCGGTTGGCACAACCGGTGGAAACACGCCCACCCCGACCAAGTAGAGATCACCCACAACACCCAGGGCCAGTACGTGTACCGGACCCTGCCACCACCCCTGCCATGGAAAACAGGCAGACAGCGCCGCGTCCAAACCGCCAACCACCTTGAGTGGATCAGCACCGAACGTGCCCCCAAGGTGGCCTAGCCGGTCACGCCCAGCCGCTGGCGGCCTCACTTCGTCACATTCGGCCGCCAGTGGACCCCATGCGTCCTTTTACCGATGCGCACGCCACAGCGCAGCCCCGAAGTCCGCCAGGCCAACGCGGAGACCTCATCCGTTCTAGACGATTGCTTCCAAGGGGGCGCTGGGTTGTAGGTGTACAGGATGCGGACCACCGCGGTAGACACCGGGACCTGGTCTGGTGCACTCGCGTGCTAGCCTCTGTGGCGACTACTCGCCGTAGGGTCCAGCCCTCGCCATCAAGCCTCCTCGTGTCCGGTGACACCAGGAAGGTGGGAGTCACACCAAGTCCTGACAAGGGGTGTGACGATGGGTGCTGCCCACGTAGGAGATCCGGCCGTGGAGGCCGTTGATCTGGTCAAGAGTTATCCGGCTGGCAGGAACAAGCCGTCCATCAGGGCACTGCGAGGGCTGAGCTTCGCCGTGGCGCAGGGGACCGTATTCGGGCTGCTCGGGCCGAACGGGGCCGGCAAGTCGACCACGGTGAAGATCCTCTCGACGCTCTCGGCTGCCGACTCGGGATCGGCTCGCGTGGCCGGGATCGAGGTGGCGACGCGGCCCGAGCAGGTGCGCCGGGTGATCGGGTTCGTGTCGCAAAAGTCCGGTACGGATCCGATGGGCACCGCAATCGAGAACCTGCTGCTCGCCGGACGCCTGCACGGAATGTCCCGTCGGGATGCCATGGCGCGCGCCCGCGAGCTCCTCGACAGGTTCGGCCTGGCCGACGCCGCGAACCGGCTGGTGCAGACCTACTCCGGCGGTATGGCGCGCAGGCTCGACGTCGCGCTCGGCTTGATGCACCGCCCCCAGGTGCTCTTCCTCGACGAACCGACGACCGGGCTCGACCCCCACGCTCGCAGCGAAATGTGGGCCGAGATCGCACGGATGGCCGGGGACGAGCAGATGACGGTGCTGTTGACGACGCACTATCTGGAGGAGGCCGATCACCTCGCCGACCGGCTTGCGATCGTCGACCAGGGCACGGTGGTCGCCGCCGGCACCCCGAGCGGACTCAAGAGCGGCCTGCGCGGCGACGCGGTGCACGTCGAGTTGGCCCAGGCCGACGACCGGGCGCTCGCGGCCCTGCAGACGGTATCGGAGTTGCGGGACATCGCCATGGACGGGAGCAGTGTCCGTGGCCGAACCGATGACGGTGCCCGGGCGTTGCCACCCGTACTGGCCGCACTGGAGGAAGCGGGCATGGCTGTGACCTCCGCGACTCTCGCCCGGCCCTCGCTCGATGACGTCTACCTGCGACACACCGGCCACAGCTTCGATACCGACGCGGCGCCGAAGGCTCTGGAGGTGACGGAGTGACCACCGCACACCAGCACTTCATCGGTGCGCGTCCGCTGACCGTGCTCACCCACGCCGCGCTCCTGACCGGCCGTCTGCTGCGCGCCCTGCGGCGGATGCCGACCTTCCTCGTCATCGGCTTGGTGCAGCCGGTGATCTGGCTGCTGCTGTTCGGACAGCTGTTCCGCTCGGTGGCGGACCTGCCCGGGTTCACGCACGCGGGCGGCGGCTTCCTGCAGTTCCTCACGCCGGGCGTGGTGATGATGACCGCGCTGTTCGCGAGCGCGTGGGCAGGAACGACCTACCTGCAGGACATCGATCGCGGTGTGATGGACCGGATGCTCACCTCCCCCGCCAGCCGGGGCGCCATGGTGATCGCGACCATGGCCTACCAGGCGATCCAGACGCTCATCCAGAGCGTGATCATCGTCGCCATCGCCCTGGCCGCCGGCGCCCGGTTGCCCGGGAGCGTCGTCGGCGTCGGCGTCACACTGCTTGCCGCGGTGCTGCTGACCCTGACCTTCTCGGCACTGTCGGACGCAGTGGCGCTGCTGACCCGCCAGCAGGCGACGCTCATCGCGATCTCCCAATTCACCACGCTGCCGCTGATGTTCCTCAGCTCGGCCGTGATGGACCTCGGCCTGGCCCCGGGCTGGGTCGGTGTCGTTGCCGACTACAACCCCATGGAATGGGCGGTCGTCGCGGCCCGAGAGGCGATGGGCGCCCACACCGACTGGAGCACGGTCTGGGTGCACCTGGGGCTGCTCGCAGCGGCAGCCCTCGTCATGGGCCTGCTGTCCACGCGTGCCTTCCGCACCTACCGGAAGCAGGCGTGAAGCATCCGGTCTGGCCCAGTGAGGGCACGGCGGGCCTGCCGGGTATGGGCGAGGTGTCCAGGATCAGTGTTGCGTGATGCTGAATCGTGGAGGGGCAGGCGCTGGATGCCGATCTGGACACCCTCACGACCGCACTCTACGTGCGGACCGCCGACCTGCTGCTGGAATCCCCGGACCTTGCGCCGTGGCGCCCAGCGGTGGGGATCACGCCCAACCTTTCCGACGCCGAGCTGGTCACGCTGTCGGTGATGCAGGCGCTGCTCGGGTTCACCTCCGAGCGGCGCTTTCATCCGCCATGCCCGCGCCCGCCTGCGGCACCTGTTCCCGTATCTGCCCAAGGCCCCGGGCTACAACAAGCGGCTACGCAAAGCGGCCGGGATGATCCAGCGGGTCATCCGGCTGCTGGCGGTCGACACCACACTGTGGAGCGACGATGTGTGGGTGGTGGACTCCACCCCGGTGGAGTGCGGCCGCTCCCGCGAGACCGTCAAGCGCTCCGAGTTGGCCTGCTGGGCTGAGTACGGCTACTGCGCCTCCCACTCCCGCTTCTTCTGGGGCCTGCGGCTGCACCTGGTATGCACCCTGCACGGCCTGCCGGTGGCGTTCGCGCTGACCGGGGCCAAGGCCGACGAGCGCGAGACTCTGCTGGCGATGTTCGAGGTCGAGCCCGGCCTGCTCGCCGACCGCGCGGGGCAGACGCTGATCGCAGACAAGAACTACTTCGGGCGAACCTTCGAGCAGTGCCTGGGCGAGCTGGGCCTGCGTCTGTTGCGCCCGGCCCGCAAGGGCGAGGCCGAGCAGGCCGGCGCGGCGCTGTTCAAGCCGCACCGGCAGGTGATCGAGTCGATCAATGAGACCTTCAAGGGCCAGCTCGACCTGGAACGACACCGCGGCCGCACCCACACAGGCGTGATCGCCCGAGTTCTGCAACGCCTCCTGGCGCTGACCGCAGCGATCTGGCACAACGACCACACCGGCCAGTCCGTGAGGCGCGCCCTGACCGCTTACGATCACTGACCCGCCCTGGAAGCAATCATCTAGGACCTGTATTGGAAGTGGATCTTCAAGTGCGATGATCTCGCTTCGTGTCGCGTGGAGACTTGACCGATGTGCAATGGGCCCGGCTGGAGCCCTTGTTGCCGACCGGCAAGAAGCCTGGACGGCCGCCGATGTGGACCCGGCGACAGCTGATCGACGGCATACGGTGGCGGACGCGGACTGGGGCACCATGGCGGGGTGTGCCGGGCCCACCAGCACGCCGCCGGGGCGCGGAAAAGGGGGATGTGCAGGCTGAGTCGCCCGGCGGATTGAGACCGAGCCGGCCGACCATGGGCTTGGACGCTCGCGCGCCGGCCTGACCACCAAGCTGCACCTGGCCGTCGAGCAGGGCCAGAAGGCGATGTCGATCGTGATTACAGCCGGGCAGCGCGGGGACTCCCCACAATTCGAGGCCGTGCTGAAGCAGATCCAGGTTCGTCGTCTGGGCCTGGCAGGCCCCGCACCCGCCCCGACCGAGTGCGGGCCGACAAGGCGTACGCCTCCTGCAAGAACCGCGCCTACCTGCGCAAGCGCGGGATCCGCTGCACCATCCCGGACAAGGCTGATCACATCCGCCACCGGAAGAAGCTCGGTGCCCGCGGTGGCCACCCGCACGAAGCCACTGTCCTCGTTGCGGCCATCAGCGAATGGCTGTGACCTGTACGGAAATCAATTCACCTCGCCAGGGCAAAGAGGCGAAACTCACCTCATGACCACAGACTTCATCGTGCGCCCGGCCCGACCCGCCGATGCCCGGCCCCTGGCCGAAATGCGCTGGACGTTCAAGCAAGAGGATTACGAAGGGCAGCCGCCAGCACCGGCCCGGCCCCTGGAAGAGGCCGAACACTGGATCCGCGACCGGCTCAGCGATGGCCAATGGCTGGCCTGGGTCGCGGAGACCGGAGGCGAAATCTGCGGCCACGTCTTCCTCTGCCCGGTAGAGAGGATGCCGGATCCGTACATCGACAACACCCCGGTCGGCTACGTCACGAACTTCTACGTCACGCCGTCGCAACGCGACAAGGGAGCAGGCTCCGCACTCCTGGAGGCGCTGAAACAGCACTCACACAGGGCAGGCTTCGACACTCTGATCGTCTGGCCCTCAGAGCGCAGCAGCCCCCTCTGGCAGCGGGCCGGTTTCCAACCCTCAGAAGAACTGTTGGAACTGCCGCTCGACACTTGATGAGCTCCACTTCCGATACACGGCCAGCTGCCGCCAGAACGGCCAGGCTGGCGCGGAGGTGGAGGCGGCGTGGGGACCGGTGCCTTTGCCCGGTGATGTCACGCGTCGGCTTGTGCGTTTGCTGTCATCGAAGTCTCCGCGTCCCTGGCCGGAAGCACGGTCCGGGTCGGTGCGCGCCCTGTGATCCGCCCTAGACGAGTAGCTCCGATGTGCCCCGCTGCATCTGGCCGTCTTCGGATGACGGACGATCTTGGTGGGCAGGCATCATGAGAGTCCGGCTTTGAAGGAGTGACGCCCGTGAGGCTGGTCTCTGACCCCACGTACGGCGAAGTGGATCTCTCCGCATCGGCGGAAGAACTGACGCGCTTGGCCAGCGCGGTGGCCCAGGGCGAGGGGCTGCTCCGCTCCACATCCTCGCCGGGCAGCAACACCTTGGCCGGGGTCGAGGTCAAGAAGACTTCCGGCCCCGGGGTCCTCATCCACCGGGACCCCGAGCAGCAGATCCTTGTGATCAGCGGTGACTCCGCCAGCAGGGCTGTACTCGCGGAGAATCTGCAAGCAATGGCCGCCGCAGAGGGCGGCGGTCACCTCCACATCGACTACTTTCCCGGGCACTTCTACCTTGCCGAAGGGTCACTGCCCTTGGTGGTCAACAGCCCGCACGGAGGCATGCCGACCCGGTGAGCGGGCAGTTGGCCGCTGCGATCAGTGATCGTAGGCGACCAGGTAACCGGTGCACGACCTTGTTGTGCCAGATCCCGGCCGCCATCGCTGGACACGCTGGGCCACCTGGATGGCGACGCCCTCGACGGTCCGACCGCCGTGTTCAGCTGGGCTTTGAGGGTGTCGTCGACCGACTCGATCAGCTGGCGCACCTTCTTGAGCACCGGCTCCCCGTACTGCCGCTTCTCCCGCTTGCGCGGGCCGTCCATCAAGATCCGCTTGGTCGCCGACCGGCGCTGCCGTCATATCACCCGTGCAGGCATGGCGACTCTCCCCGGTTCATCCCGCTACTGGGTCCGCGCCGTGGCCTGGGGCGGCCCCGCCGGCGTCCGGCCCAGGTGATGGCCGACAAGGCCTAACTCCTCCCGACGCAACCGCCGCTACCTGTGGCGACGCGGTATCCGGGCCGTCCCCTGAAGAAGGACCCATAGGGCAACCGTGTGCGGCGGGGGTCCAAGGGCGGGCGGCCTCCGGTCTTGGACTCAGAGGCAATGAACCGATCGAAGAGTTGCTGTGGTGGTGAACGTGGGCGCCTCGCGAAACGCTGCCGCGATCAGTGCAGGCCGGCATCGGCAAAGCTTTGGCAGGATCGCGAGTACTCATCCGCCTCCTTCAGCACATCGAGGAGCTGGTCAGGGCCGCACTCCCAACCTCTGCAGATTCCGCTCGCCCCGTTGACCATACCGACCACCAGATCGCCGCCATCTAGCGGAATGACAACCACAACGTCGTCTCGGCCATCGGATTCGACAAGGTCGACAGACAGGTAGGGACGCTCATCGTTGATGCCCCACAGCGGAATCGCTCCATGGGACCATCGCACCCTGTAGCCGAAGGGCTTTCCCCAAGCACGCACCACCGTCTCCAGTTCCGCCAGCCGAGGATCGGCGGCCCATGGTGCGGCCTCATTCATTTCGAGACTCCGGCAAGCCCGCCCCTCACTTGCGCACACCCCATCAGGCTGTGGCAGCTCATTCGTTTCTCGCCATGGGACGGAGTTATCAGACGAACCCCACCAAGATCTACAGGACACGCCCGGGCGCCACAGCCATAGATCGCGCCGGTGACCTGCGGTTACGCTGGAGGCAGGCGAGTCACCCGGTTTGGATGCGGCCTGTGATCTATCGCGAGTGTCGGTGCGGCGTCCCGGCCTGGTGGCGTGAGCAGGGCACCGGTGCTGTGCGTTCAAGATCGGTCGGCATGTGCTGTTCGTGGAATCGGACGTGGGAGCCTGGATCAAGGCGCTCAGTGCACCTTTTGAGCCCTGTTGCCGGGCGTCGCAAGGATGCTGACAGCGGGACGGGATGGTGACCGGGCGAGGAGTACGAAGCTGGGTGCTGTCGCAGCGATGAGCCTGTCGGCGCCCGCAGGTCTACCTCCCGACCGAGACAACCAGACTCATCGGGAGTAGGGCATGGGCCTCATCCACATCGAGATGTTCGCAACCCTCGATCTCGTCGGGCAGGCGCCCGGCGGCCCCGACGAGGACCCGGTGGGGTTCCCGTTCGGCGGCTGGCAGGCGCCCCTGCTGGACGAGGTCGCCGGGGCGCAGATCGGTGCCGCGTACGAGGGCACGGACGCCCTCCTGCTCGGGCGGCGGACGTATGACATCTTCGCCGCCTTCTGGCCGTACCAGGAGGGCGGCCAGGACAACGAGATCGCCACGCTTTTCAACAGCGTCCCCAAGTACGTGGCCTCGCGCGGCAAGCCCGACCTCTCGTGGGCCGGGTCCACGCAGCTCGGCCCGGATCTGGCCGGTGCGGTGCGCGAGATCCGTGACCGGCACGAGCACGTGAAGGTCGTCGGGAGCCTGAACCTGGTGCAGACCCTCCTGCGCGAGAAGCTCTTCGACCGTCTTGACCTCTGGGTGCACCCGATCATGCTCGGCGTCGGCAAGAAGGTGTTCGACGGCGGCGCGGTGCCCACGAACCTCACCCTCCTCGAACCGCCGGCCGCCGGCCCCAAGGGCAGCGTGTACCTGCGCTACGGGCTCGCCGACGGCATACCCGGGACGGGGGACATGAGCGCACCCGATCGCGGTGCCGGGCGCGACGACTGAAGCCGCCCCGCGCCAGGTGGGCCCGTGTCGTCGGCGATGAATCCGCCAGGTCGGCAGTAGGTCACGGCGTCGGCAGTTCGCGGTACCGACGCCCTGGGCAAGTCCCTCGCCAGTTGGTCGCCACCGTCATGCAAATGGTCTGGCAGGCACCGTCGCCCTAGGCCTGTCCCGTGGATCATGTGACGGGATCGCGGAGCCAGATCCGGATCGCGGCGACGTCGACAGTGCCCAGGTAGATTCGTTTTCGTTTGTCGTCTCTGGTCGCGACGGCTCGGAACTCCTTGAGCCTGCCGAAACAGCACTGCGATCACCGCCCGGATCCCGCGTCGCCGTATGTAGCGGCGGTTGGCTCGGGAGGAGTAGGCCTTGTCGGCCGCAGCGACCCCTGGAGTGCGACACGGTCGGCCAGGGCTGATCAGCCGGGCGATCGGACGGCAGCGCCGGTCGGCGGGCAGGTGAATCTTGGTCGTCCAGCCACCTGGGACTTGCCCAACGCCTCTCGCCCGGATTTCTTCATTCGAGATGTCCCCCTGTGGGGTAATCGGACGCCGGGGCCTTGCGGGCCCCGGCGGCGTGCCGGTGGGCCCGGTTGGTGGTCGAGTCCAAGCTGACCATCCAGTCCTCGACCTCGTCGCATCCGGGTCGCCAGGGTTGCGGCGTGGTCGGTGACGGCGATGCAGTACGCGGTGTCGGCCCAGGCTTGGGTGAGGGTCGGGTGCGTGGCCGCGACGCCGCAGCGCGGCTGGACCGCATCACACGGGAACTGTTGCGCGACAAGCTCAGCGCTTCCGACTGCCCGCGATGACCGGCGAACAGATCCGGCACGCCCACGCCCTGCTCGCCAATCCTGACGAGACGATCGCCTCCATCGCCCGCCTGCTGGGTGTCCCGTTCCATTCTCTACAAGTACTTGAACAGGGACGAGGCTCCGAATCGGAGCTCCCCGCGGTGCGGCCGCCGAGCCGAACTCAGCACTGAATGACCCGGCAGGCGCCAATGACACCTCCACAGCTTGACAAGAGCATCGACGACCAGGCTGACCGCAGCGAAACCGACGAACTCGATCAGGATGTACGTACGCTTCACAGCCGATCCGAACCAAGAGTCCTGCGAATGGATCGCGATCATCTGGGCCGCCTCCGGCAGCCGGGGCCTGTGGAGCAGCGGCGCTACCTGCAAGGACGCCTGACGTCTGGTGTTAGCTGTCTTACCGACAGGCCAACCGCGGTGAAAACTATAAGAGACGGCGCGCCACGGCGCCGCATCCATTGGTGTAGTCAATGGTCCAGCTCACTATCTCCCAGCCACGCCCTTCAAGCACTTCAACGGCCCGGAACAGCCCAGCCCAGCCCTCGCGGTAGCCCATCACGAAGACGTACCTGTGAGGATACGCGTCCAGTAGCTCGACCTCTGCAAGGAGATCATCGGCGTGGATGACGCGTTGCTTCTCCAGCCGTTTGGTGATTCTGCTCATGACGGAGAGCATCCCGTAGAATGCGGTGAAAGAGCAATATGCCCCTGCTGTTCGGCCCAGTTCCGGCCACTGTCGTCCAGGCCATACCAATAGGCAGCGCCCTCAGGTCCGTCAAGCCGCTCGCCGACCGGAAACCGTAGTGCCAGGAAGTGGAGCGGGCGGACCGCGTACGCCTGATCCGTGTACGGCAAACACCGGGCGACCTGCGGCTTTGTGTTCCGTCGGACAGGTCGCGGGGAAAGCGGCAGCGCTCACTCATGGCCGGGACATACTTCGGTTAAGGAAGGGCATCTCTTGGGTCGGCATCAATGCCACTAATCGGCATCAAACTCCCTGCAAGTGGGGGTATCGAGTCAAGAGGTGATTAAATATATCGACTCTCGCTGCCTGAGGCGAATGTAGATCGTTGGCGGGAGTGGTGTTGAATGCGCCCACTTGGTACTTTTGTCCCTGTCTCATCCCGGGATGCGGTGTATTGAGGGTGAATTCAGACCATAGGCGCACCACCATGGACGCCATCGTCTTCATCGACCGTACCGGCGCCCCGTGGCGCTACCTGCCGCACGGCTACACGCCATTTACGTGGAATCAGATCTAGACCTGTCAAGTGGCGGGGTGGTGCTCGCCGAGGAGCTCTGTGAGTCGAGGGAGTCTTGCGCGCCGCTGTTCGATGTCGTCGTAGTCCCAGCGTTCGTCTTCTGGGAAGGCATCGCAGATACGGTAAAGGCCTCGTTCTTCGAGGGCGTCCTCCAGCCCCTCTTCTTCTCCGGTGGCGCGATCGTAGGCGTCGAGCGCGACGTAGTTCATGCTTTCCCAGCCCGGCCACTCGTCGTCGGTCCAATCCGATCTTGGGCGTCCAGCGAGGCGGCGGACTTCGTGGGTCTCAGCGAGGGCGTCGGGGTGGGCGGCTACGCGTTCGAAGGTGTCGCGGCCGAGGCCGATGAGCCAGGGTTGGAAGTACCAGAAGCTGTCGTCGGAGCACCACCCCTGAAAGATGTTCCAAGCGGCGCCCCACATGAGCCGAGTGTCGACCCGCTTTCGTTGAGCAGTGAGGTGCAGCTCGAACTCGATGATCTCGGGGACCGGGTGGCGTGCGAGGTGAGCGGTCAGCCGTTCAGTGCGCTGGTCCTGGCTGGTGCTCCCCGCCGCGGACTGGCGAATGAGCGTCCAGAAGTCTTCGAGTGTCACGGCGGCAAGGTACCGCTTTGCCGGACTTTCACGATCGGCAGGAGCAGCGCGCCAGCTGGACGTTGAAGCTCGCGCGGCGTAGGACCGGCGGGAGTGGGGACGTCGACGAGCTACCCGCGGAGTCTGTCCAGGGCGGTCCGGCCCTCGTCGACTTGGGTACTTGTGTGTTCTGGGCGACTACCGTCTGATCACCAGGGCGGTCACATTGTCGTGACCACCGGCATCTAGGGCGTACGCGACCAATCTCTGCGCGTCTTCCAGTGGGTTGCCCTTGAGTTCGGACTGCAACGATCTGGCGTCGCCCAGATAGCGCCACAATCCGTCCGTGCACAGGAGCAAGGAGCCTGGACCTTGGGGGCGATAGCTACGGCCATGCGGCGATGTTTCGGCGGCGTCGGCTCCTAGCCAGGCCGCGAGTGCCTCGTGTTCGCCGATGTCGTCCTCGGTCAGCGCCATCCCCGGTCCCTCATCCGGCAGCCAGTACGCACGGCTGTCTCCGACCCAGCCGACCCAGATGCCGGCAGGACCGATGAGGCCCGCGACGTACGTGCAGGCCGGAGCGGTGTTCACCGAGGTGGCCAAGGCGGCTACCGCTCGGCCTGCGCGGATGGCGGCCACTTCGTGTGCCACCTCGGGCACGGTCCTTGCTTCCATCTCTGTGGCAAGGGCCGCCGCCCCGGTTTCGGCTGCGACCTGGGCGGCTCGTTCGGCGCGAGGGGACATTGAGACGCCGTCGCAGACGACTCCGATCGTCCATGCCCCGCTGGTGGTCAGGGCCAAGGCGTCGGCGTTGATTTGACGGCGATGGCCACGATCGCTGACACCGGCGCCTGGGCCGAGGGCGTGCTCCAGATGCGCGCGGAAGGCCGGTTGTGTTTCGCCGCAGTCCCAGCAATGCCCGTCAGGTGCGACTGTCCCACCGCACGCTGCGCAGGGGGTCATGGCGGCATCGTAGGGCGCCAGCCGCGTTTTACCGAGTGGTGGCACTGGCCGGGGTCGTCGCCTGCGCTGGTGAAGAGTGCGGTGAGGAGGGGGATGCCGTGGGCCAGGGCTTGGTGCGGGAGGGGGCCGGTGGCTACCAGCGATGCCAGGCCGTGGCCGATGGTCCAGCTTTGGGTGGCTAGTTCCAGCGGGTCGATGTCGGGGCGGAGGCGGCCGGCGGTTTTGGCTCGTTCGACCGTGAGGACGAGGTGGTGCAGGGTCGCGTCGGCTGCTGTGGTGTCCTCCAGTTCGAACCCGGCGTCGAACATGATCCGGTAGAGGTCTGGGTTGGCCAGGGCGTTGGAGAGGTAGGCGGCGCCCAGGGCGGCCAGGTCATGGACTGGGTCGGGGGAGGGGGAGACCGTGTTCAGCTCGGCGGCCAGTCGGGTGAATCCTTCTTGGCGCATCGCCTTCCACAGGCCGTCCATGCCTCCGAAGTAGGTGTAGACGGCCATGGTCGAGACGCCAGTTCCGGCGACGAGGGAGCGGAGGGTGATCGGCTGGCGGGTGCTCAGCATGTGCGCGGCACGGTCGATCAGCAGGGAACGGATCGCCGGATCTTTCGTCCTCACCATGGCGCCACAATACATAGCATTGCTATGTTTTGGGTCATGACGATAAAGCTGATCAATCCGGACGGGCTCCCCAAGCCTGAGGTCTACCGTCAGATGGCGGTCGCCAGTGGGACGAAGCTGGTCTTCCTTGCGGGCCAGGTAGCCCGCGATGCTGAGGGCCGGAAGGTGGGGGAGGGCGATCTCGCCGCCCAGGTCGAGCAGGCCTACGTCAACATCGGAACCGCGTTGGCCGAGGTCGGCGGGTCCTTCGATGACGTGGCGAAGCTGACCATTTACGTCGTGGACTGGACGCTCGAGAAGATGCCGCTGCTCGGGGAGGGCGTTGCCCGGGCGGCTGAAAGGCTGGGGGTCGACCCGGTCAAGCCGATCACACTGCTCGGCGTCGCGGCGCTCGGTGAGCCTGATCTTCTTGTCGAGGTCGAAGCCACCGCTGTTCTTGACTGAACAGGCACACAGGCAAGCGCGCGCGGGCAGGTCCGGGCCACGGCCGGATTCTGGAGGATGCTCCCTAACCGAGGCGGAGGGCGAGGAAGAAGTCCACACGATCCTCCAAACGGGACAGGTTCCGGCCGGTCAGCTCCTCGATGCGCTGGATGCGGTAACGCACGGAGTTGACGTGGAGGTGGAGCTGTTCGGCGCACCGCGTCCACGATCCGGAGTTTTGGAGGAACGTCTCAAGGGTGCGGATGAGGTCGGCCTTGTGTACCTCGTCGTACGTGAGGAGAGGGTCGAGGAGACGGACCCGGAACATATGCCGTACGTCGTCGGGGACGCTTGCCAGAAGCAGGACGTGGGTCGCCAGCTCGTCATGGCCGACGACGCAGACGGGGTCGGTGCGGCCTGCGGCGAGCCGGCGGGCGTAGCGGGCCTCTTCGACGGCGCCGCGGAGCTCACCGGCGGCCACGACGTCGCTCACTCCGACGGCCAGGCCGCTGTCGGCGAGGCCGGGCGCGATGACCTGGAGGACGCGGTGGATGCCGCCCGCGACGTCGTGCTCGCCCTCGGCCGGAACGGGGAGGAGGGCGATCACCTCCTCGTCCAGAAGCCCGACGACGGGACGTGGGCCGGGGAGGATCTCGCGGAGCAGGGTGCGGAGCTCGCCCGGGCGCAGGTCGCCGCGTTCGGTGCCGCGGGAGGTGGCGGCGACGGCCACGAATGACGACAGGACGTCGAGGCCGCTGAGTTCGAGGCGGGGCAGGATCTCGTCCGTTCCGGCCGCCGCGACGATCAGGCGGACGAGTTCCTGCGCCAGCCGCCCCTCGACGCTGAGACGGTCGTCGGAACGGACCCGTTCGAGCGCCACGATCGCGGCCAGCTCGCCGGTCAGCGCGCGGCGTTCGGCGGGCCATTCCTCCCAGTCGCCCTCGCACACGATGAACCAGTCGGCCACGCGGGAGGTGGTGTCGGCGGCCACCGGGAAGATCGACAGGTCAGGCGTGCGGAGCCGGTGCGGCAGCCGGGGCGCGGTCAGGAAGACGCGGGCCACCCCGGCCGGGTCGATGTCGTCCGGGAGAGGGTGCGAGCCCGCCACGACGCGGCCGGCAGGGGTCACCACCCAGCAGCGCATGCCCAGGTCACGGCCGACGAGTTCGAGGATGGACCCGAGCCCGGCGCCCTCGGTGGCGCCCGCGACCAGGCGGCGGTGCCGGTCCAGCACGGCGGCCAGGTCGGCGGCGCGGGCGGTGGACAGGTGCCGGACCACTTCCTCGGTGACCGTGGCGAACGCGACGTCCTCCGGAACGCGGAAGAGCGGCAGCCGGTGGCGGCGGCAGGCGTCGATGAGGTCGCCCGGGATCGTGCCCGCCTCGGCGTCCCAGGCGGCGAGCGCGGAGACGCCCGCCTTGGTGAGGGCCTGGACGAAGATCTCGGAGTCCGCCGGGCCGGACCGCCAGACGAGGCCGCTGAGGACCAGTTCGCGGCCGCTCAGATAGCGGCTCGGGTCGAGCATGTCGGTGGTCACCACCCACCGGATCACCCGGTCCAGCTGGTCTTCTCCCGTGACGACCGCCAGCCGCAGGTCCGGCATGTCGAGCAAGGTCCGCAGCCTCATGATCGCCCCCCTTCGCAGCCCTCCGGCACCGGCGCCTCCGCCGGGCGAGGTTAACCCATTGTTCATCGGGGCCCTCAGCACGATCTTCGCCAGGGTCTACGGTTCGGGGCATCCGGCGTTTCGCTTGGAGCAACGCACGAAAAGTATCCGGTGAGCGTGGTCACACTTCGGACTTCCTGTCTCTTCACCTTCCCCGGGTCGGCTGTGTGTACTTCAGGACAACCCACCCATAAGGAGGCGGAAAGTGCCGGTGACGACAGGACCTGCCGCGGCGCGCCAGAACCTGGAACGGTTCAACGCGCTGCCGATGGCGGATGCCGAGTCCGAGCTGCTCACCTGCTGTGCCTCCCGCCGCTGGGCGGCCACGGTCGCAGGCGGGCGGCCCTTCGGCGACCCGGCCGCGCTGCTGACGGCCGCGGCGAGGGAGCTGGCCGGGCTGGACTGGCAGGACGTGCTGGAGGCGCTGGAAGCCCATCCGCGGATCGGTGACCGGGTTGCCGGGCAGGACCGCGAGTCCGCCTGGTCGCGCGGCGAGCAGTCGGGCATGGACGCCGCAGCCGCCGACCTGCGGGCCGCGATGATCGAGGGCAACCGGGCGTACGAGGCGCGCTTCGACCACGTCTTCCTCATCTGCGCGACCGGCCGCAGCGCCGCCGAGATGCTCGGTCGGCTCCAGGCCCGGCTCGAGAACGACGAGGACACCGAGCAGGCCGTGGTGCGCGACGAGCTGGCCAAGATCGTCGAACTGCGGCTGACCAAGCTCCTGAACGAGCCACGCCTGAACGAGCCCAGCCTCAACGAGCCCCGCCCCACCGACGAGACCACGGGGGACTCCGTATGACCCTCTCGACCCACGTGCTCGATGCTGCGAAGGGGAGGCCCGCGCCCGGCCTGGCCGTACGGCTGGAGGAGCGCGACGCGGGCGGCGCCTGGACGCCGGTCGCCGAACGCCGCACCGACGCCGACGGGCGGATCAAGAACTGGGGGCGGGCGCCGGGTGCCGGGACCTACCGGCTGACCTTCGACACCGCCGGGCTCTCCGACTTCTACCCCGAGGTCGCGGTGGCCTTCACGATCACCGACCCGGCGCAGCACCACCATGTGCCGCTGCTGCTGAGCCCGTTCGCCTACTCGACCTACCGAGGGAGCTAGACCAGATGGCCATCGTTCTCGGGCCCAACCGCTACGGCAAGGCGGAGACCCGCGTCGTCCGTGTCGTCCGCGACGGCGGTACGCACCACCTCAAGGACATCAACGTCAGCTCCGCGCTGTCCGGCGACATGGAAGCGGCCCATCTGACCGGTGACAACGCCAACGTGCTGCCGACCGACACGCAGAAGAACACCGCGTACGCCTTCGCCAAGAAGTACGGCGTCGACGAGATCGAGGACTTCGCGCTCCTCCTCGCCCGCCACTTCGTGGACTCGCAGCCCTCTATCCACCACGCCCGCGTGGAGATCGAGGAGTATTTCTGGGACCGCATCCCGGTGGCGGAAGGGCCGCACCTCGGCCTGCGCGACAAGCAGCACTCCTTCGTCCGCAGCGGCCGTGAGGTCCGTACCTGCGTCGTCCACTACGACCAGGAAAGGGGCACCACGGTCGTCTCCGGCCTGAAGGACCTGGTCGTCCTCAATTCAACGGACAGTGAATTCCACGGCTACATCGAGGACGAGTACACGACCCTCAAGCCGACCAACGACCGGATCCTTGCCACCGAGGTCTCCGCCCAGTGGCGGCATCGCGGCGACGACTCCTCGCTTGGACGTGCCTCCACCGACTCGTTTGGACGTTCCTACACCGAGGCCCGCCAGGCACTGCTCGACGCCTTCGCCGAGACCCACAGCCTCTCCCTCCAGCAGACCCTCTACGAGATGGGCCGCCGGGTGCTGCACGCCCGCAAGGAGATCTGCGAGGTGCGGATGGCCATGCCGAACAAGCACCACTTCCTCGTGGACCTGCAGCCCTTCGGCATGGACAACGACAACGAGGTCTTCTTCGCCGCGGACCGCCCGTACGGCCTGATCGAGGGCTCCGTGCTCACCGACGACGCACCCGATGTCGGGTTCGCCTGGAACTGAGGGATTCTAGAGATATGGACTTCCTGCGCCCTGCGACCTGGGCGGACGCCCTGGCCGCCAAGGCTGAGCACCCGGACGCCCTGCCCATCGCGGGCGGTACGGACGTCATGGTCGAGCTCAACTTCGACGTCCACCGCCCACCCGCGCTCCTGGACCTCAACCGGATCAAGGAGCTGACCGCCTACGACACCGCCGAGGCCCCTGTTCTTTCGAGGGGGGACGACCCCCCACACCCCCCGGAGAAGAGTGGGTGGCTCCGGATCGGTGCCTCCGTTCCGTACACCCGGCTGATCGACGAGCTGGGCGACAAGCTGCCGGGCCTGGCCCAGGCATCCCGCACGGTCGGCTCGCCGCAGATCCGCAACCGCGGCTCGGTCGGCGGCAACCTCGGCGCCGCCTCGCCCGCCGGGGACAGCCATCCGCCGCTGCTGGCGGGGGACGCGGTCATCGAGGTCGCGTCCGCCGCGCGCGGCGTCCGCATGATCCCGGCGACCGAGTTCTACCTCGGCGTCAAGCGCAACGCCCTGGAGCCGGACGAGCTGATCCGCGCGTTCTGGACCACCCCGGCGAGCGGCGCCCAGTACTTCTCCAAGATCGGCACCCGGAACGCAATGGTCATCGCGGTCTGCTCGTTCGCGATCGCCCTCCATCCGGAGGAGCGCCGCGTGGGCACCGGGGTGGGCTCGGCCGCGCCGACCCCGCGCCGCGCCACCGCCGCTGAGGCGTTCCTGTCGAACGAGCTGGACTGGGACGGCCGTACGCCGTTCAGCGTTTCGGCCGCGCAGCGTTTCGGCGAGCTCGTCAAGGAGGCGGCGTCGCCGATCGACGACGTGCGCGGCACCGCCGACTACCGCAAGCACGCCCTGTCCGTCATGGCCCGGCGGACGCTGACCTGGGCCTGGAACGACTACCGGGCCAACAAGATCGTTGGAAGGGAGGCCTCCTGATGCGCGTCAACTTCACCGTGAACGGTGCTGAGGAGACCGTCGACGACGTGTGGGAAGGCGAGAGCCTGCTCTACATGCTGCGGGAGCGGATGGGCCTCCCGGGATCGAAGAACGCTTGCGAGCAGGGCGAATGCGGCTCCTGCACGGTCTACCTCGACGGCGTACCGGCCTGTTCGTGCCTGGTCGCAGCCGGTCAGGTCGAGGGCCGCGAGGTCATCACAGTCGAGGGGCTGGCCAAGGGCTCCACCGGCGTCGACGAGAAGCTCGACCCAGTGCAGGAGGCGTTCGTCGAGGCGGGCGCGGTCCAATGCGGATTCTGTACGCCGGGCCTCATCGTCCAGTCGCACGACCTGATCGAGCGGGTCCCCGACCCCAGCGACGCCGAGATCCGCGAGGCGCTCGCCGGCAACCTGTGCCGCTGCACCGGCTACGAAAAGATCCTCGACGCCGTGCGGCTCGCGGCGTCGCGCAAGGCAGAGGCGGCCGCCCAGTGAGCAAGACGACCATTGAGCCAGCGAGAACGATCATCGAGCCGGTGAGAACGATCATTGAGAACGCGTACGTCGTCACGGTGACCGGCGAGGAGCACCCCGACGGCCATATCGTGATCGACGGCAACAAGATCACGGCTGTCGGCCCCGGCCCGGCCCCCGCGGTCGAGAATGCCGCCGAACGAGGCGAGCGCGTCGAGCGCGTCGAACGGGTCGAGCGAGCCGACCATGTCGAACGGATCGACGCGCGCGGCTGCCTGGCCACCCCCGGTCTGGTCAACACGCACCACCACCTCTACCAGTGGGCGAGCCAGGGCCTGGCCAAGGACAACACCCTCTTCGAGTGGCTGGTGGCCCTCTACAAGCCGTGGTCGAAGATGGACGCCGAGGTCGTCCGCGGTGCCGCGAGCGCCGGGCTCGGCTGGCTGCTCAAGTCGGGCACCACCACCTCGACCGACCACCACTACGTCTTCCCCAGCGGGCGCGGCGACCTGTTCGCCGCCGAGATCGAGGCCGCCGCCGAGCTGGGCATCCGCTTCCACCCCTGCCGCGGCTCCATGGATCGCGGCCAGTCCGACGGCGGGTTGCCGCCGGACGAGGTGGTCGAGGACCTGGCGACGATCCTGGCCGAGACCGAGGCTGCGATCGACCGCTATCACGACGACTCGTTCGGCTCCATGTTGCGGATCGCGGTGGCGCCCTGCTCCCCGTTCTCCGTCAGCAGGGAGTTGCTGGTCCAGTCGGCCGAGCTGGCGCGGGCCAAGGGCGTGCGCCTGCACACCCACCTGTGCGAGACGCTCGACGAGGAGGAGCACTGCGTCGAGCAGTTCGGCATGTCCCCGGTCGACTACATGGAGACCGTGGGCTGGCTGGGCGACGACGTCTGGTACGCCCACGCGGTCCACCTGCAGGACGCCGACATCAAGAAGATGGCCGCGACCGGCACCGGCGCCGCGCACTGCCCCAGCTCCAACGCCCGCCTCGGCGCCGGCATCGCCCGCGTCGCCGACATGCTCGCGGCCGGCGTCCCGGTCGGCCTCGGCGTCGACGGCGCCGCGTCCGCCGAGATGGTGCCGCTGGCCGGCGAGGTCAGGCAGGCCATGTACATGCAGCGTGCCCGGTACGGCCCGACCGCGCTCACCGCGCGCCAGGCCCTCGCCATCGGCACCATCGGCGGCGCGAAGGTGCTGGGCAGGGAGGCCGAGATCGGCTCGATCGAGGCCGGCAAGCTCGCCGACATCGCGCTCTGGCGGGTGGACGGCTTCTACGCGGCGATCGACGACCCGGTGACGGCGTTCGCCTACGGGCAGACCCCGCCGCTGGCCCGGCTCATCGTGAACGGGAGGACCGTCGTCAGCGACGATGAGCTGGTCAGCGTCCCGCAGGACGAAGTGGCCCGCCGCGGCGCCGACGCCCACAGCCGTCTCATGAAGCTCGCGGAGGAGGTTCTCTGATGACATCCCCTGTGAAATCACCGGGCCCTGTGAAATCGAACGGCCCTGTGAAAACACCTGGTCACGTGGCGGCGCCCGGCATGGGCGGCGTGGGCGACAGTCCGCTGCGGCCGGACGGCACGCTCAAGGTCTCCGGCGAGTTCGCGTACGCGTCGGATCTGTGGATCGACGGCATGTTGTGGGGCGCCACGCTGCGCAGCCCGCATCCGCGCGCCAAGATCCTTTCGATCGACATCGGTCCCGCGCTGGCGACGTCCGGCGTCTACGCCGTCCTCACGCACGAGGACGTGCCGGGCCGCAAGCTGTACGGTCTCGACCACACCGAGGACCAGCCCGTGCTGGCCATCAGCGAGGTCCGCCACCAGGGCGAGCCGATCGCTCTCGTCGCCGCCGACCATCCCGAGATCGCCCGCCGCGCGATGGAGAAGATCGCCATCGAGTGGGAGGTCCTGGAGCCGATCACCGACGCCCGGGCCGTGATCGCCGAGCCGGACCGGTACAAGGTGCAGGAGCGCGGCGGCATCGCCCGCTACCAGCCCGTACGCGTCGGCGACGTCGGCCGGGCCAAGGCCGAGGCGGCCGTGGTGGTGTCGAGCGACTACAGCGTCGGCATCCAGGACCAGGCGTTCCTCGGCCCGGAGTCCGGCCTCGCCGTGCCCGCTGAGGACGGTGGGCTCGACATGTACGTGTCGACCCAGTGGATGCACAACGACCTCAAACAGATCGCGCCCTGCCTCGGTCTGGCCGAGGACCAGATCCGGATGACGCTGGCCGGCGTCGGCGGCGCGTTCGGTGGCCGCGAGGACCTGTCGATGCAGATCCACGCGGGCATGCTCGCGTTGCACACCGGCAAGCCGGTCAAGATGTCCTACAACCGGTACGAGTCGTTCTTCGGCCACGTGCACCGCCACCCGGCGGAGATGCGGTACGAGTTCGGCGCGACGGCCGAGGGCAGGCTGCTGTACGCCGACGTCGAGATCATCCTTGACGGCGGCGCGTACACCTCGGCCACGCTCAACGTCACCGGCAACGCAGCCTCCCTCGGAGTCGGCCCGTACGAGATCCCCAACATCAAGATCGACGCGTGGGGCGTCTACACCAACAACCCGCCGTGCGGCGCGATGCGCGGCTTCGGCGCGGTCCAGGCGTGCTTCGCGTACGAGTCGATGATGGACAAACTGGCCGAGGCCTGCGGGATCAGCCCCGTCCAGGTCCGGCAGATCAACGCCGTCAGCCAGGGCTCGAAGCTCGCGACGGGTCAGGTCATCGACTCGCCCGCACCGCTTGCGGAGATGCTGGAACGCCTCGAAGCGATGCCGATGCCCGCCCCGCTCGACACAGGGCCCGACGGCGAGATCGACATCCGTGAGCTGCCCGGTGGCGTGTCCCAGACGACGCACGGCGAAGGCGTCGTACGCGGCGTCGGCTACGGCGTCGGCATCAAGAACATCTGCTTCTCCGAAGCCTTCGACGACTACTCCACCGCACGGGTGCGGCTGGAGGTCATCGGCGGTGAACCCACGGCCCTCGTCCACACGGCGGCGGCCGAGGTCGGCCAGGGCCTGGTCACGCTGCAGGCGCAGATCGCCCGCACCGAGCTGGGCGTCCAGCGGGTCACCATCCACCCCGCGGACAACCAGGTCGGCGACGCCGGCTCGTCCAGCGCCTCCCGCCAGTCGTACATGACCGGCGGCGCGGTCAAGGCCGCCTGCGAGGCGGTCCGCGCCGAGCTGCTGGCGATGGCGGAACGCAAGCTCGGCAGGGCCTTCCCGGGAATCGGGCAGGGCGATCTGAACGTGGTCGGCGGCAAGATCATGTCGCGGACGGAGGGCGTCATCGCCTCCATCGAGGAGATCCTCGGCGACGACGTGATCGAGGAGACCCGCGAGTTCCACCACCTTCCGACCAGCCGCATGGACCCGGTGACCGGCCAGGGCGACAGCCACACCCAGCTCGCGCTGTGCGTGCACCGCGCGGTGGTCGACGTGGACGTGGACCTCGGCCTGGTCAAGGTGGTCGAGATGGCCGCCGTGCAGGACGTCGGCAAGATCCTCAACCTGCTGTCCCTGGAGGGACAGATCCACGGCGGCTCCGCCCAGGGCCTCGGCCTGGCGGTGATGGAGGAGATCGTCGTCTCCGGTGGCCTGGTCCGCAACCCGTCGTTCACCGACTACCTCATCCCGACCATCCTCGACATGCCGCCGATGCGGCTGGACATCCTCGAGAATCCCGACCCCAAGGCCCCATACGGGCTGCGGGGAGCCGGAGAGCCACCCACGCTCTCCTCCACCCCGGCGATCGTCGCGGCCATCCGCGACGCCACCGGCAGAGCACTGACCCGAGTGCCGGTTCGACCGGAGCACGTGCTTTCAGCCGGCCCCCTACAGGGGCCCACCCCCGCCGACACCGGCTGACCAACGCGCAGCCGAGGCTTCCGGTCAGCAGTTGATCAACAGGGGCAGCCCCGCGCCGTGACCTGGGGGAACGGCGCCCGGGAGAGACTCCACAACCGCACTGATCGAGACGAACGGACGGCACCCGGACCGGAGGTCCGGGGCCGGTCCGGCGGCCGATCACGCCCGCAGTACTTACCTGGGGGCGACCCCAGACGCCGAGGGAGGGCACCGAACCGTGACCGAGACCAGCACACCACGCCCAAAGTCACCACCCCCGAAGTCACCGTCTCCCAGCACGGGATCACGCACCGCCCTGGATCGATTCTTCGATTTGAGCGGCCGCGGGACGACCGTCGCACGCGAGGTGCGCGGAGGCATCACCACGTTCGTGGCGATGGCCTATCTCGTCGTCCTGATCCCATTGATCATCGGTGACGCCAAGGACGTCACCGGAGCCCAGCTCGACGCCGCACAGCTGACCACCATGGTGGCGCTGTCGGCCGGGCTGACCACGATCCTGATGGGCCTGGTGGGGAACGCCCCGCTGGCCATGGCCGCCGGGCTCGGCGTCACCCCGATCGTGGTCTTCCAGGCGGCACCGCACATGACCTGGCCGCAGGCCATGGGGCTGGTGGTCCTGGAGGGCGTCGTCATCGTGCTGTTCGCGCTGACCGGCATCCGCACGTTGATCATGGATGCCATCCCGCTGGCCCTCAAGCAGTCGATCGGCGTCGGCATCGGCGCGTTCATCGCGCTGATCGGGCTGGTGGACGCCGGCTTCGTCGGCCACCACGAGGCGTCCGCGACGCCCGTCACGCTGGGCGTCTTCGGCAAGCTCACCGGCTGGCCGGTGGTCGTGTTCTGCGCGGGCCTGGTGCTGATGCTGGTGTTGTTCGTCCGGCGGGTGCCGGGCGCGATGCTGATCAGCATCGTCGCCGCCACCGTGTTCGCGATCGTGGTCAACTCGGTCGCCAAGGTGGACCCGAAGGCCTGGGGGCCGGTCGAGCCGAAGCTGCCGGACTCGATCGTGGCGACGCCGCAGTTCGACCTGCTGTTCAAGGTCGACCTGTTCGGCGGCTTCGAACGAGCCGGGATGGTGACCGCCTCGGTGGTGCTGTTCACGCTGGTGCTGTCCGGCTTCTTCGACGCGATGGGCACGATCCTCGGCGTCGGCGAAGAGGCCAAGATGCTGGATGACCAGGGCAGGATGCCCGGACTCCGCAGGATCCTGACCGTGGACGGCTTCGGCGCGATCATCGGCGGCGGCGTGAACGGCTCGGCCAACACGGCGGTCGTGGAGTCGGCGGCGGGCGTCGCCGAGGGCGCGCGGACCGGGCTGGCCAGCGTGGTCACCGGCGCGCTGCTCACCGCTCTGATCTTCCTCACCCCGCTGGCCGGGGTGATCCCGATCGGTGCCGCCGCCCCCGCGCTGGTGATCGTGGGCGCGCTCATGATGATGCACGCCCGCAAAATCGACTGGGAGGACCTGGAGGTCGCGATCCCGGCGTTCCTCACCATCGTCCTCATGCCGTTCACCTACTCGATCACGGTCGGCGTCGCCGCCGGCGTGCTCGCCTACACCCTGCTCAAGGCGGCGCGCGGCAAGTTCGGCGAGATCCACTGGCTGCTGTACGTGTTGTCGGCGGTCTTCCTCGCCTACTTCGCGCTCCACCCGATCGAGCAAGCCCTGGGGATCAACTAGTAACCAAGGGAGCCCCCGCAGGCGTGGCCTGAGTCATTCCTACAAGGGACCCGCCGACCCCGGATCCGGGCGTCGTAGGACCCGACAGGCTTCCTTGACGGCCCTGACCTCGCGACTTAGTGTGATTTTCACGAAGCGGCAAACAATTTTCGTACAGCGAAATCCCTTCGCTGGAGGGCCCATGCCACTGATCTTTCTGAACGGCGGCGCCATGCGCGGCGGTCCGCTCCACCATCTGCTCGACGGCGCTCCGCTGGTCGCCGTGACCACCACCGCTCCGCGCTACCGCTTCTACTCGGTGGGGGACCAGTGCCCGGCCCTCCAACCCGTCGCCCACGGCGGAACGGCGATCCAGGGCGAGGTTTACGACGTACCAATGGATGTGCTGCGCGACAAACTCCTCCCAGCGGAGCCGCCGGAGCTCGAGCTGGGCGTCATCGAGCTGGCCGACGGCACCTCGTCGCTGGCGATGGTGCTGCGCCGCCCGTACACCTCCTACACCCGGCTCACCGACATCACCGAGCACGCCAGCTGGACCGACTACAAGAAGAACAAGGAAGGAGCAGCCGCGTGAGCAAGAGCGACTACGTGGTCAACTGCTCGATCCTGTTCGGCGAGCTGCCGTTGCTGGAGCGCCCGGCGGCGGCCAAGGCGGCGGGATTCGACGAGGTCGAGTTCTGGTGGCCCTGGCCCGGCGTGGCGGTGCCGTCCGATGCCGAGGTGGACGCGTTCTGCCAGGCGCTGGAGGACGCGGGCGTCCAGCTCACCGGGCTCAACTTCTACGCGGGCGACATGCCGGCGGGGGAACGCGGCGTGCTCTCCGACCCCGCCCGTTCGCTGGAGTTCCGTGACAGCGTCGGCGTCCTCCTGCGGATCGCTGAGCGCACCGGCGTGAAGGCGTTCAACGCCCTCTACGGCCAGCGTCTCGACGGTATCTCGGCCGCCGAGCAGGACCGGGTCGCCACCCAGAACCTCGTGTACGCGGCGCGGCAGGTCGGCGGGCTCGGCGGGACCGTGCTCATCGAGCCCCTCGCCCGCGGCCTGAACGGCGCGTATCCGCTGGAGACCGCCGCCGACGCGATCGCCGTCATCGAGCGTGTCCGCGCCGAGGGCGACGGGGACAGCGGGGCGAACGTCAAGTTCCTCTTCGACAGCTTCCACCTGGCGAGCAATGGCGAGGACCTGGCGAAGGTCGCGCACGCCCACGCCGCCGAGATCGGCCATGTGCAGCTCGCCGACGCCCCCGGCCGGGACCACCCCGGCACCGGCGACATCGACTTCGCGGCGCTCTTCGGCGTCCTGGACACGGTCGGCTATGCAGGCCGGATCGCCCTGGAGTACAAGCCCGCAGGCGCCACCGACTTCACCTGGATGGAGAACTTCCCCACATGAGCAAGATTGCTTTTATCGGACTCGGCATCATGGGCGGCCCGATGGCAGGCCACCTGGTCAAGGCGGGGCACGAGGTGACCGGCTACGACGTCGCCCAGCCGGGGATCGACCGCCTGGTCGCGGCGGGCGGCGCCGGTGCGCCGAGCGTCGCCCGGGCGGTCGCGGAGGCCGAGATCGTCATCACCATGCTGCCGCAGGACGAGCACGTCGAGACCGTCGTGTTCGGTGACGGCGAGGGGGGCGTCGACGGCGGCGTCCTGCGCAACGCCAAGCCGGGCGTGCTGCTCATCGACTTCTCCACCATCAAGCCGGAGACCTCGATCAAGGTCGCCGCCGCGGGCCGCGAGCTTGGCCTGCGCGTGCTTGACGCCCCGGTCAGCGGCGGTGAGAAGGGTGCCGTGGACGCGGTGCTCTCCATCATGGTCGGCGGGTCGGCGGAGGACTTCGAGGCCGCCAAGCCGATCTTCGAGGTGGTGGGCAGGACGTTCGAGCGCGTCGGCGACAGCGGTGCCGGCCAGTACGTCAAGGCGGCCAACCAGCTGATCGTCGGTGGCACGTACGCCCTCGTGGCCGAGGCCATCGTGCTGATGGAGGCGGCGGGCGTGGACGCCAAGGCCGGGCTCGACGTGATCGCGGGCGGCCTGGCCGCCAGCCGGATCCTCGACCTCAAGCGCGACACGATGCTGGCCCGCCGGTTCGAACCGGGTTTCCGCATCGACCTGCACCACAAGGACATGGGCATCGCGTCCGCCGCCGCCCGATCCGCCGAGGTGTCGCTCCCCATGACCGCCCTGGTCGCCCAGCTCATCGCAGCCGCGCGGGCCAGGGGCTACGGCTCCCTGGACCACTCCGCGCTCCTGAAGATCGTCGAAGACCTGTCGGGTCGTACGTCTGCGTAGCAAGCCGTACGTCCATGTAGCGAGTCGTACGTCCACGAAGCGAGTCGTACGTCCACGAAGCGAGTCATACGTCTGCGGAGCGAGTCGTACGTCTGCGGAGCAAATCGTCCAGCCTGGGAGAATGGTGACAATCATGGGCAATCCTCAGCGGGGCCAGGTGGTGATCGCCCCCGACAAGTTCAAGGGCTCGCTCACCGCCGTCGAGGTGGCCGCGCACGTGGCCGCCGGCCTGCGCCGCGTCCGCCCGGACCTGCCGCTCGTCGCCATGCCGGTCGCGGACGGCGGCGACGGGACGGTGGACGCCGCGGTCGCCTGTGGATTCGCCCGGCTGCGGACCACCGTCACCGGCCCCACCGGCGAGCAGGTCATCGCCTCCTACGCGATCCGGGACGACACGGCGGTGATCGAGCTCGCCGAGGCCTCCGGGCTGCGGCGGCTCCCCGGTGGCGAACCCGCTCCGCTGACCGCCTCCAGCCACGGCACCGGCGAGCTCATCGACGCGGCGATCCGCGGCGGCGCCAGGCGGATCGTGCTGGGGCTGGGCGGCAGCGCCTGCACCGACGGCGGCAGCGGAATGGCCGCCGCCCTCGGGGTGCGCCTCCTGGACGCCGACGGCGAGCCGCTCCCTCCCGGCGGCGCCGCACTGCGTTCGCTGGCCTCGATCGACACCGCCGGACTGGCCGAACGGCTGCGCGGCGTGACCGTGATCGTGGCGAGCGACGTGGACAGCCCGCTGCTCGGCCCAGAGGGCGCCGCTGCGGTGTTCGGCCCACAGAAGGGCGCCTCACCCGGGCAGGTCAGAATCCTGGAGAACGGACTGTCCCGGCTGGAGACGATCGCCCGGCGCGACCTCGGCGCGTTCGCTGCCAAACGCCCTGGCGCGGGTGCCGCGGGCGGTGTCGGCTTCGGCGCGATGGTCTTCCTGAACGCGACCGTACGGCCGGGCATCTCTTACCTGCTCGACCTCCTGGGCTTCGCCGACCAGGTGGCGGGCGCCCGTCTCGTGATCACGGGTGAGGGCTCGCTCGACCGGCAGTCGCTGCGCGGCAAGGCGCCCATAGGCGTCGCCCGCGCGGCGGCCAAGGCGGCCGTCCCCGCAGTGGCGGTCTCTGGACGCCGCGCGCTGACGGGCGAGCAACTGCGCAAGGCCCGCCTGCAGAGCGCCTACGCCCTCACCGACATCGAGCCCGACCCCGAGCGGTGCATGGCCGAGGCGGGCCCGCTGTTGGAACGACTGGCGGAGGAGATCGGCCGCAAGTGGCTGGTCGAACCTGCGCCCATGGGAGGAGCGGCATGAACGAGTCGTACGACATGGTCATCCGGTCCCGGCGTGCAGTGTTGCCGTCCGGCGAGCGGCCCGCCGCCATCGCGGTCAAGGACGGCAAGATCGCAGCTGTTGAGGACAACGACGCCGTGGTCGGAGCCGCGACCGAGGTCGATCTCGGCGAGACCGCGCTGCTGCCCGGGCTGGTGGACACCCACGTTCACATCAACGAGCCCGGCCGGACCGAGTGGGAGGGCTTCGCCACCGCGACCCGCGCCGCCGCCGCCGGAGGCGTGACCACGCTCGTGGACATGCCGCTGAACTCGCTCCCGCCGACCACCCTGCCGTCCGCGCTGGGCGTCAAGCGCGAGGTCGCCGAGGGCCAGGTCTTCGTGGACGTGGGCTTCTGGGGCGGCGCGATCCCTGGGAACGTGCCCGCGCTGCGCACACTCCACGACGACGGAGTGTTCGGCTTCAAGTGCTTCACCGCGGACTCGGGCGTGCCGGAGTTTCCGCCGCTCTCGTACGAGGAGATGCACGAGGCGTTCCGCGAGATCGCCTCGTTCGGCGGCCTGGTCATCGTGCACGCCGAGGACCCTGCGGTGCTGGCGACGCCCGCCGACGGCGGCTACCGGGCCTTCCTCGCCTCGCGCCCGCCGAGCGCCGAGCGCAGCGCGGTCGAGCAGGTCATCCGGCTGGTCGACCAGACCGGCGTGCGGGCGCACATCCTGCACCTGTCGGCCGCCGACTGCCTGGAACCGCTGGCCAAGGCGCAGGCGCACGGCCTCCCAGTGAGCGCCGAGACCTGCCCGCACTACATGACCCTGTCCGCCGACGACGTCCCCGCCCCCGCCGAAGGCCTGCCCTCGAGTCTTCTGGGGGGCGACCCCCAGACCCCCGCAAGTCTTCTGGGGGGCGACCCCCAGACCCCCGCAACGTCGACA
This sequence comes from Actinomadura sp. 6N118, assembly GCF_044326415.1. NCBI lineage: Bacteria > Bacillati > Actinomycetota > Actinomycetes > Streptosporangiales > Thermomonosporaceae > Actinomadura > Actinomadura sp. 6N118. The sequence continues at coordinate 183,691 of NZ_JBIRAZ010000020.1, read as the reverse complement.
GCATCCCTTGCTTCGCTGCGGGCGCTGCCGACGTCGTACAAGTGCTGTCCGCCCATCCGCGACGCGGGCAACCGCGAGGAGCTGTGGCGCGGCCTCGCCGACGGCGTTATCTCCTGCGTCGTCACAGACCACTCGCCGTGCACGCCTGAGCTCAAGCGCGGCGACTTCGTCTCCGCCTGGGGCGGGATTGCCTCCGTCCAGCTGGGGCTGCCCGCCATCTGGAGTGCCGCCCGCGCCCGGGGCCACGGCCTCGACGCCGTCGTGCGCTGGATGGCCGAGGGCCCCGCCGACCTCGCCGGTCTCTCTGCCAAGGGCCGGATCGCGGTGGGGAACGACGCCGACCTGGTCGCGTTCGCCGCCGACGAGGCGTTCACGGTCGATCCGGCCCGGCTCCACCACCGCCACCCGGTGACGCCGTACGCGGGTCGCGCCCTCAGCGGCGTCGTCCAGACCACCTGGCTCCGCGGCGAGGTGGTCGGCGACACCCCGCGCGGCAAGCTCCTCCGACGAAAGCGACCTTCCTCATGACCGACTTCACCTCCCTTCCCGACCTGGCCGTCCGCTCGTTCGGCGGTTCGGTCCTCGCCGCCAGCGACGAGTCGTTCGAGGAGAAGGAAAACCTCATCAACCCCTGGAAGCCGGAGTTCAAGCCGGAGACGTTCGGTGCCAAGGGCCAGGAGTACGACGGCTGGGAGACCGCGCGCCGCCGTCCCGGCGACAACGGCGAGCTGGGCCATGACTGGGCGATCGTCCGGCTCGGCCTGCCCGGCGTGATCCGCGGCGTCGTCATCGACACCGCCTGGTTCAAGGGCAACTTCCCGCCGTACGCCTCCGTCGAGGCCTGCTCCGTCCCCGGCTACCCGTCCGTCGCCGAGCTGGCCGCCGCCGACTGGACCGAGATCGTGCCGCAGAGTCCCCTCAAGGGCGACGCCGAGCACCCGTTCGAGGTGACCGTCGCACGCCGCTTCACCCACATCCGGCTGAACATGTTCCCCGACGGCGGCATCGCCCGTCTGCGCGTGCACGGCGAGGTCGTGGCGGATCCCGCGCTGCTCACCGGCCTCACCGTGGACCTCGCCGCACTGGAGAACGGGGCGCGCGTGACCGGCTGTTCGAACATGTTCTACTCGCGACCTGACAACATGCTCGCCCCTGGCCTAGCCCGCAACCAGGCGGAGGGCTGGGAGACGGCGCGCCGCCGCGAGCCCGGCAACGAATGGGCGATCATCAAACTGGCCGCGCCAGGCGTCGTCAAGCTGGCCGAGATCGACACGACCAACCTCAAGTTCAACGCCCCCGCCGCAGCCTCACTCTCCGGCATCGACGCACGATCCGCGTCTCTCGACGACGAAGCCGCGTGGTCCGTTCTTCTGGAACGCACCCGCCTGCAGCCCGACTGCCGTCACCGCTTCCGCCTCGACGGCTCACACGAGGTAACCCACGTACGCGTGGACATCTACCCCTGCGGAGGCATCGCCCGCCTTCGCCTCCTAGGCGATCTGACCACGGCTGGCGAGCAAGCCCTGATCACCCGCTGGCAGGGACTCGCTTAGCCCCCGGCCCCAGCGCATAGCTCGCCCTCTCGCAGCCGCACCCAACGACCCTTTCTAACGGCCAAGCCGCGCTCGACCCGCGCGGCGCAAACACAGCACACCGACAACCGCAAGGAGTGGCCGGTACGCCGCGCCACGATTTCAGCGACCCTTGAGGAGCGCGACATGCCTCGAATGACAGCCGCCCGCGCCGCGGTCGAAATCTTGAAGCGCGAAGGCATCGACACCGCGTTCGGCGTGCCCGGCGCGGCGATCAACCCGTTCTACGCCGCGCTGAAGGCCTCCGGCGGGATCGGTCACACCCTCGCCCGGCACGTCGAGGGCGCCTCCCACATGGCCGAGGGCTACACCCGTACCCACGCGGGCAACATCGGCGTCTGCATCGGCACCTCCGGCCCGGCCGGCACCGACATGATCACCGGGCTCTACTCCGCCCTCGGCGACTCGATCCCCATCCTTTGCATCACCGGCCAGGCCCCCACGTCCGTGATCCACAAGGAGGACTTCCAGGCCGTCGACATCGCCTCGATCGCCAAGCCGGTCACCAAGATGGCCGTGACCGTCCTCGAAGCCGCCCAGGTCCCCGGCGTGTTCCAGCAGGCGTTCCACGTCATGCGCTCTGGCCGCCCCGGCCCGGTCCTCATCGACCTGCCGATCGACGTGCAGCTGGCCGAGATCGAGTTCGACCCCGACACCTACGAGCCGCTCCCGGCCTTCAAACCCCACGCCACCCGCGCGCAAGCCGAGAAGGCCATCGCCCTCCTGAACGAATCAGAACGCCCCCTGATCGTCGCGGGCGGCGGCATCATCAACGCCGACGCGTCCGACCTCCTCGTCGAGTTCGCCGAGCTGACCGGCGTGCCGGTCATCCCGACCCTGATGGGCTGGGGCGCGATCCCCGACGACCACGAGCTGAACGCAGGCATGGTCGGGCTCCAAACGTCCCACCGCTACGGCAACGCGACGTTCCTGGAATCCGACTTCGTCCTGGGCATCGGCAACCGCTGGGCCAATCGCCACACCGGCAAGCTGGACGTCTACACCAAGGGCCGCACGTTCGTACACGTCGACGTCGATCCCACACAGCTCGGCAAGATCTTCATGCCCGACTACGGCATCGCCTCCGACGCCAAGGCCGCCCTGGAGCTCTTCATCGAGGTGGCCCGTGACCTTGAGCTCCCCGACCGCCGCACGTGGGCCGCGTCCACCCAGGAACGTCGCGCCACGCTCCAGCGCCGCACTCACTTCGACAACGTCCCGCTCAAGCCCCAGCGCGTGTACGAGGAGATGAACCGCGCGTTCGGCCCCGAGACCCGCTACGTCACCACGATCGGCCTGTCCCAGATCGCCGGCGCCCAGATGTTGCACGTCTACCGCCCGCGCCACTGGATCAACTGCGGCCAAGCGGGCCCGCTCGGCTGGACGATCCCCGCGGCCCTGGGCGTCGCGACCGCCGATCCGGACGCCCAGGTGGTCGCCCTCTCAGGCGACTACGACTTCCAGTTCATGATCGAAGAGCTCGCAGTCGGCGCCCAGCACAACATCCCCTACGTTCACGTGGTCGTGAACAACTCCTACCTGGGCCTGATCCGCCAGGCCCAGCGCAATTTCGACATCGACTTCCAGGTCAACCTCGAATTCGAGAACATCAACAGCCCCGAGCTGGGCGTCTACGGAGTCGACCACGTCAAGGTCGCCGAGGGCCTGGGCTGCAAGGCCCTCCGCGTGACCAACCCCGACGATCTCCTCCCGGCCTTCGAGGAGGCCAAGAAGCTGGCTGCCGAACACCGCCTCCCCGTCGTCGTCGAAGCCATCCTCGAACGCGTCACCAACATCTCGATGAGCGGCACCGACATCGCCAGCGTGAACGAGTTCGAAGAACTCGCCACCGACTCCTCCCACACCCCCACCGCTATCCGCCAGCTCACGAACGTACTGGTCATGAACGACTGATCATGGACGTTCGCCGGGGTTGATCCCGCAGCCCAACCTTTTCCCCTCGCCGATGCTGATCTAGGCCCTAGCCTGCATGGTCCAGGTGTGTCAGCGCCTTGGCCGTGCAGGTACGAACGTAGTAGTCGGTGTCGTCCTGGCCGCGTTCAAGATGTGGGCGCAGTGTGTCCCGTTCGGCCGACGTCAGCTTTCGCTCTTCGGCCACCCGCAGGAAGCTCAGGGCCGCGCCCATGCGCACGTCCGGGTGGGCGTCGTTCAGAAACCTCAGCCGGCCGGTGAAGTCCATCTCGCCGAATCGCTCGGCGAGATGGAGAGCCGTGGAACGCACCCGGCCCTCAGGATCTTCGAGCAGCGCCGGCAGCAGGGGGCGCACCTGCGGGATGTGCCACAGGGCATCGTGGTAGGTGTCGGCGTTCTCCACGTCTCCGGTGAGCATGCGCGTCAACCGCTCGGCCGACCGGCGCGCCAGCTCGCGCACCGCGGGGTCGTCTGCACCAGGCGGAACCAGCGCCCCCGGAACGCGTTCGGCCCGCCACCGCTCCAGCCGGCCGAACAGGTCACCGTCGAACCGCTCAAAGAAGGCACCCAGCCCGCCGACCGCAGCCAGGCGCACCGGCTCGTCCGGAGCGTCCAACAGGCCGAACAGGAGTTCGGCGTCAGCGACACCGCCGGCGGCGCCCAGCTCCCGGATGGCCGCGGCACGCACCTCGACCCGCTGTGACCCGGGCGCCCCGAGGAACCGTCGCAGCAGGTCGACGGCTGCGGCACGCACGTCGCCCCGTTGCGGCCCAGCCCCTGTGGCGACCTGCCGCAGCAGGTCAACGGCCTCGACGGTGCCGGCCCCGGCCAGCGCCGCGGCTGCGGCGGGCCCGCACTGAGGGTCGGCCAGCCAGGCGGCAGCCGGCGCCACCGCCTCGGGCACACGGTGCGCGGCCAGCGCGCGGAACAGCACGTTGCGTGCGCCTGGCTCGGTCTCGGCCTCGAGAGCAGTCAGCAGCGCCCGTACGACCCGCGGCTCGGGATCCCACAACCGGCGCCGAGCCGCCTCACGCGCCTCGGGCCCGGCACCGACTCCCATTCCTGCGATGCCGGCCGTTGGGCCGGCCAGCATGTCCAGCGCCCGTCGGCGCACCTCGCCCGTCGCGGTGCGCACCAGATCGGCGAACACGGCGTCGGCCTCGGGCAACAACCGCAACAAAGACCCGGCAGCCCCCCACAGCAGCGGGTCGTCACCGCCGAACAGCGGGACCAGCGACTCAGCCGGTACCGGCACCTGGGACCGAACCAGCCAGCCCAGCACCACAGGGCGGCTGCGCAATTCGGCGTCCCCGACCAGCTGGACGAAACTTGCGGCCACCGAGGGCCCGGCCGCGGCGAGCCGGTCCAGCGCATTGACCGCACGCCGCCGGACCTCAGCGTCAGGGTCAGAGCACAACGCCACCAGCGGCTCGATCGGCACCGCCTCATCGCCCTGCCTGCCAAGCCCCAGAGCAGCCGCCGCGCGTACCTGCGGCACCGGGTCCGCGGTCAGGGCGACCAACTCGGTGACATGCCCGGGAACCTTGCTCACGCCCTTGGCCGCAGCTGCCCGGCGCGCAGGATCGGGCGAGCCGAGTTCACGCACAAAGAATGCAACCTGGTGACCAGCAATCATGACCATCCCCCGTGATCGGTCCTGTCGCTGAGACGATCCAAGCGAGCCGCCGGTTGACACCACAGCCGGGACATCTCATCCACCAGTCCTTCTGCCAGGTGCTCCTATGTGGTGGACGGCCCCACGCCCCCACCGCCATCTGGCAGCTTGATCACACTGTGTGACTTACCTAACACTCGATAGTGAAAGTATCGATCGTAGTCGAACGCTAACGTTCTGTCACATGGTCTCCCTCGAGCGTTCGGCATCTCTATCCCCGAGCACGGATTAGTGGTCGACGGCTCGGAGGAGTTCACCCAAGCCCAGCCCGCCGTCTTCCGAGGCGACAACGTGGTCGTCTTCTGCTCCCAAAAGGATGATCAGAAAAAGCTCGCCGTCGTCATCGAGCACCAGCTGAAAAGGGACAAACGCAAGAGGTTCAGCTGGCCGATCTACCTGACGGAGCTCCACCACCGGACGCAGTGCCCGGCGATCCTCCTCGTCCTCTGCCCCAGGAAGGCCGTGGCCGACTGGGCACGTACCCCCATCGAGATCGGACACCCCGGTTTCACGCTCACCCCGCTGGTGTTCGGGCCAGACAGCGATCGTCTCGTCACCACCACCGCGGAAGCCGCCAGGAACCCGGAGCTCACGATCCTGGCATTCCTGACGACCATGTCCCGCCACCGCGACCCGGCCTCCCTGGAGGTCGTGTATGTCGCCCTGGGCACCCTCAACAACGCAGGCCACAAGGACGCCAACTCGTATGCTGAGATGGTGCTGGGCCTGCTCCCCAAGCCGGAACGGCAGAAGCTGGAGACACTCTTGAGTCGAGGCACCGTGGAGTTCAAAAGCGATTTCGCAAAGCACCACCAAGCCCTGGGCGAAGCCAAAGGCAAGGCCGAGGGCGAGGCTGAGTCGATTCTGATCGTTCTTGAGGCGCGCAAGGTCTCAGTGTCCGATGAGGTCCGTGAACGGGTGATCTCGTGCACGGACAAGGGGCAGCTGGATGTGTGGCTGGCCCGCGCCGCCATCGCCGAGCGGGCTGAGGATCTCTTCGAGTGAGTGGTGGTCCGCCTTCCATGCACGTCGCGGTGGGAGTTCTGGAAGTGCTCATGGATCGAGGAGAGCCGTGGAGTTCAAGAGTGATTTCGCGAAGCACCACCAAGCCCTGGGCAGGGCCCGAGGCAAGGCGAAGGCCATCCTCAAGATCCTGAAAGGGCGCCACGTCCCGGTGTCTGAGGAGGTCTGCGAGCGGGTGATCTCGTGTACAGACGAAGAGCAATTGGATGCGTGGGTGACACGCGCACTTACCGCTGAGCGGGCTGAGGATCTCTTCGTCTGAGTGGTGGTCCGCCTTCCGTGCACGTCGCGGTGAGTCTGTGGCATGAGCCGCCTGGGGTGATTTCGGCGGCTCGTGTCATTGCTCTTCGTCGGGGTCGAGGGCCTTGCGTTGGGCTGGGGTTAGGCGGTCGGGGCCGGCGGTGATTGTGTACGCGCCTGATTCGGTGCGGTGGAGGACGACGGGGTCGGCGATGTTGGAGTGTCGTTCGGCCTCGTGCAGGGCGGTGGTGACACGGTCTTCGGGCCAGTCGAGTGCGGTGGCCAGGTGTTCCACGGTGAGTGGCTTGCTCGCGTAGGCGACGGCGGCGAAGACGGTGACGGCGTCATTGAGGGCGGCCAGGTTGGGGTACTCGGTCATGTCGTCGCTGAGATCGGCGAAGAACTGGGCCATCTGGGTCAGCCGGGCTCCGGCCGGGGTGTCGGCGCCGAAGAGCTCGGCGCCCTGGTGGGCCGCGTCCGCCCACATCGCGTGGGTGCGGGCGCTGGTGAGCCAGGTGCGGAGCCAGGCGTCGTCGTCGATCAGATAGCGTTCGCGGCCACGGCGGCCGCGTTCGCGCCGGACCAGTTCCAGCGGTTCGAGATAGGCGATCGCTTTGGAGATCGAGGCGGGGCTGAGACGGAGCCGCTGGACGAGTTCGGCGGCGGTCAGGGCGCCCGCGTCGGTGGCGACGAGGCAGACGAGCACACGCGCCGCCGTGCGCGGTAGGCCGGCCTGGATCATCAGGCCGGCGAACCGCTCGATGAACTCCTGCACGGCCGCGTCGTCGGTGGGTTCTCCGGAAGGAGGCCTGGCCAGGGTGGCGCGGCGGGCGCGGCGCTCGGTGGCGAGATGGGCGTGGTCCGCGCGGTAGCGGTCGGGGCCGCCGTTGCGGGTCACTTCACGGCTGACGGTCGAGGTCGGCCGGTTCAGCCGCCGGGCTATCTCGGCATAGCCCAGCCCGTCGGCGAGGCCGGTGGCGATGCGCCGCCGGTCCTGATGCGTCAGCCTTCCTCCTGGCATAGGGCCAGTGTGCGTTCGCTGTCAGGTCATTGCAACTCAAGGAGTGCCGAACGTTGCATTTATGCGTATCGCCATTGCAATCCTGGGCGGCTTTCTGCTGATTCCAGGCGTGTTCTGGTCGTTGTTGTGTTGAGGGTGCTTGAAACGCTACTTAGGTTTCGGGTCATGGAAACAGCGATCGATGTCAGTGGGCTGCGTATGCGGTACGGGGTCGACGATGTGTTGAACGGGGTGGCGTTCCGCGTCGGGAAGGGCGAGGTGGTCGCCCTGCTCGGGCCCAACGGGGCGGGCAAGACCACGACCATCGAGATCCTGGAAGGGTTCCGGATGCGGTCGGCGGGGCGGGTGGAGGTGCTCGGGGCCGATCCGGCGCAGGGTGACGAGCGATGGCGGGCGCGGGTGGGCGTCGTCCTGCAGTCGTGGCGCGACCACGGCAAGTGGCGGGTACGAGAGCTGCTCGGCCATCTCGGGGCCTACTACGCCCAACCTTGGGACGCCGGTGAGCTCATGGCGATGGTCGGGCTCGACGAACACGCGGACAAGAAGATCAAGATGTTGTCGGGTGGGCAGCGGCGGCGGCTGGACGTGGCCATCGGGATCGTGGGGCGGCCGGAGGCGCTGTTCCTGGACGAGCCGACGGTGGGCTTCGATCCGCGGGCCCGGCAGGAGTTCCACGACCTGGTGCGCCGGCTGGACACGACGATCCTGCTGACCACGCACGATCTCGCGGAGGCCGAGAAGCTCGCCGACCGGATCGTGATCCTCGCCGGTGGCCGGATCATCGCCGACGGCACGGCGGCCGAGTTGGCGCGCCGGATCGCGGGCGAGGACGAGGTGCGCTGGACGTGCGGCGGAGAGCGCCATGCCATCTTCACCACCGAGTCGACGGCGTTCGTCCGCAAGCTGTTCGGTGAGTATGGCGAGGCGATCGGCGAGCTCGAAGTGCGCCGGGCCTCGCTGGAGGACACCTACCTGGCGCTCGTACGCGAGCACGAGCTCGAAGGAGCAGGCCGGTGAACGCGGTGCGGCTGGGCTGGACCCGCGGCCTGATCGAGCTCCGGCAGTCGTTCACCAACGCCGCCGACCTGGTCTCGCACTTCCTGTGGCCGGTGATGATGCTGGTCGTGCTCTACTTCCTGCGCGACCGGGACTTCGGCTCCAGCGGGTTCGTGCTCGGCACCCTGGCGTTGCCGAGCATCCTCGGGATGAACGCGGCGATGGGCATGGTCAGCATGAGCCAGCAGCTCACCGCCGACCGTGAGGACGGCACGCTGCTGCGCGCGAAGGCGACGCCGCACGGCATGCAGGCCTACCTGACCGGCAAGATCGTCTCGGTGTCCGGCGGGCTGCTCGCGGACCTGGCGATCCTGCTGATTCCCGGCATGCTCATCATCGGCGGGCTGGCGACCGGCAGCGTCGACTCCTGGCTGACCCTGGTCTGGGTGTTGCTGCTCGGCATGGTGGCGACCCTCCCCATCGGCGCGATCCTGGGCTCGGTCTTCACGAGCGCGCGGAGCCAGGGGCTGATCCAGCTGCCCGTGCTCGGCATGATCGGGATTTCCGGGATCTTCTATCCGATCACCTCGCTGCCGGACTGGCTGCAGTGGATCGCGCAGGCGTTCCCGGTCTACTGGCTCGGCCTCGGCATGCGGTCGGCACTGCTCCCGGACGGCGCGGCGGCCATCGAGATCGGCGACTCCTGGCGCCACTGGGAGACCGTCGGAGTGCTGGGCGGCTGGGCCGTGCTCGGCCTGATCGTCGCGCCGATCGTGTTGCGCCGGATGGCCCGCCGCGAGTCGGGCTCCACCGTGGCCGCCCGCCGCGAGAAGGCACTCCAGCGAGTCGGCTGAGCTCGGCAACGAATACCCTCCGGAATGCGTCATATCGGCGATGTACGTCCGATCGTGAACCCCGGAGGTGCTGGATGGCCGACCCGCTGCTGCCCGAAGATCCGCGGCGGGTGGGTGCGTACGAGCTGCTCATGCGGCTCGGCGAGGGTGGGCAGGGGTCGGTCTATCTGGGCCGCGACCCGCAGGGGCGCGAAGTCGCGGTCAAGCTGCTGCACGCGCGGCTGAGCCGTGACCCCGATGCGCGGCGGCGTTTCGTGCGCGAGCTCGAGGTGGCCGAGCGGGTCTCCGGATTCTGCACCGCCCGGGTGCTGGACGCCGACATCCAGGGCGACCAGCCGTACATCGTCAGCGAGTACGTGCGCGGGCCCGCGCTCACCGACCTCGTCCGCACCGAGGGGCCGATGGACGCGGGCGCGCTGCTCCGGCTGGCGATCGGGACGGCGACGGCGCTGGCGGCGATCCACCGGGCCGGGATCGTGCACCGCGACTTCAAGCCGCCGAACGTGCTGATCGGCCCGGGCGGCCCGCGCGTCATCGACTTCGGGATCGCACGGGCGCTGGACTCATCGGCGATCACGATGACCAGCCAGATCGTGGGGACGCCCGCGTACATGGCGCCGGAGCAGGTGGCGGGCGGCGCGATCGGGCCCGCCGCCGACGTGTTCGCGTGGGGCGGGACGATGCTCTTCGCCGGCACGGGCCGGTTGCCGTTCGGCGGGGACTCGATCCCGGCCGTCATGCACCGCGTTCTGAACGCCGAGGCGGACGTGAGTGTGCTGCCCGGCCCGCTCGCGCAGCTGGTCGGCGCGTGCCTGGCCAAGGATCCGCAGCGGCGGCCGTCGAGTTCGGACATGGTGTTCCGGCTGCTCGGCATGGTCGGTGCCGAGATGCCTGCGGGCACCGATCCGCTCGAACGCGGCGCCACGCTGGTGACCACCGCGATCACCGCCGACCTGCCCTACGCCCCGCCACCACCGCAGTTGTCGCAAACCGCGCCGCCGCCCAGGCAGACGCCGAACCGGCGACTGTTGATGATCGGGCTCCCCGTCGCCCTGGTCGCCTTGGCCATCGCCGTGCCCACAGCGTTCATCAACCTGCGCCCTGACGGCGGCGGAGGGGGCAGAGGCGGCGGGCTTGGTGGGAGCGGCGCCGCAGGGACCGTCAAGGTCGGTGTGCTGGGGCCCATGACCGGCGACACGGCGGCGTTCGGAACGGCGGCGCTGGCGAACGCCCGGCTCGCGGCGAACGAGTACAACGCGACGAACCCGCCGGCACGCGTTCAGGTCGTCTCCGTCGACACCACGGGAAAGGCGGAGGCCGCCGCGTCCGTCGCTCGCGCGGCCGCCGGTCAGGGCCTGGCTGCGGTGGTCGGTCCGATGCTCAGCAGCGAGACCCAAACGGCCATGCCGATCCTGGAGGCCGCCAAGATCCCGGGTGTCTCGCCCTCGGCGGCCGGCCTGCTCTCGACCAACGGCTGGAAGTACTGGCACACCATGGTCCCCGACGTCGAGGAGGCCGTCGGGGCCTTGGCGGTACTCGCGGGCAGCACCGATGGCACGACGAGGGTCGCCGTGCTGGAGAACGAGAAGGAAGACTCCCGTACCGCCGCGAACATGTTCACGGCCCGCGTGCAGGCCCCTCCGTACAAAAAGCAGGTCGCGCGCGTCTCGATGAAGCTGCCCCTGGATCCGCTGAACGGTGACTACTCGGCGACGGTCGAGAAGCTGAAGAATTCCAAGGCGGACTCGGTGTTCTACGGCGGCTTCTACGACTCGTCCGGGCCGCTGGTCAAACAGGCCAGGGCGGCCGGATTCACGGGGCGCTTCTACCTGTCCGACGGCTCGTTCGACAAGACGTTCGTCAAGTACGCGGGCAGCGCCGCCGCTGAGAACACCGTCCTCACCTGCTCGTGCCTGGACATCACCACGGGCACGACCAGGATGCCGAAGACCTTCGGCGACTACCTGACCCGGTACGCGAAGGCGAACAACGGCCAGAAGCCCGGCGGGTACGGGCCCGAGGCGTACGACGCGATGACGGCGATCCTCGCGGCGGTCAAGGCGGGCAAGCGCACGGGTCCGGAGATCAACGTGTATCTCCACGACATCAACGTCCCCGGCGTCACCCAGCGGATCAGGTTCAAGGAGCAGGGACAGCTCACCGATAGCGTCAGCTACGCCTACCAGGTGCGGAACGGCGCGTTCACCCTCCTCGGAGACTCGCGCAGGGCCGTGGTCCAGTGATCGGCCCCGGGTCGAGCGGCTCTCCCTCTCCGCCGGCCAGACCTATGTGAGCAGCGGCCCGTCGCTGCGGGGCAAGGATCTTCTCGCCGTCGACGTCGTCGACCCGTTCAGGATCGCCGTCACCTGGGAGCAGCTCGACCGTGGCTTTCTGACGATCTCATCGGAGCCTGACCGCCGACCGAGGGTTGGCGTTGCGTGTCGTCGGGGTCGCGGGCCCCTTGGTGTCCGGCGCCGAAGCAGTGGTCGGCGGTGGGTCGAGCGGCCACGCGGTCTCGATCTCGAACCATGCCGCCTTGCCGGTCACCGTCCGGTAGCAGCCGCACTCGGTCACGACGTCGTCCACGATGAGCAGCCCGCGCCCGGACTCGTCGGTCACCGCAGGGTCGTGCCGCTCGGGCATGACCGGTGAGGCGTCGTGGACCTCGGCGCGCAACCGGGTGCCGACGCGCGTGCTGAAGATGAGCATCTCCGTTCCGCCGCCGTGGCGTACGGCGTTGGTGGCGAGCTCGGAGGCCGCCAGGCGCGCCCGGTAGACGATGGTGTCGTCCAGCTTCCACGAACGCGCGGTCATCGCGACGAGGTCACGCGCGGGCTTGGTACTCGCCTCGACCCGGGGGAGACGGATATGCCCGAGTAGCACCCCGACCAGGCGTGGATCTGACACTGCGACCACCTCATCACCGCTTTTCCTGCTTTCCGGCCTCCAGCCTCCCCGCCGATCCATACTGAAAGTGACCGAACCCTCGACAGACTGTGACCCACGCGGCAACGCGGCCCACCCGCTTGCCATCGCTTGCGAACGGAGTGTCGTCATGCCCCGGCGTTCTGGTGCCCTCAACCCCTCGTCCTCCCCGCTCGCGCTCTTCGGCTCCGAGGTGCGCGTACGCCGAGAAAGCATGGAGCTGTCACTCGACCAGCTCGGCTCCCGCGCCGGTTACACAGGGTCGTACGTCGGCGCGGTCGAACGGGCCAAGGAGATGCCGCTCCGCCAGTTCGCGGTACAGATCGACGCCGCCCTCGACGCACACGGCGCGATCGTCCGACTCTGGGACGGGCTCCTCAAGGAGAGCGTCTACCCGCCGTGGTTCGACTGGCCAGAGCACGAACGAAAGGCGATCGCCCTCCGCAACTTCCAACTCGCCGTGATCAGCGGTCTGCTACAGACCGAGGCGTACGCGACCGAGCTGCTGTACGGAGACAAGTCCGCCGTCACCGCCCGCATGGCCCGGCAGAAAATCCTCACCCGAGAAGACCCGCCTCCACCGATGCTGATCTGCCTCCTCGACGAGGCCGCGCTGCTCCGCGACGTCGGAGGCCCGGACGTGATGCGCGAGCAATTCGACCATCTACTCGCGTCGGCCTCCGAAAACATCAATATCCACGTAGTCCCGTCCAGGCGCCACCGCGGCGTCAACGGCTCGTTCGTGCTCGCGACCCTGGAGGATCGAAGCGAGGTAGCGTACGTGGAGACGGCCGTTCGCGGGATCACCACGGGCGAGCCGAAGGACCTGCGGACCGCCTCCGAGAGGTTCGAGGCGATCCGCTCGCTCGCCCTCCCCGTCGATCAGTCGCTCGAACGCATCGAGAGGATCAAGGTAGAGAGATGGACCTGAGCGGCGCCCGATGGCGCAAGTCCAGCCGCAGCGGCGACAACGGCGGCAACTGCGTCGAGCTCGCGCTGATCTGGCGTAAGTCAAGCCACAGCGGCGACAACGGCGGCGAGTGCGTCGAGGTCGCCTCGCAGCCCGGCGTCGTGGCCGTGCGCGACAGCAAGGACCCCGACGGCGGCGTGCTCCTGCTGCCGCGCGACACGTTCCGGCGCCTCGCCGACCAGATCAAGGAAGGCTGATCGAAAGACGGCGGGCACGGCCAACTGAGATCTTTCGGGGAGCGTCATATGGGTGACGCGCGAGCTTGATCCCCGGGAGGTTTGCCGATGGCTGACCCTCTGCTGCCCGACGATCCCCGGCGGGCGGGCACGTACGAGCTGGTCGGACGCCTCGGCGAAGGCGGGCAGGGCACCGTCTTCCTAGGGCGTGACCAGCAGGGGCGCGAGGTTGCGGTCAAGCTGCTGCATTCGCGGCTCGGCTCGAACGCCGAGGCCCGGCGGCGTTTCATGCGCGAGCTGGAGGTCGCCGAACGGGTCTCCGGTTTCTGCACGGCTCGCGTCCTGGACGCCGACATGCTCGGCGACCGCCCGTACATCGTCAGCGAGTTCGTGCGCGGGCCGTCCCTGACCGCCGTCGTGCGGGACGAGGGCCCGCTCGACCACGGCGCGATGATGCGCCTGGCCATCGGCACGGCGACCGCGCTCGTGGCCATCCACCGGGCCGGGGTCGTTCACCGCGACTTCAAGCCGCCGAACGTGCTCATCGGGCCCGGCGGGCCACGGGTCATCGACTTCGGGATCGCGCGTGCGCTGGACGCGTCGGCGGCGACGTTGTCCGGCGCGCTCGGCACGCCTGCCTACATGGCACCCGAACAGGTGGCCGCGGACGACGTCGGACCCGCCGCCGACATGTTTGCCTGGGGCGGGACGATGGTGTTCGCGGCCACCGGACGGAGGCCGTTCCCGGCGGAGTCGATCCCGGCGCTGTTCAACCAGGTGCTGAACGCCGACCCCGACCTCAGCGGAGTGCCCGAGCCGCTGACGGACCTCGCCGCCGCGTGCCTCGCCAAGGACCCGGCACAACGACCCACCAGCTCGGACCTGCTGTATCGCCTGATGAGCCTCGTCGGCGCCGAACCACCCGCGGACACCGATCCAGCCGAACGCGGCGCAGAGGTGGTGGCCACGCCGACCACTCCCATGGCGCCCGCGGAGCCCCACCAAGCGGACCCCCACCCCGCCCAAGCGCCCCCGGCAGACCCCCACCCCGAGCAACCGTCTCCGGCAGGCCAGCGCCCCGAGCAAGCGCCACCGGCAGACCAGCGCCCCGTGCAAGCGCTACCGGCGGAGCCGCCGCCCGCGCAACCGCCACCGGCAGGCCCCCGCCTCGCGCGTCTCCGCCGCCGTCCATGGATGCTCGCGACGATTCCGGTGGTCCTGGTGACGGTCGCCATCGCGGTGCCTGTGACGTTCGCCAACTTCGGGTCTGACGGGGGCGCCCCCGGCGGAGACCTCCCCGAGAAGGTCAGGATCGGCCTGATGGCGCCCATGACCGGCCCGTCGAGCAGGTACGGGGGGTCCGCGATGGCGGCGGCGAAGCTGGCGGTCGAGGAGCACAACGCGAGCAAGCCGCGGACGCGCGCTGAACTCGTCCCCATCGACACCAAGGGCGACCCGGCGACGGCGGAAGCGGCGGCGACGCGGGCGAGCGAACAGAAACTCGTCGCCGTCGTGGGGCCGATGCTCACCGGTGAGAGCGAGAAGGTCATGCCGGTACTCGAGCGACTGGGACTACCCAGCGTCTCGCCTTCGGCCTCGGGCGCGAAGCTCACGGCCAACGGCTGGAAGTACTCGCACACCATGGTCCCCGACGCGAAGGAAACGCTGAACGCCCTGGTGCCGTTCTCGTCGACGTGGGATCCGTACGGCAGACACAGGCTTGCGGTGCTGAAGGACGACCAGCCGCAGGCCCGGACCGCCGCCGACATGTTCGGGGCCGGTGCGCAAGAGGGCGGGTGGGGCCGGCGGCTCCGCCGGATCTCGATGAGCCCGCCGCGCAATCCGAGGCCTGAGGATTTCGCGGAGGTCGTGAAACGCCTGAAGGACGGCGGCAAACCAGTCTTGGGGCTCTACGAAGACGTGACGAGGGTCTTCTTCGGCGGCGACTTCGCGACGGCCGGCCCTCTCATCAAGCAGGCGCGGAAGGAGGGTTTCAAAAAGCGGTTCTACCTCACCGAGGAAGCGTTCGATGACCGGCTCATCGAGCTTGCCGGCGGCGCGGCCGAGGGCGCGCTCCTCGCCTGCTCATGCGTGGACGTCAGCCGGGGGACGAAGGGCATGCCCAAGGAATTCCTCGACTTCCTGACGCGGTACGCGAAGGCGAACGGCGGCGCGCGGCCGGGGCCGTACGGACCGGAGGCCTATGACGCCGCGAAGGGGCTCCTGTACACGATCGCCACGGGGGACACCACGCCCCAGAAGATCAACGCCCATCTCCGTGCGTTCGACATCCAGGGGGCCACCCAGCGGATCCGGTTCGACGCAAAGGGACGGCTCCGCGGCGGCACCAGCTACATCTACCAGGTGCAGAACGGCAAATTCGTCCTTCTGGGGCCCGCGACCACCGCCAAGCCCAGATGAGGCGGCCCCGCGTGGCGGGGCCGCCGTCGCTCACACGTCGGCGGGCGGCTCCTCGTCAAGGAGGTCGTCGAACTCGCCGTCCTTGACGCCCGCGATGAACGCGTCCCATTCGGCCTCGGTGAAGTAGAGGATCGGGCCCTCGGGGTTCTTGGCGTCGCGCATGACGACGGCACGTTCACCGAAGTCCTTATGGCCCACCGGGACGTCCTTGCCATCGATGAACTCGATGATGACGCCGTCGCTCAGGATCGGCTCCTGCTCGCTCACTGACACACCTGCTCCGTTCCGCTGCCGGGTCGGCCTCCAGATTAGTGCGGGCCGGACCGCCGCGCGGGCGGAGACGCGTGATCCCCCGCCGCCCAAGGACCGTGCGCCCTGAAGCCGATCTCTAATCCTTCATGCGGACATGCCGATGAGGGGTGGGAAGGAGTATCAGGCGCGTTCCCACTAGCCGGTGATCTTGATCAGCCAGACGGTCAGGAGGATCAGCCCGAGCAGGGTGAACAGTGCGCCGACGCCCAGGAAGATGGCGGAGATCCGCCTTAGGAGGGTCTCGCCGACGAGCCGGATCCGGGTCGGAGCGTCCGGCAGGTATCGGATCTTCACCTGCGTGCCGATCGTGTGGCGGCGCTGGGCATTGACCTCGGTGCTGGCGCGCAGCAGGTGGCCGTCGGCGGTCTGGTATTCGATGACCGGATGGTAGTAGACGGTTACGCCACTCTGAGATCTGCGGGTGTGCTGTTCCTCACCGACGACGTTGCCGGCGACCTGGATCCCGGTACGCGCGAAGCGCCGCTCGCTGCGGGTTAACGCCGTCGCGATGACAACGAAGGTCAGGCCCAGTAACAACGTCACCGCCCCGAAGACGGCCAAGAACACCATGGGATCTCCCTTTCAACTCACCTCGTGGGCACGCAATGACCGCACAACCTTGGACGTCGCCAGGGCTGGTCAGGTTTCGGAGGGGACGGCGGCCACGAACCGGGATGGTGATCCAGGCAGGCGCCACGGTCTCCTTTACCTGGCATTCCACCGGAAGGTAGCTATCGGGGGCTAGGGAGCTGATCTGCTGGAGCCGTTGTTCTGCGGGCCGTGATCCGGCTGTTCGGCAAGACCGCTGAGGGAACACAAGACGGCTGGGCTCTCCTTGGCATCATTGGTGCAGAACGCATCCACCTCGACACACGAGTCCGAGCGGGCTGGGCGCTGGCCAACGCAGCCCCACGCATGCCTGACACGATGCCGGAACTCTGCCGTGACCGCTCGTTCGGGACGCAGACCACCACAGTGTGGCGCGCTGCGGTGGTCTGCAGGCGCCACTCGGTGCACGTCAGCGGAACAGCCCTCCGCCGACCGTGCTGAGCCTGGCCGACGGCGACGACCTACCAGTCCCGGCTGGGGTTTCCCATCCACTCCCGGGGTGGTAGGCAAAGGGTTCATGACCAACCTCGGACGGCTCGAGCCAGTTGCCCTGCGCCAGGTGTGGCCCAACGAGGCCACCGATTTCACTCCCTGGCTGGCAGAACATTTGGACGTCCTTGGACAGGCTGTTGGACTGGCGCTGGAACTGCGCCAACGGGAACATGCGGTGGGACGGTACTCCTTGGATCTTCTCCTGGAGGACGCGCAGGGCCGTGTGGTGATCGTGGAGAATCAACTCGAGCAGACCGACCACGCTCACCTGGGCCAAGTCCTGACCTACTGTGCGGGCACCCAGGCCGAGGTCGTCATCTGGATAGCTGGTGGTGCGTCCCAACGACTGGGCCAAGCACAGCCGCCCGGCACGCTCCCACGCGATCGACTGGACCTGGGAGGCCTACTCCACCGAACTTGGCGTCCCACAAGACCGGCTACAGGTCGGCCAGCAACTTCTCCGAGACATCGTCACCGCGGTAGAAGAACGCGCTTTGCCCTGGCAACCGGTGATGAACAAAGGCTACGTCGCCATCCAGCGGCCGGGAGCCTACAACGTCCTGGTCATCGACCTGTACCACAACCGCGTCCCGCGGCTGGCCTGCAAACTCCCCGATCACCCTGATCAACTTGGGCTGGCCAGCCCGTACCCGGACCTGGAATCGTGGTGGAATCCTGGCGAACGCGAATGGTGCTGGACCATCGCACATCAGGTCCCAACCCCCGACGTCGGAGCGTTGATCGACCTGGTCCGTCCCTTCCACCCCAAACGCGGCCCCATGGCGGTGCCGTTCCGGACTGACGGCTAGCAACTTACCCCAAGCCAGACATCGCGCCTTAATGTAGATGAAGAAAGTCTATTATGAGGCAAATGCACGCCGTCTGGCTTTGAGGTTATATCTGACTGGCCGGAGGTCATCGCAAAGGATTTCTCGCTAAACTCGCGGCATGGCAACAGGAGAAACGGGGACCTCTTCATCCTCCGGATCCGCTGCGCAGCCTTCCGGATCGCTCGGCAGTCCCGTCTATGGCCACTTGTATTGGCTCCTGCCCACGATACTGGCGACTGCGGCTCTCACCCTATGGCTCCTACTGAATCCGAAGTGGGGGGCCGATGTCGCTGCCATAGTTGTCATCCCCCTAAATGTCGCCGCCGTCATTGTGCCCATCCTGATCCGCGCGAGCGAGCAGGGTGCGTTGATTCCTTCTCGAAGGCGAATGCTGCGATTCGCGATCCTGTTCACGGCCTTGGCCTTTGCGGCCAGCGTAGGAGTTTACCTGTACACCAGGGAGCCAGATCCGAGGGATTACCTGTCGGGCACCGTGAAGGTCGGGGTGAATCTCGAAGACTATCCCGGCTGGAGCACGATGCGGAACAACACCCGCGTCGGCTTTGACATAGCGCTGGTGGAGTTCCTGGCGTCGCATTTCAAATTTACCCCGGAATACATTCCCCTTTCACTTTCGGAGCGGTTGGGGCAGTTGCGGGGGAGTCGGAAGGGCGATGTAAAGCTGGTGGTCGCCAATTTTTCGATGACTCCCGATAGAGAGCAGAGCATCGATTTCGCCGGGCCCTACTTCCTCGACACTCAGAAGTTCTTCACCTGGGACCCGGTCAAAAGGCTCGAAGATATTCCTCCGGAGAAGGTCTGTGTGCCCAACGGCACGACCGGTCATGAGAGACTCGAAAAGCTGGGATGGAAGCCAATCTACGAACCATCGCTGGCCAAATGCCTTAACAAGTTCCTCAGCAAGGCCGATCCTGACATGGCGGTCTCCACCGACGCGGCCATACTCGAAGCCAACGCCAAGGCAAAAGGCATCGATCCGCCAGGCTCGCTCAGCCTCGGCGTCGAGAAATACGGCATCGGAATTCCGAACAACAGGCCGAAGCTCTGTAAAAAGCTGAACGAGGCGATCGAAGAGTTCGTCCTCCGGCAGTGGGACATCACCTTCCGCGCGCATTTGAACGGGCTCTCGCCCGACAACAGACGGCCGACCTCCCCGGCGGAATGCAAATCTCCCGCATCCTTCATCTAACCGGCTGGACGCAGCCCTCCAGCGGCCATGTTCGGGCTGAGCCGATCAGTCGTGACTGTCGATGACTGCGGGTCGGTAAAGGTCCAGCTGTTCTGCGGGTGTCAGCCCTGTCGTATCCACTCGGGCTGCCATCACTCCCCGTATCTCCGGACTTCCGGGAAGCGGCCGCAGTGTTGATCGCGCGTGGGGAAGAATGATCCCCGTGAGAACTCGGCGCATAGTGATGGCCATGACGGTCGTCGTGGCCATCGGAGTCCTCGTGCTCTCCTTCGTGATGAAGTGGGAGCAGGCCAACAAGGTCTTGGCCGCAGTGTCAGCTTTGGCCGGCGTGGTGAGCATCTGCGTCGCGGTCTGGCTGGCTCCGGATCGCACCGCCCACCCGGCCAGTCGAGGCACGGGTGAAGGCGCGGCGAGACCGCTCGGCGACATCGACGTCATCGGGCGGGGATCGGCGCTGACCACAGCTCGCCTGGCATGATGAAGCGCGTCGCACCACACTCGGGGACGCGCTGTGGTGGCGCGGCGGCATAGACCAATGGCTCTCCGTCCTGAATGAAGCGGATATTCGCATAGGGATCGTCCGGATCTTCAGGACCACTCTGGACTGCCCGCACCGTGATTGCATAGACCGCCTCGTACGCCATGACGCAATGTTAGGCCGCCATCCTGCCCTCTCATTGACCGCCTGCGATCGTCCGCTCATACCGGTGGGGCGCGACGCACGCTTCTGCCGCAGACCGTGCGGCTTTGCCGACGAGCGGATGGTGATCAATCGGATCCCTTGGTCGTCGCTCGAGAGACGGTGAGTGTCATTGTCGTCGCAATAGTGGACGGTATCTATTCGGTTGCACCGTAGAGATCTCTCAGTTTATCTGAGAGTTGTTGGAATGATTGAGTAGCAGGATGGTTGGCGCCATAAATGGCCAATGAACGGTCTGCGGCTTGGGTGATTGCCTCTTGGAAGTCGATGGCCCACCCAAGATCACATTGAACGATGGCGCGATTACTCAAACAGGTTTCGAGGTCCGGGTAGTCCGATCCAAGTGCACCTTCTGCGATGGTGATAGCTCGTTCGAACAGAGGTAGGGCATCTGTGATTTGCCCCAGATCGCAATAGGCAATGGCTAGGCTGCCCAATCGGATAGCGAGCGTTGGGTGCTCGGGACCATGGGCTGCCTCGACAATGGCGACTGCCCGACGCGCCATCAGCAGGGCATTTCTGGGAAGCCCCAGAGTGCAGTAAGTGACGGCTAGGTTACCCAAGTTCACTGCGAGGGTGGGGTGGACGGATCCAAACGCAGACTCGGTGATTGCCAGGGCCCGCTCGAACAGCGGAAGTGCTTTGTCGGCTCGCCCTAGATCGCAGTAGGTGGCACCTAGATTGCCCAACCGGATGGCGACTTCGGGGGAGTTGGGCTCGAAGGCCGCCTCGATCATGACGAGTGCCCGGTGCTCCAGTGGCAGGGCGTCGACGGGCGCGCCCAAGGCTCGATAGGTGGCAGCAAGGTTGCCTAGGCGGATGGCAAGGAGTCGCGGCTCAGGTTCAAGCGCGCCTTCGGTGATGGCCAGCGCCCGCCGATCCAGGGGCAAGGCATCACTGGGTCGTCCCAGGGCGCGGTGGGTGGCGGCGAGGTCGCCCAACAGGATGGCGAGATTGGGATCGTCGGGTGGGAGATCAGATTCGGCGATGGCGAATGCCCGCTCGAACAACGGCAGGGCATCGGCCGGCCTCCCCAGGTCGCAATAGGCGACAGCGATGTCACCCAAACGAATGGCCAGGTCAGGGGAGGTGGACGCGGAGATGCTCTCGGCGATGGCCGCAGCGGTTGAGAGCATTGTGTGAGCGCGCTGGTATTCCCCCTGGCTAATGAGGAACCGCGCCGCTTCTTTGAGGACAAGTCCCAGTTGTCCGGTCTCGTGGTTGGGAATGTGGTGGGCGCTGAGGGCATCGATATGCGGCAGAAGGGAGCGCCATGTTGCCCAGCCGTCCAGGTTGGATTGTGGGTTGGCGGGCATAGCTCGGTTGAGCCAACTGAGTGCCGTGTCGCGGTAGATGGTGTTGTTTGTGGGCAGCGGGGTGGTTTGGCTGAGAACGGCGGCCTGAGTGAGACGGTGCATGGTCACGGCCTGGCCAGTGAGGGTGATCATGCTGTGGGAGGCCAGTGCTCCCAGTGCGTCATCTACCTGTGCAGTAAGGTCCTCGCTCTGGCCGCCAACCAGATGACGAGGGATCTCTTCGGGGGCGTAGTGCGCCAGGACCCGGGCGATCGTTACAGCGTAGGGGGCCTGGGCAAGGAGGCTGCGCAAAGTGAGATCCCACAGTCGGATGATGGTGGACTGAGCCTTGTCCCCATGTGCGGCTGCGGCGTAGCAGTGCTCAGGGTAGAGCCGCAGCCGTCGTAGGTAGTCGTCCAGGCCGATGCGCGTCTGGAGGATGTAGGCAGCCGCCTGGTCCAGCGCCAGCGGCAAGAACCCGAGTTCCTCGGCGATCGCCCGGGCAGAGTCGTGACTAGCGGGATCGGTGTGGCCGGTGATGTCGGCGATGAGATCCGCGGCGGCGCTCGGGTCCAGCAACTCCAGGTGCAGAGTGTTGGTAACGCCGGGCCAGCGCACATCGCGGCGGCTGGTGATCACCACACGTCCGTTCGCCACCGATCCCAGCAGACCAGCGATATGGGCTGGGTCAGTGACGTTGTCGAGCACCAGGAGCCACCCCGGGTGGGCGCGCAGCCATGCAGCCGCCCATCCGGCGGCTTCCTCTGTTGTCGCCATCCTGGCGCCATCAGGTGCCAGAAACCGGGCCAGTTTGGCCAATCCAGTCTGGACGTGCTGGAGGCTCTCGGCGGTGGTCCACCAGACCAGCGAGTACTGCTGCTGGTAGCGGTGAACGTACTGCAATGCCAACTCCGACTTGCCCGCGCCGCTCATGCCATGGACCACCTGAGCCACTATCGCGTGGCCAGGAGCCTCCAACGCCTCGGTCAGTTGCGCCAAGGCATCCTCGCGCCCCACAAACACCCGAGTCGCCGGTCGGGGAAGAGTTATGACCCTGGCCCGAGGTCGCACGTTTTCGGGCAGTGGGAACGGTACCGGCGTGACAGTGGTGTACTGCGCGCCATCACCGGTGATGATAACGCCGTGATTGGTGCCGACCGCAGGTGACCGATCTCCCCAAGCCCTTATCTCGTCAGTCGGGTCAGCATTGATAGCTTCGTCGGACTCGTCCGCCATCGCAGGCCTCACTGGAGAAATAGGCGTCGTCACCGGTCATGATGATTCCAGTATTGGTACCGACTGCTGGTGATCGCTCCCCGAATGTCGCCACCTGTGGTCGGGAATTCCGGGATTTTGCAAGGGCTTCCACTGCCTGCGCGACCAGTTCTCCATCCTCGGCCAGTGCCTTGTGAATCGCTCCACGCAATGCCGCCGCGTTTCTAGGATTGTGGTAGTCGGCGATCACGTCGACCCATTCCTCCGGAATGGGTCTGCCGGTCTTGTCCCCGCCGAATATCTTTCGCGCCAGTCGACGCCCTACCCCCAGTGCCGCGGTCGCGGTCTCCTGCTGTGCCTGGGCCAGCACTGCGCCACCGTACGCGCTCGCCGCTGCCACCACATAGGGTGTGATCTGCTCCGCCATATCCAGCAAGTCTCTACTCATCCCACCTATTCCCTTCCTGTCCGATCAAGGATCGTAAGTGCTGCTCATGTGGCTAAATATCCCCTGCAAGGTGATACTTGCTATCTGTAAGTGATGCATTCTCAGAACAAATCACCAGAACCGGGAGGGTGTGCATTAGCTGGTCCCTGGACTGCGTCAGCCACGTGACCTGCGAGTATTCGTGAAAGAGTCCCGCTGGATCCGGCCACCGCCGTCCGCGACAGGGTCGCTGAACTCACCATGCGGTCGTGATACCAGCCCTGTCGGTGACCCGGTGACCCGGTGACCCGGTGACTGACCTGGTGACCCCTGGCCCCCCGTCTCGCTGGGCGGTTCGACCGAATCGAAGGGCGCCCGTCAGAACGAATATCAGACCGCCTGCCGCTCACGATCGCCGGTTTATGCAGCGAACCGAGCCCTGCAAGGCACTATTCCCTCGTGTCACGTCGCCGAGCTGCCAGAGGCCGATCAGGTCCCAAATTTCGCACGGGACCGAGGGTGGGCCTGGAACTTGCAGCCCCAAGCGCACTCTTCTGCCGCGATCCGGGCGGAGGCGCGGGGTCCCTGGCCGCCTCGAGGGCGGCGCGCGACGTTCGACCAAGCGATTGCTTAGTTTTGGTGGCTGTGCGAGCCTCGGTGGCGCGGGAGGTGGCATGGACGGCATCGGCGGTCATATCGACCTGACGGACCTGGAGCGCTTCGCCGACGGGTTTCCGTACGCGGTGTTCGACCTGCTGCGCCGTGAGGTGCCGGTGTGGTTCCACGAGCCGACGGCGCACACCCCGGACGGCGAAGGCTTCTGGGTCCTCAGCCGTTACGACGACGTCGTCGCGGCCGCGAGCGACGCGGGGACGTTCTCGTCCGAGACGGGCGGGGCGCGGGACGGCGGCGGCACGCTCATCGAGGATCTGCCGCGCGGGTTCGCGGCCGGGGTGCTGCTCAACATGATGGACGACCCGCGCCACGCCGCCTTCCGCCGCCTGCTGCGGCCGAGCGTCGCCCCGCGCACCCTCAGGCTCATCGAGGACGACCTCGCACGGCGGGCCGCCCGCATCGTGGACGCCGCGTTGGCGAAGGGGGAGTGCGACCTCCTGGTCGACATCGCCGCCGAACTGCCGCTCCAGGCGGTCGCGCAGCTCCTGGGCGTCCCGCAGGAGGACCGGCACCGGCTGCTGGAGTGGGCGAACGTCACCCTCGACTACGACGACCGCGAACTCGGCCAGGCGACCGAACGTACGCGGCAGGCGGCGGCCGAGATGTTCGCGTACGGCTCCGGCCTGCTCGCGGACAAGCGCGAGACCCCCGCCGACGACCTTCTGTCGCTGGCCGCCCACGGCCGCATCGACGGGGAGCCGCTCGCCGACCTCGAACAGACGATGCTGTTCAACCTGATGATCGCCGCCGGTAGCGAGACCACCCGCAACTCCCTCGCGCTCGGCGTGCTGGCGCTCGTCGGCGACCCGGCCGCCTGGCAGGCGATCAATGAGCCGTCCCTGCTGGACACCACGGTCGAGGAGATGCTGCGCTGGGCGTCGCCGACCCCGTACAACCGGCGTACGGCCACGCGCGACGTCGAGATCGGAGGCCGTACGATCCGTGCGGGCGACAAGGTCACGCTGTGGTGGGCGTCGGCCAACCGGGACGAGCGCGTCTTCACCGATCCCTACAGGTTCGACATCACGCGGCATCCCAACCCGCACCTGGCGTTCGGCCGCGGCGGGCACTTCTGCCTCGGCGCCACGCTGGCGCGGATGGAGATGCGCGTCGTCCTGCGCGCCCTCGCCGACCGGGTCGCCGCGATCGAGCTCACCGGGCCGGTGGAGTTCGTCCGCAGCAACAAGCACACCGGACTGCGCCATATGCCCGTCCGCCTGGAGCCCCGATGAGCCACAACGGTTCCGCCGGGCGCCTGCCCTCCCATCTCACGTGGCGCGGGCGGTGACGAGGCGGCCGACCAGCCACGCAGCGGCTTCCTGCCCGTTGGGAGTGGGTGTGGACGCCTGGATCGGCCACGAGACACGGGATCATCGGCCACGAGACACGGGATCCCCGGCCGCCCCGAGGAGGGGAGCGGCCGGGGACCGGTTTCGTACGGCGGCTCGCCGCGGTTACGGCTTGGTGTAGCCGACCGTGTAGGAGCCGGAGCCGCTGTACGCGTGGACGCGGTAGCGGTAGGTGCCGGCTGTGCCGTTGTAGCTGACCTTCTCGTCCGGTCCGGGGCTCGTCGAGCTCGCCACGGTGGACCAGGTGCCGGAGGCGTTCTGCTTCTGGAGGTAGAGGTCGAAGTCGACGCCATCCGGTCCGTCCACGCAACCGGCGTGGGTGCCGGAGGCCGAGGACGTGTAGCTGGGCTGGTACTGGTTGGCGCCACTGGAGATGGAGGTGGTCGCCTTGGTGCTGTAGCTGTCGCAGTAACCGGGGCCGGGACCGGGGTCGCCGCCCTCGGTGATGAGCTGGCGTCCCTGGCCGGCGAGGATCTGCAGCGGCTCGGTCACGGGCTGGAAGTAGGTGGAGTCGCCGCTGCCCTGGCCGTCGCTGCACGTACCGGAGCCGCCGGACGTGATGCCCTGCGCCTGGCCGCCGGTCTCGGTGATGAGCGCGCCGCCCGAGTCACCGGGGTCGGCGCAGACGTTGGTGCGGATCAGCCCGTGCACCGCGCCTTCCTCATAGTTGACGGTGGCGTTGAGCTGCTGGATGGTGCCGCACCACAAGCGGGTGTTGGTCGTGCCGCCGGACCGGCAGACGCGGGTGCCGACGGGAGCGGCGGTCGCGCCGCGCACGGTCTCGTACGTGCCGTTCCACTTGTTGACCTTGGGCGTGGGCGTCCACTGGCTGTTGGTGTTGACCCAGGCGTAGTCGTCGCCGGGGAACGACGAGCCGCCGAACGAGCCCTGCGCGACCTGGTTGGAGCCCCGGGTGGCCTCGCCCGTTGGGCCGCAGTGCCCGGCGGTGAGGAAGCCGTTGGTCACCGAGAACGCGACCGAGCAGCCGTACTGCGTCGTGAAGTAGCGCTCGCCGCCGATGATGTCGTAGAGCGGACGCGGCTTGGCGTTCGACTTGACGATCCGTACGGCCTGCGCGTCCACCCCGCTGGCCCGCACGAACCTCTTCGCGGCCGCGACGGAACGGGTCTCGACGACGACCTTGTTGGTCTTGGCGTCCAGGTACCAGGAACTGACGGACCTGGCCGCGGAACGGGCCTTGCGGTTCAGCGTCGATTGGGTGGAGGCGAGACCGGCCTCGCTGCGGGCGACGGTCTTCGGCGTCGCACCGGCCTTGCGGATCATGGCGGCGGAGTCGGCGTCGGTGGACGCGACGGTGACGGTCCGGCCGTCGGCCGAGACCCATGCCCCGGCGAACTTCTTGCCGAGGGCCATGCGAAGGTTCTTCTGGATGCGGGTCGCCCGATCGTACGACGGTGACGGTGCGACGGGGGCGGCCACCAGCGCGCTTTGCGTGGCGGGGGAGCTGGTACTCGCTACCGCCGGGACCGCCAGAGCCGTGACCAGTCCGGCCGAGGCAGCGATCCCAAGCAGGAGGCGTGTGCGAGCCATATGACTCTCCTGAGGGGGTTAAGGGAGGAGGGGGTGCCCTCCGGCGGGAATGTATGCGGACGACCGGAATGCGGCAATGAATCGTCGGTGAACGGTTTTTCACAGTTGATTTCCGTTTGCCTCGAACGGCCGCGAACGCTCT
Source organism: Actinomadura sp. 6N118 (assembly GCF_044326415.1). Lineage (NCBI taxonomy): Bacteria > Bacillati > Actinomycetota > Actinomycetes > Streptosporangiales > Thermomonosporaceae > Actinomadura > Actinomadura sp. 6N118. Next base: position 157,059 of record NZ_JBIRAZ010000020.1, on the reverse strand, counting down.
CACCCGTACCGGCGAAGGAGAGGTGACCATCCACCCTGCGGAAGGCAGACCATGACCACACGGAGCCGGACTTGGCCACGGTGACCACCCGGACCGACGCCGACATCATCCGGACGTCCCAGGACGATCCGGAGTGTTTCGCCGCCGTCTTCGACCGCTACTACGACGCGATCCACGGCTATGCGGCGCGCCGGCTGGGCACGAGCCTGGCCGACGACGTCGCCGCCGAGACGTTCCTCATCGCGTTCGACACCCGCGCCCGCTACGACCTCGCGCGGCCCGACGCCCGCCCCTGGCTGTACGGCATCGCGTCCAACCTCATCGCCCGCCACCACCGCGCCGAGGTCCGCCTCTACCGCGCCCTCGCCCGCACCGGCGTGGACGAGGTCACCGAGGGCCACGCGGACCGGGTCGCCGTACGGCTGGACGCCGAATCCGCCCGCACCCTCTTGGCCGCCGTGCTGGCCGAGATCGCCGACCGCGACCGTGACGTCCTCCTCCTGGTCGCCTGGGCCGAGCTCTCCCTCCAGGCGGCGGGCGAGGCCCTCGGCATCCCCGCAGGCACCGCCCGATCCCGCCTGCATCGTGCCCGCAAACAACTCCGCGCCGCCCTGGGCGAGACCGACCCCACGTCTCCCGGAGAGGAGCTCGACCGATGAACGACCTGCAGATCCTGCACGACTCCTGGGACACACCCCCGCCGCCCAACCCCGAAGCCCGCGCAGCCGCCCGCGCCACCCTGCTCCAACATGCCGCGGCTGCCTCAAAGCCAGGAGCCCTAGTCGACAGCCCCGCAGACCACGCCCGCCGGTTCCGCCGCGACCGGCCGGTCCCTGCTCGGGCGGTGGGGCGGAAACGTTTCCATCATGGCCCTCTGGCGGCCGGGCGGCGGTCTCGGCTGGCCGTCCGGTTCGTCGCGGTGGGCGCGCTCGCGGCTGCGATCGCCGCAGGTGTGAGCGTCGTGCAGACCGCGGACGACGGGCGGCCGGTGGTGCCGGGTGTGCCGCCCGGTGGTGTCGCGAACGCGGCGGCGGAGGCGCTCGAACGGGCCGCGGTCGCCGCCGAAACCCGGCCCTTCACCGCACCGGCGCGCGACCAGTGGATCTACACCGAGTTCAGGAACATCGACCCCGCTCGTGGCTGGAAGGACCATGACGGAAACCCGGTGCGGGAGCTCATCGCCGAGCGGCAGTGGCACTCCGCGGATGGCCGGAACGCGGCCTTCATGTGGAAGGGCAAGCTGATCCGCACGGCCGAGCGGCCCGCAGACCTCGACCGGATCGGGAAGAACAGGCGGCCGGACACCGACTGGCCTCCGGCCGACTACGCGGGACGGGCCGCGCTGCCCACCGATCCGGCCGCGCTCCTCAAGCTCATGCTCCGGCACCCGTCGTACACCGACCGCACCAAGCTCCCCATGGGGACGCGGGTCGACTCCGTAGCGCCGCCTGGCTCGGCGCCGCTGGAGGCCTCCTACGAGGACGTGTTCCGGGCGTTCGGCTCGATCCTGCGCTCCGCGCCGCTGCCGCCCAAACTGGAGGCGGCGATCTTCCGGGCGATGAAGATGATCCCGGATGTGCGGCTCAGCCGGAAGACCGTTGCAGGCAGGGATGCTCTCGTCGTCGGGCTGCGCAGGGCCGGTTACGTGCCGAATCCCGGCTGGGTGCTCGACCAGCTGCTGCTTGATCCACGCACCTACCGGTACCTCGGCGAGCTCTCCAACCCCGTGGACGGGCCGAAGCCTGACTGCGACAAGGTGATCTGCAATCCGGACGGGACCGGGGTCAACGTGCTGCTGACCCGGGTGGCGGTCGTCGACAAGATGGGCGAGCGACCGCGCTGATCAGAAGTCCTCGAGCAGGCGGGCGGCGGCGATTTCCAGCTTGGCCTGGATCTCGTCGGCGCTCGCGTGGCCGCGGAGCATCTCGATCATCTCCATGGTCCAGACGCTGGCCAGGGCGCGGACGAGGACGCGGCGCTCGTCGTCGGCGGGGAGGTCGTGCTCGGGGCCGACGGCGGCGCGCAGGAGGAGGCGGGACATGCGGTCGCCGAAGTCGGTCTTGACGTCCGACAGCAGCAGTGAACGGATGAGGGCCTCGGCCAGCTCGGGCTCGCGCATGAGGCCGCGGGTGGCGCGCATCAGTACCTCGACCGCGCGTTGCGGCGGGTTGCTGGTGCGCGGGGGGCGCCGGTCGATGCTGCCTTCGAGGAGGTCGAGCTCCTCGCTGACGACCGCGACGACCAGGTCCATCTTGGACGGGAAGTAGCGGTATAGAGTGCCCAGCGCGACCCCGGCCCGTTCGGCCACGGTGCGCATCTGCATGGCCTCCACGCCGCCGCGCGAGGCGAGGGCGGCCGCCGCCTGCACGATGCGCTTGCGCCGCTGGTGCTGGCTGCGCGAGCGTACGCCTTGCTGGGCGGCCTGGTCGGCCGCCTCGTCCTGGCTGGTCGCAGCCGGCTCTGCGGTCACGGTCTCGCCTCCCGTTGTTCTCCTGCCCCTAGCGTACAGCCCTGGCAAGAACGTGTTATCTGAATCGCTGCGCGCAGACCGTTGTTCGGGCGATCAGTTAACCCTGACATGCGTGGCGAATCGCCTCCTGATCACACCTCTGGACACAGACTAGAATCTGTTCTAGTTTTTGCGCCATGACGGTGGCAGCCATGCTGAGGGCGCGGGCCGGCGACGACCGGCCAGGCCTGCGCGGCGCCGACGACGGCCGCAGGTGGACCTGGCGCGAGGTCGTGCGCGAGTGCGCGGTACGCGCGGCCTGGATGGACGCCCGCCGCACACCGGACCGCCCCCTGCATGTCGGCGTGCTGCTCGACAACGTCCCCGAGATGGTGTTCCTGCTCGGCGGGGCGGCCCTGTCGGGTTCGGTGCTGGTCGCACTCAACCACTCACGCAGCGCCACCGAGCTTGCCGGCGACGCCCTTCGAGTCGACTGTGACCTGATCGTCACCCAGCCCCGGCACGCCGAGCTGGCGGCTGACATCGGCGGGCCTGTTCTCGGGATCGAGAGCGCGGAGTACGCGGAGTCGCTCGCGCCGTACGAGCTTGCGAACGACGAAGGGGCCGTCCTTCCGGCGGACGACGAGATCACCGAGCAGACGTTGCTGATGCTGATCTTCACGTCCGGTACCTCCGGGCAGCCGCGGGCCGTCCGCGTCACCCATCGCAAGGTGGTGGTGCCGGGCGAGAACCTCGCTGGGCGGATGCTGGACGCCGAGTCGGTCGTTTACTGCCCGATGCCGCTGTTCCACTCCGGCGCCATCATGGCGGCGTACGCTCCGGCGCTCTCCGCAGGCGCCGAGCTGGTCCTGCGCGGGCGTTTCTCCGCCTCAGGGATGCTCCCCGACGTGCGCCGATATGGCTGCACCTACCTCCATTACGTCGGCAAGGCCCTCTCGTACGTGCTCGCGACGCCTGCCAAGGACGACGACAACGACAATCCGCTGAAGTTCGCCTTCGGGAACGAGGCGGCGCCCCTGGAGCAGAAGGCTTTCGGTGAACGTTTCGGCTGCTTCGTCATCGACGGCTACGGCTCGACCGAGACCGCGATCTCGCTCTCACCCGATCCGTTCGGCCCGCCCGGCGCACTCGGCAAGCTGACCGAGGGGATCAAGGTGCTCGACCCCGACACCGGCCGGGAGTGCCCGCCGGGACGGTTCGACGAGGCCGGGCGGCTGCTGAACGGCGACGAGGCCATCGGCGAGCTCGTCAACACCGCCGGCCTCGGGCTCTTCGACGGGTACTACAACGAAGAGGCCCCCGACCGGTTGCGGGAGGGCATGTTCTGGAGCGGTGACCACGCCTACGCCGACGAGAACGGTTACGTGTTCTTCGCCGGCCGCACCGCCGACCGCCTGCGCGTGGACGGCGAGAACTTCGGCGCCGCCCAGGTCGAGCGAGTGCTGGCCGAGCTTCCCGGCGTACGGCAGCTCGCGGTGTACGGGGTGCCCGACGCGGCTGCGGGCGACCAGGTGATGCTGGCCCTGGCGACCGACGACTTCGATCCGGAGGCGTTCGCCGCGTACCTGCGCGCCCGCGCGGATCTCAGCCCCAAGTGGCCGCCCCGGTACGTGCGGGTCACGCGGGAACTGCCCGCGACCGCCTCCAACAAGATCCTCAAGCGCCGGCTCGTCCAGGACGGCTGGCGCACCGATGACCCGGTCTGGTGGCGGCCCGGACGGGACCTCACCTATCGCCGGATGACCCCCGAAGACGTGGCCCGGCTCCGGACCGAGTTCGAACAGCGCGGCCGCCGGCACGTGCTCGACCGGGGGGCGACCCCCGGACCCCCGCAGAGTCGATCGGGCGATCCTCGCTCGTAGAGCTCGCTGCGGTCACCCGATCTCCTCGAAAGGGGCAAATGAGTGGACTTCAATCTCGATGAGACCCAGCAAGAGCTGCGGGGCCTCGCCGCAGACCTGCTCACGCGTGAGGCAACGCAGGAGCGCCTGGAGGCCTTCGAGAAAAGCGGCGCCCCGTACGAGGTGGGGATCTGGAAGGCGCTCGCCCAGGCCGGGCTGCTCGGCATCTGCCTGCCCGAAGAGCAGGGCGGCGCCGGGCTCGGGCAGATCGAGCTGACCGTGATCCTGCGCGAGGTCGGCGCGCGCGTGGCGCCCGTTCCCACGTACGCCTCGCTCGCGCTGGCCGCGGTGCCCATCGTGCGGCACGGGACCGCCGAGCAGAAGTCGCTTCTCGCCCCGCTGAACGAGGGCGAGACCCTCCTCACCGGCGCGTACCGCGAGATCGGCCCGGCCGGGTTGGTCGCGACGACCGCCCGGCGCGACGGCGACGGCTTCGTCCTGACCGGGGTCAAGACCTTCGTGCCGTACGCGGCGGAGGCCTCCCGCATCCTCATCCCCGCGCAGGTCGAGGGTGAGGGAGCCGGCGTCTTCCTGGTCGAGCCGGGAGACGTGTCGATCAAGCCCCAGCCGTCGGCGACGACCGAGCCGCTGGCACGGGTCGAGCTGGACGGCGTGCGGGTCGGCGCGGACGCGCTGCTCGGCGGCGTCGCGGACGGCGCGGCCTGGGAGACGCTGCGGCGGTCGGCGGTCGCCGGGGCGGTCGCGCTGTCGTCCGGCGTGATCGAGGGCGCGCTCAACCTGACCACGGAGTACGTGAAGACGCGCGAGCAGTTCGACCGGCCACTGGCGCAGTTCCAGGCCGTGACCATGCAGATCGGCGACGTCTACATCGCCAAGCGCGCGCTGGACGTGGCGGTCTGGGCAGGCGCCTGGCGCCTGGCCGAAGGTGCGCGCATGGAGAACGACATCGACGAGGTGCTCGCGATCGCCTCGTTCAACGCCGCGGGCCCGGTCGTCAAGGCGCTCTACACCTGCCAGCACCTGCACGGCGGGATCGGGCTGGACGTGACCTATCCGCTGCACCGGTACTTCGCCTGGGCCAAGCATTACGGGCATCTGCTCGGCGGTGCCGAAGACCAACTCGACACGCTTGGCGTTCTTGTCGCCGCTCGGGAGGCCTGAGTGTTCATCGATCTGACCGACGAGCAGAAGAAGCTGCGCGCCGAGCTGCGCGACTACTTCCGGAGCTGCCTGACCGCCGGACAGCGCGACCAGATCGCGAACGATCCGTTCGGCGAGCACTACATGGAGCACTGCAAACGCCTTGGCCGCGACGGCATGCTCGGCGTCGCGCTGCCCACGGAGTACGGCGGGCGCGGCTTCGGCCCGATGGAGCAGCAGATCTTCGCCAACGAGATCGCCCGCGCCGAGGTGCCGTACCCGATCATCACGCTCAACTCGGTGGCGCCGACGATCCTGCAGTACGGCACGGACGAGCAGAAGTCGTTCTTCCTCCCCAAGATCCTCGCGGGCGAGTGCCACTTCGCGATCGGCTACAGCGAGCCCGGCGCGGGCACCGACCTGGCGTCGCTGCGGACCACGGCGGTCAAGGACGGCGACCACTACATCGTCAACGGTCAGAAGATCTTCACGTCGGGCGCCCACTACAGCAACTACATCTGGCTCGCAGCGCGCACCGACCCGGATGCCAAGAAGCACAAGGGCATCTCGATGCTCATCGTGGACTGCAAGGATCCGGGCTTCTCCTGGACGCCGATCGTGACCATGGACGGGCGGCACCACACCAACTCCACGTACTACCAGGACATACGAGTGCCGGTGGACATGCTCATCGGCGAGGAGAACAAGGGCTGGGACCTCATCGTCAACCAGCTCAACCACGAGCGCGTGACGCTGGGCCCGGCGGGCAACATCGGCCACACCTACGACCGCTTCGAGCGCTGGGCGCGCACGGCGACCGGCCGGGACGGCGAGCCGCTCATCAACGAGCCCGCCGTCCGCCGCGCGGTGGCCCAGGTGTACGCCTACCTGCGCGTGAACGAGTTCCTCAACTGGCAGGTCGCGGCGAACATGGACCTCGGCTGGCTGGGCGCCGCGGACGCGTCCGCCACCAAGATCTACGGTTCGGAGCGCATGCAGGAGGTCGGCCGGATCGTGGGGGACACGCTCGCGCGGTACGGCGACCCCGGCGACCCGGTCACGGCCGCGTTCATCGACCGGCTGGACCACGGCGTGAAGGGCGCGATCGTGCTCACGTTCGGCGGCGGCGTCAACGAGATCCAGCGTGAGCTGATCGCAATGATCGGCCTCGGCCTGCCCCGGGCGCCGCGGTGACCGCCATGACCGACGCGACCGGCGTGCACGACCGGCTCCAGGCCCTGGCCGCCGAGCTCGCGGCGGCGGGCGAACGGGCCGGGGCGCCCTGCCTCGACCCGGTGAACGGCGCGATGATCCGCAACTGGACGCAGGCGCTCGGCGACACCGGCGACTGGGCCGAGGTCGCGCCGCCGGCGATGATCCAGGTCTGGTCCATGCCGGGCCTCGTCGCGCAGAAAGGTGCGTCGGCCGCCGACGAGATCATGCGGCTGCTGAACGAGTCGGGCTTCACCGGGGTCGTCGCGACCAACTGCGAGCAGACGTACGACCGCTACGTGAAGGTCGGCGAGCAGCTCCGGTCGACGATGCGGTTCGGCGGGCTTACCGGGCCGAAGAAAACCGGGATGGGTGAGGGTTACTTCGTCACCTGGTACCAGACCTGGTACGACGAGAATGACGAACGCGTCGCCGAGATGCTCTTCCGTGTCCTCAAGTTCCAGCCGCGCAAGCGCAGCGGCGCCAAGTCCAAGGGCGGGCCGATTAGGCCCGCGATCGGACTGGACACCGCGTTCTACTGGGACGGCGCCAAGGAAGGGGAACTGCGGGTCCAGCGCTGCGCCGACTGCGGAGTGCTCCGCCACCCGCCCGGTCCGATGTGCCCGAAGTGCCACTCGGTCAAGCGTGACTACGTGGTCGCAAGCGGACGCGGTCAGGTGCACAGCTATGTCGTGCACCACCATCCCCCCGTACCCGGCAAGACCCCGCCGTACGTGGTGGCGGTGATCGAACTCGACGAGGGTGTACGGGTCGTGGGCAACGTCAACGGCTGCCCGCCCGAGGACGTGTCGATCGGCATGCCGGTGAAGGCCGTCTTCGAGCGCGTGGACGACGACCTGACGCTCCCGCAATGGATCCCCGCCGACGCGCCCGCCGAGGCCCCGGAGACCGTCGCGGAGGAGCCGCACGCCGACCTGGAGATCCCGCTGACCCCCACGTTCGTGATCGCCACGGCTCTCGCCACCCGCGACTTCACGCCCGTCCATCACGACACCGAGCTGGCCCGCGCTCAGGGGACCAAAGACATCTTCCTCAACATCCTCACGTCCATCGGCCTCGTCCAGCGCGCGGCGCTCCAAGCCGAGCCCGGCGCGGTCCTGGCGAGCATCTCCGTCCGGCTCGGTGTCCCCGCGTACGCCGGGGACACCCTCCGCGTCTTCACCGAACGGGTCGACGCGACGACGCTGAAGGTGCGCGGCGCGGTGAGCCTCGGCGACCACGCGACGGCGACCGTACGGATCAAGGAGAGCGAGTGAGCCTCTCAGGCAAGACCGCGATCGCTGGGATCGGGGCGACGGAGTTCTCCAAGGAGTCGGGCCGGTCGGAGCTGCAACTCGCCGCCGAGGCATGCCTGGACGCGATCCGCGACGCCGGTCTCAAGCCGTCGGACGTGGACGGACTGGTGACGTTCGCGGCGGACGCCAACGCCGAGATCGCCGTGCAGCGCGAGCTGGGCATCCCGGAGCTGCGCTTCTTCTCCCGGGTGGAGTACGGCGGCGGCGCGGCGTGCGGCACCGTGGCGCACGCGGCGATGGCCGTCGCGACCGGGCAGGCGGACGTCGTCGTCTGCTACCGCGCGTTCAACGAACGATCGGGGCACCGCTTCGGCCAGGCCAACCGTTCGGCGCGGGTGGACTCGACCGGGCTGGAGTTCTCCTGGCACCTTCCGTACGGCTTCGCCACCCCGGCGGCCTGGGTCGCGATGCAGGCCCGCCGCTACATGCACGAGTACGGCGCGACCAGCGAGGACTTCGGGCGCGTCGCGGTCGCGATGCGGCGGCACGCCGCGACCAACCCCAAGGCCTGGTTCCACCAGCGGCCGATCACGCTCGCGGAACACCAGGAGTCCCGCTGGATCGTGGACCCGCTGCACCTGCTGGACTGCTGCCAGGAGTCCGACGGCGGCGTGGCCATCGTCGTGACCAGCGTGGAACGGGCCCGCGACCTCCCGAACCCGCCCGTCGTCATCAACGCGGCGGCGCAGGGCACCGGACCCGACCAGATGATGATGTTCAGCTACTACAGCGGCGACCTGGCCGCGCTGCCCGCGATGGGCAACGTGGGCGGGCGCCTGTGGGAGCAGTCGGGGCTGGCCCCGGCGGACATCCAGACGGCGATCCTGTACGACCACTTCACCCCGTTCGTACTGATCCAGCTGGAGGAGCTGGGTTTCTGCGGACGCGGCGAGGCACGCGACTTCATCAAGGACGGCGGCATTGAAATTGACGGGCGGCTTCCGGTCAACCCGAACGGGGGTCAGTTGGGTGAGGCGTACATCCACGGCATGAACGGCATCGCCGAGGGCGTGCGGCAGGTCCGCGGCACCTCGGTCAACCAGGTCGAGGACGTGCGCAACGTCCTGGTGACCGCCGGAACGGGCGTGCCCACCAGCGGCCTGGTCCTCGGCGTCAGCTGACGATGCGTCAGCTGAAGATGCCGAGATCGACGGGAGTGCCGAGCCAGGAGCCTTCGACGATCCGGCGCGGCAGGTAGTCGGTCTCGACGGCGACCGGCCAGCCCCGGTCGTGCGCGGCGCAGGCCAGCCCCAGGGCGTCGATCCAGATCAGCCCCTCGACGTCGTCGACGCGGTCGCCAGCCGAGTAGTACTGCCGGTAGAGGTCCAAGCCCTCGGTCATCGCCTTGTCGAAGCCCTCCTGGTCGTCGGCCACCAAGCGGTCGAGCATGTGCACCCGCGGGTTGCGCAGGCACTCCCAGTGGTCGTCGCCGCTCTTCTTGGCCAGCGCCGTGTCCAGATGGGTACGGGCATCCCCGCCGGCCAGGAAAGCGCGCAGGGCGAGAGCGTAGGCCGGGACGTCTGGTCCGGCGCCGCGGCTCTTGCCGAAGACCTCGTCGGCCACGCCGCCGAGAAACACCAGGTCGTCGGCCGACCGGGCGGTGAGCGCGAAGGCGACCGCCTTGGCGTACTCCCAGTGGCCGCTGTAGCTGTTCGGGCCAGGCGCCGGGACCGACCCGGTGCGACCGGCAACCGTGAGCTCCAGCTCGGTCTCCCGGGGCGCGGCGGCGAGCCGGAACGCGGCGCACGCGGCCTCGCTCGCCAGGACCAGGTCGGTCCACTGGCGCGGGTCGCCGGCCGCGGGATCGAGGCACGAGCGGTAGGCGAACGCCCGGAGGCAGTCCCGGGCGAAGTCCTGGAAGACCTTGCTCCGGTAGCCGAGCAGGATGCGGGACTCGAAGAGATGCTCGACGTCCTCCGCCGCGTCCTTCTTCAGACGCTCGACCTGTCGGGTCGCGAACTCCACCTCGAACTCGGGCCGCGGGATCGGCTCGCCCGCCTCCGCCGTCCGGGGTCCGGCCTCGGTGACCAGCCGCGCCGGGAGGTATCCCGACTCGACGTCGATCCGCACGCCGCTGTCGTGGGCCAGCGCGGCGAGGGCGAGCGGGCCCCAGGCGATCAGGTCGCGAACGCGCCGGTCGCTCGCACGTTTCCCGTGCGCGGCGAGCGCCTCGGTCAGGGCCGGCTGGAAACCGGTGCCGTCGACGAGCGCGCGGAGCAGCGTGACCTCGTCGCCGGGCGACTGGGCGCCGTCGAGCTTCACCGGATAGGCGGTCCTTGCCGGGCCGGGGGAGCCGTCGGCGCTGTGCGCCTCGTCCTCGTCGCGCTCGATGATCCCGGCGAGGTCCGCCCAGCGGATCGCCAGGGCCTTCGCGTAGACGGTGTCAGAACCGTCCCGCAGGCCTCCCAGCAGGTTGTAGAGCGCGACGAGCTTCGGCCCGTCACGGCAGATCAGCGCCAGGTGAAAGGCGTGGATCCAGTCGCTGGTGTAGACGCGTTCCTCGTCGGTCTGGATGAAGCCGAAGCCGACCCCCAGATACTCGACCCAGGCCTGTACCGACTCGCCCACCGGGGTGTGCTGCGCCCTGACGTAGTTGTACGCGAGCTCGGCCGCGCTCTTCAGCGCCGTCCACGACTCGCGGGTCTCGAACCGCGGGTCGATCTCGGCGGACCGTGCCGCCACGTAGTCGAGCAGCATGTCGCTGAGCATCTCGATGCCGAACGGGCCGCCGTTCTCGGCCCGCGACGCGTCCTCGGCGAGCTGGTCCGGAACGGCGGCGAGCGCCGTGGCGATGGCAGTTTCGTCCACTAAATGGCGGTCTGTACTCATGGTGGACGAGCCTACAAGCCTCGTGATCAGCCGGCCGGTGGAACGGAGGGGAAGTTGATGCCGCCCTCGACGATGGCGAAGGCCTGATCGACCGCCTCCGACAGGGGACGGCCGCAGTCGCCGCGGTACTGATGGATCATGTCGGTGGTCGCGCGGAACGAGCAGGCGGCGGTGGCCGCCACCACGTGCGGGCGAAGGTCGGCCGCGGGGTCGACGCCCATGCGCTCGGCGATGACGCGCGTCAGTGAGGCCTGCTTCTTCTGCATGTGCTCCAGGCTGCCCGCGAGCAGCGTGGGGCTCTTCTGCATGAGCTCCATCATGGTGGACAGGCGCTGGGGGTCGAAGCCGCTCTCGCCGCGTTCGGCGGCCTGGACGATGTCGACGACGGCGCGGCGGAGGGCGGTCACGACCGGCTCGTCCGGCGGCCGGGCGGTGAGCGCCGCCAATATCGCCTGGTGCTGCTCCTCTTGGAAGGTCAGGGCGACGTCTTCCTTGGAGGCGAAGTAGCGGAAGAACGTGCGGGACGAGACGTCGACGGCGTCGGCGATCTCCTCCACCGTCGTGGCGTCGAAGCCCTTCTCGGCGAAAAGCTCGAACGCGGCGTCGATCAGGGCTTCTCTGGTGCGCTGCTTCTTGCGTTCGCGCCGGCCCTGGGGCTGGGAGTCCAGACCCGCGGGGTGGGCCTCGGGGGCGGTCGCGGTCATGGGCGAAGTGTAACGGCCCGGTGATCCTCTGCCAACTGGCGGACCATGAATATTGTCGTGATCTGAATCATGTCTCCTCATGAAAGCAGTCGTTTGACGACAACTGTCATTCTATGACAGCTTGAGATCCGCACCCCCACCCCAACGAACAGCCGTCCAACGGAGGCAGCTCCATGTCCCCATCCGCGGGCACTGATGTGCTCGACGCACAACCACAGAAGCCCCGGGACGACTCCCGCGGCCTCTCGTCACGGGCCGGGCACGGCCATCCCTGGCTGACCCTCGTCGCCGTCGCGCTCGGCGTGATGATGGTCGGCCTCGACGCCACCGTCGTGTCGATCGCCAACCCTGCGATCGCCAAGGACCTCGGCGCCGACCTGTCCGGCCTGCAGTGGGTGACCAACGCCTACATGCTCACCATCGCCGTCACGCTGATCCCGGCGGGCAAGATCGCCGACCGGTTCGGCCGGAAGGGCACATTCATCGCCGGTGTGATCGGCTTCGCCATCGCCTCCGTGCTGATCGGCCTCTCGGGCAGCCTCGGGATGGTCATCTTCTGGCGCGTCGTGCAGGGCTTCGCGGGGGCGCTCCTGCAACCGGCCAGCCTCGCGATCCTGCGCAACACCTTCCCCGCCGACAAGCTCAACGCCGCCATCGGCATCTGGGGCGCCACGGTCGGCATCTCGATCGCCGGCGGCCCGATCGTGGCCGGTCTGCTGGTCGAGAACGTCAACTGGGAGTCGGTCTTCTTCCTCAACGCGCCGCTGGGCGTGATCGCGCTCGCGGTCGGGCTCTGGGTGATCCGCGAGTCCAAGGACGAGGGGGCACGCGGCTCGTTCGACGTGCCGGGTGTCGCGCTGCTGAGCGGCGCGCTCTTCGCCCTCGTCTGGGGCCTCATCAAGGCGGGCGAGCACGGCTTCGGCGACGCCGTCCCGCTGTGGTCGTTCGCCGCCGCGATCGTGCTCGGCGCGGTCTTCGTGGTGAACGAGCTCCGGGTCGAGCACCCGCTGCTGCCGCTCGGCCTGTTCAAATCGGTCTCGCTCTCCTCCGCGACCGGCCTGATCGTGCTGGGCTTCTTCGGGATGTTCGGCACGATCTTCTTCATCACGCTCTACCTGCAGCAGGTGCACGGCATGAGCCCGGTCGACGCGGGCGTGCGCATGTTGCCGATGACCGCCGTCTTCATCGTGGCGTCGCCGATCGCGGGCGCCCTCACGAGCCGTTTCGGCCCGCGCGTGCCGCTCGTGCTCGGCATGGCCTTCACTGCGATCGCGCTGTTCGGCCTCTCCGGGATCGGCGTGGACGCGCCGTACATCCAGCTGTGGCCGTGGTTCGTGCTGATCGGCCTGGCCTTCGGCTTCGTGCTGGTCGCCGGGACCGAGGCGATCGTCGGCAACGCCCCGCCCCAGCTGGCGGGCGTCGCGGGCGGCCTGCAGCAGACCGCCGCCCAGATCGGCGGCGTGCTCGGCACATCGGTGCTCGGCACCCTGCTCTCCACCAAGGTCGGTGACGTGCTGTACGGCCGCCTGACCGGCGAGGGCGTGCCCGGCCCGGCCGCCGGGCAGATCAGCGACCAGGGCGCGGGACTCGTCTCGCAGGGCGTCGCGCCCGTGCCGCCGGGCTCGTCCTCGGACACGGCCGACGCCATCACGACCGCCAGCCACCTGGCGTTCATGGACGGCTGGCAGACCTCCATGAGCGTCGCCGGGGCGGTCGCGGTGGTCGCGATCCTCGCGGCCCTCCTGGTCAAGCGCGGCCAGACCCCAGTCGAGGGTGCCGCCGCCCTGTGACCGGACGGCGCTGACACCGGACGGCACTGAAATCGGACGGCACTGACACCAGACCTGCGGTGTGCCGCTACCCATGGCCGCCCACGCCCCGAGCGGCACACCGCACCCCGCCCCCGACGACCGCACTCAGGCCACCGCACCCCGAACAGGGGGCGGTGGCCGGCTTGTGACTAGGCCGGCTTGCGGGCCCGGAAGCGGAGGGCCCTGTCGGTCGTGGTGACCTTGATGTCGGTGAAGCCTGCCGACTCCAGGCGCGGGGCGAGGGTGTCCGGATCGACGACGACCATCGTGTCGAAGAGGTGGATCAGCCGGAATCCGGCGCTGACGCGGCTGTCGCTGCCCGCGAAGACCCCGCCGGGACGCAGGACTCGGTGCACCTCGGCGAACAGCCGGTCCTGGAGTGCCTCGGACTGAACGTGGTGGAGCATCGTGAAACAGGTCGCCCCACTGAAGGCCTCGGTGGGGAAGGGCATGTCCGTGCCGTCACCCTCCACCACTTCGGCGGTGGTGTGGGTCCGCAGGCGCTTGGCCAGAGCGGGGTCGATCTCCAGCGCGGTCAGGTCGGGGACCTTGCGCTGGAGGATGCGGGTGGTGACGCCGTATCCCGGGCCCACCTCCAGGACCTTGTCGCCGAGGTCGGTGTCGTCCAGCACCCAGGGCAAGAGATTGCCCTCAACGCATCGAGCCCAAGCCGTTGACCTGCAAAACCACTGGTGAAACCGGTTCATTGGCATATTCCGACGCTAGGCTCAAGAGGGCGATGTCGGATATGAGGTGGCGTGACAGATGATGTCGCGATCCGGACACTTGAGTGATCTTGCGGGGCCGGGCGCCTCGTTCGCCGGGCTCGGGCTCGGTGGTCTGGCGGTCGGCAGCTTTCCGATGCCGGCCCGGAGGAAGTTCCGGGAGCACCGGCACCGGTGGCATCAGCTCGCGTGGGCGGCGGAGGGCGTGGTCACCGTTGAGACCCCCGGCCGGACGTGGGTGTTGCCGCCGGTCCGGGCCCTGTGGATCCCCGCCGGGGTGCCGCACACGACGTCCGCGCACGCGTCCTCCATGCTGCGGAGCCCGTACCTCTGGCCCGAAACGTGTCCGGTGGGCTGGAACGAGCCGACGGTGATCAACGTGCCGCCGCTCCTGCGCGAACTGATCGTTCATCTGGCGACGCCGAAGCTGCCGAACGCAGCCCGGGCTCGCGCCGAAGCTGTGGTGTACGACCTGCTCGAACCGGTTGAGATCACGACGATCGAGGTGCCGATGCCCGTCGACGAGCGGGCCCGGCGGGTCGCCGAGGCGCTGCTGGCCGACCCGAAGGACGGCCGGACCCTGGACGCGTGGGGCCGGGAGGTCGGGGCGAGCAGCCGGACCCTGGCGCGGTTGTTCGACGCGGAGACCGGGATGAGTTTCGGGCGGTGGCGGACACAGGCGCGCATGCGGGCGGCCCTGGAACTGCTGGCGGAAGGGGTCCCGGTGGCGACTGTCGCCCGTCGTGTCGGATATGAGACTGCGAGCGCGTTCGTCGCCGTTTTCAAGCGGACGTTCGGAGTATCGCCCCGTATGTACTTCCGTGACTCATAGGCTGCAGGTGATGGGGTCTGCAGGGGTGATGGGCGGGTTTGTACGGCGGTATCCAGTGCCGTTGGTGTTCCTGGGTGTGTTCGGCCTGGTGTGGCTCGTCCAGGCGGCGATCCTGTCCGAGGACGCTCGCGCCAGCCTGATCGGCTGGGCCAGCACCAACCTGTCCAACCTCGGGGTCAACCCGATCGGCACCATGGTGACCTCCGCCTTCGTGGCCGAGGACGCGCACGGCGTGCTGATGGTCGTGACCGCCATCGGGCTCTTTCCGGTCGCCCGGCGCTTCGGCAACCTCCGGACCGTGCTCCTGATCGCCGTCGCCCACGTGCTCGGCACCGTGGTCAGCCAGGGAATCGCGTTCGTCCGGCTGGAACTGGGCCAGCTGTCGGACTCCATCCGCACGATGCCCGACGTCGGGCCCTCGTACGTGTTGTCGGCCGCCCTGGTCGCCGCCATCCTGTACGGGCCGGGTCGCTGGCCGCGCCTGCTGGCCCTGGGCGGCTGGTGCGCGCTCGCCCCGTTCCTCTTCGCGGGACTGCTCTCACTCGACGTCGCCGCGGTCGGGCACGTCGTCGCGATGTTCACAGGCGCCCTTGTGGGCGCTTTGATGTTCCGGCACGAACGCCGCCGCCCACCCAGACTCGCCCCCGCGCTCGCCGAGATCTAACCCAGCCCGGGCAGCCATGTCGGCCCTTGTCGGGCGCTCGCCGTCAGCCCTGGGGTGTTGGGACGGGGTTGGACGAGGGGCTCGGGCTCGGCTCGCCTGTCGGCGGCGCCGGCGGGTTCTCCGTGGGTTCGGTCGGCGTCGGGTCCTGCGTGCCAGGGTCCTCGGTCGGCGGGGTCGTCGGAGGCTCGGACGGGGATTCCTGCGGCGGCACGGTCGGCGTCTCCTCGGGAGGCGAGGGCGACTTCTCCGGCGGGCTGGGCTTGCCCTTCTCCGGCGCCGGGGTGGTGCCCGGCCTGGTCGGGACCGGCTGGGTCGTCGGCGTGCCGCCGCCGTCGCCGGTCGAGGGGAGCGGTGCGGAGCCCTGGCCCGGCGTGACGGTGCCGCCGTCCTTCCCGGTGGTGCCGGGCCGGTCCGTGGTCGTCTGGTTCGGTTGCGTGGCCGGGCGGTCACTCGTCGACTCGGTGGTGCCGCTGCCCCCGGTCGGCAGCAGGGAGGAGGCGCCGCCGCCCTTGGCCACCGGCCACGACACGAGCAGCCCGGCCGCCGCGGCGGCGGACGCGGCGATGCCGGCGACCGCGGTGATGCTCTTGGCCTTGCGGCGCGGACCGCCCTTCGACGTGTTCCCGGACCCGATCACCACGACCGGGTTGGTGGTGACGATGCCGGGCAGGGGCCCGGTCAGTTCGCCCTCGAACGCGGCGAGGGTGTGATCGCGGAGCCAGGCGGGCGGCTGGTCGGGTACGCGGCGGGCGAGCAGTTGCGGGAGCGTGCCCTTCTCGAACGCGGCGATGATGTCCATGCTTTGTGATCCGGCGCTGCTCTGTGATCCGGCGCCGCGCATGAGCCCGTCCAGCACGGCCCGTTCGAACCGGACGCGCGCCACGTTCAGCAACTGCCGGGCCGTGTCGGGGGCGATGCCGACCACCCGGGCGATGTCGGGGATCTCCAGCCACTCGCCGGCTTCCAGCAGCAGCACCTCGCGGTGGTCGGCGCGGAGCGTGCCGGCCGCGCGGAGCAGCGGGTCGTTTCCGGACGCGTCCCCGGACAGGACGAAACCACGGTCGAGGGCGCCGCGCTCGATGCAGGCCGACCGCGCGAGGGCGTACAACCAGAGCACGCTGTCGCCGCGCGGCGGGTGCTGGACCGTCGCCGCGAAGGTGTCGGTGACCGCCGCCGCCGCGTCGTCGCCGACCAGCGACCAGCAGTAGGCGTACAGGCGGGCGGCGTGCGCGTCATAGAGGGTCCCCGGGTCCCCGCGCATGCTGACCTCCGTGGGTGTCCGTGAATGGGGCAATTCGGTCAAAACTGGGACTGTAGTGGAAGCCGGACGCAACTGAGAAGTGCGGTTACTTTCCGCTAAAACTTCTCACTCTCCGTAGAGAACGCGGTGTGATTGATCACGTTCACGGGGAGTTCATGTCATTTGCTCCGGATTACTTGATTACTGATCCGGTTCACCAGGGAAACTCGAAACTGTTGTCGAACGAGGGGGTTCTGGTGCACCGGGGTCGGCTGTCCGAGGACGACGTCCACCAGTACATACGCGGTGTCTGTTTCAAGAACGGGCCTCCCGGCACGGTCGGCGCGGAGACCGAATGGTTCGTCGTGGACGTCGCGGCGCCCGGCGCGCACGTCCCCGTCCGCCGGCTACGGACGGTCATGGACGCAGCCGAGCCGCCGCCGAACGGGAGCAACATCACCTACGAGCCGGGCGGGCAACTGGAACTCAGTTCGGCGCCGTTCCCCGGCCTGGCACCCCTCCACGAGGGGCTCTCCGGGGACCTGGCGCACGTGACCGAGGCGCTCACCGCCGCCGGGCTCGCGCTCACCGGGCACGGCGTCGATCCGGTACGGACGCCGTTCTTCCAGGCCGACCATCCGCGGTACGAGTGCATGAAGGGCTACTTCGCCCAGGAGTTCGCCGACGTCGGCATGGCGATGATGTGCTCGACCGCCTCCGTCCAGGTGTGCGTGGACATCGGCGCCGATCCCGCCGACGCGGCGCGGCGGTGGCGGCTCGCCCACGCGCTCGGGCCGGTGCTGGTCGCCGCGTTCGCCAACTCGCCGCTGCGGGCCGGGCACCGCACCGGGATGCGCTCCACCCGGCAGGCCATCTGGACCGACCTCGACCCGTGCCGGACCGCCGCGCCGGTCGGCGACGACCCGGCCGAGGCCTGGGCACGGTACGCGCTGGACGCCCGCGTCATGATCATGCGCATGCCGGACGGATCCTGGCTCGCCGACCCCGGGATGACCTTCCGGGAGTGGCTCGACAAGGGCGAGCCGGGCCAGCAGGACCTGGAGTACCACCTCTCCACGCTCTTCCCGCCGGTACGGCCGCGGGGCTGGCTGGAGCTGCGCATGATCGACGCCTTGCCCGACCCGTACTGGCCGGTGCCCGTCGCCGTCGCGACCGCTCTGCTCGACGACCCGCGCGCCGCCGCGGCGGCCGAGGCGGCGACCGAGCCGGTGGCGGACCGCTGGGCCGAGGCGGCCCGGTGCGGCCTCGCCGACCCGCCGCTGGCACAGGCCGCGCGCGCGTGCTTCGCCGCCGCGCTGGAGGCGCTGCCCAGGCTGGGCGCGGCCGGGCTGGTCCCGCTGGTGGGCGCGTACGCCGACCGTTACGTCGACCGGGGCCGCAGCCCTGCCGACGATCACATGTCCCGAGCGGATGACATTTCGCGAGCTGAGGAGAACCTGACGTGGCCCCGATGAAGCCACTGGACACCACGCCACTGGACACCGCGCCACTGGCCGCGATGGACGAGCACGCGCTCAAGGAGCTGATCGCCGACGAGCTGGGGCGGGTCCGGGACCGCAGCCTGGGGCTGACCACCGACGTGCTGGACGAGGCCGAGCTGATCAGCCAGGTCTCGCCGCTGATGTCGCCGCTGGTGTGGGATCTGGCGCACGTCGGCAACTACGAGGAACTGTGGTTGTTGCGCGAGGCCGCGGGCATCGAGCCGATGCGGCCCGAGATCGACACGCTGTACGACGCGTTCGAGCACCCGCGCGCGGAACGCCCCTCGCTCCCGCTGTTGGAGCCGCACGAGGCACGCGCGTACATCGAGACAGTGCGCGCCAAGGTGCTCGACTCTCTGTCGTCGGTGCGCTTCGAGACCGACGCGCCGCTCACGTCGGGCGGTTTCGTGTACGGGATGGTCGTCCAGCACGAGCACATGCACGACGAGACCATGCTCGCCACCCATCAGCTCCGCAAGGGCGCCCCAGCCCTTCTCGAATCACCCGGGGAGGTATTGCGGACATCGCACGCCGGGGGTGAGGTGCTGATCGAGGCGGGGCCGTTCCAGATGGGCACCTCCGACGACCCCTGGGCCTACGACAACGAACGCCCCGGGCACATCGTGGATCTGCCGTCGTACTACATCGACGCCGAGCCGGTGACGAACGCCGCGTACCTCGCCTTCATGGAGGCGGGCGGCTACGACGATCCGCGCTGGTGGGACCCGAAGGGCTGGGAGTGGCGTACCGCCGGGGGCAAGCACGCCCCCGCGTTCTGGACACGCGAGGGGACGGGATGGGTGCGGCGCCGCTTCGGCCGAACCGAGCCGGTGCCGCCCGCTGAGCCGGTTCAGCACGTGTCCTGGTACGAGGCGGACGCGTACGCCCGATGGGCCGGCAAGCGCCTGCCGACCGAGGCGGAGTGGGAGAAGGCGGCGCGCTGGGATCCCGTCGCCGGCCGTTCCCGCCGCTACCCGTGGGGCGACGTGTACGAGGACGACCGGGCCAACCTCGGGCAGCGCATGCTCAGGCCGTCGGGGGCCGGGTCGTACGAGAAGGGTGCCTCCGCGTACGGCGTCCGGCAGATGATCGGCGACGTGTGGGAGTGGACGTCCTCGGACTTCCACGGCTACCCGGGATTCCGGTCCTTCCCGTACAAGGAGTACTCGGAGGTTTTCTTCGGCCCCGACTACAAGGTGCTGCGCGGAGGGTCGTGGGCGACCCATCCGCTGGCCGTCCGGGGCACGTTCCGCAACTGGGACTATCCGATCCGGCGGCAGATCTTCACAGGCTTCCGCTGCGCCCGGTCAGTGGGTGCGAACTCCCGGTCGGCGGGTGCGAGCTGATGTGCCGTCACCTTGGCTACCTGGGACCGGCACGCACGCTGAGCTCCCTCCTCTACGAGGGGGAGCACTCGATGGAACGCCAGTCGTACGCGCCGCGCATGACCCAGGGCAACCTGCTCAACGCCGACGGCTTCGGCATCGGCTGGTACGAGGACGACGGCGGGGCCAGGAGGTTCCGGCGGGGCCAGCCGATCTGGACCGACGTCTCGTTCCGTGAGGTCGCCGACGTCATCCGGGCGGGCTGTGCGGTGGCCGCGCTCCGATCGGCGACCTCGGGGTTCCCGGTGGACGAGTCGTGCGCCCAGCCGTTCCGGGCCGGGACACGGCTGTTCAGCCACAACGGCAAGGTCGAGGGGTTCGCCGGCGTCGAGAGCAAGCTCCGGGAACTGGCGGGCGATCTCGCCGAGGTGCCCGACGCCCGCGCGCCGGTCGACTCGGCGCTGCTGTTCGCCTTCGCCGCCCGGTTGTGGCGCGAGGGCGTGACCCTTGGCGACGGCCTCGCCGAGGTGGTGCGTTCGGTGTCCGGGCTGGCCCCCGGCCGCTACAACCTGCTCGCCTCCGACGGCACCACGCTGGCGGCCACCACCTGGGGCGACTCGCTGTTCGTCCGGACGACCGGGGAGGCGATCTGGCTCGCCTCCGAACCCGTCACCGAGGAGGCCGCCTGGGAGACCGTGCCCGAACGTTCGCTCGTGACCGCCGGCCTCGCGTCCGGCGTGCACGTCTACCCGCTCTGAGAGGGATTCGTGGATCAGTATCTGACCGCTGACGACCTTGCCAAGACGCTTCGCCAGGACGTACGGGAGGGCCTCACCGGCACGCCGAAGACACTGCCGCCCAAGTGGTTCTACGACGAACAGGGCAGCGCGCTCTTCGAGGAGATCACCCGGCTCGGTGAGTACTACCCGACCAGGCGCGAGCGCGAGATCCTCGTCGCGCGGGCACCGGAGATCGCCACGGTGACGGGCGCGGAGACCCTGCTGGAGCTGGGCGCCGGCTCGGGGGAGAAGACCCGGCTGCTCCTGGCCGCGCTGAGTCCCACGCTCCGCACGTACGTGCCGGTGGACGTGAGCGGGGACTTCCTGACCGAGGCCGCCGGGCAGATCGCCGCCGACCACCCGGGGCTGGCCGTCCGGCCCGTCGTCGCCGACTACGAGCAGCACCTGCATCTGCTGCCCGGGGGCGACCGGCGCCTGATCGCGTTCCTGGGCGGCACGATCGGCAACATGCCGCCCGCGACCCGGATCGGGTTCCTCGGCGGCGTGCGCGCCACGATGGGGCCGGACGACGCGCTGCTGCTCGGCGCCGACCTGGTCAAGGACGAGGAACGGCTCGTCCGCGCCTATGACGACGCGGCCGGGGTCACCGCCGAGTTCAACCGCAACGTGCTGCGCGTGATCAACCGCGAGCTCGACGCCGACTTCGTGCCCGGGTCCTTCGAGCACGTCGCGCTCTGGAACGCCGCCGACGAGTGGATCGAGATGCGGCTCCGCGCCACGCGTGACCAGACCGTCCGGGTGGGCGGGCTCGACCTGGAGATCGCGTTCGCCGCCGGGGAGGAGATGCGCACGGAGATCTCCGCGAAGTTCCGTCCCGAACGCCTGGAGGCCGAACTGGACGCGGCCGGGCTCAAACTCGCCGAGCTGTGGACCGACGACGCCGGAGACTTCTCGCTCTCCCTCGCCCGTCCCGCCTAGGACGTCCCCTTGCGGGTGGGGTGCGCCAGGCCGAGGCGCTTGATGTCGTCCACCAGCCGGGTGGCCAGGTAACGATGGCCCTCGATGGTCGGGTGCACCCCGTCCGGGCGGATGTAGCCCGGCGCGTTGCCGGTGCCGGTGGCGCGGTTGCCGGTGATCCAGCGCTGCGCGATCGGGTCGATGAACGGGATCTTCAGCTCCTGGGCCACGCCGCGCAGGACGTCGCGGATCGCGAGCGTGGCCGGCGCCGGTGTGTCGTTCCCCCAGATCGGGCCGATCAGCACGATCGGCGTGCCCGGCCAGCGCAGCTTGGCGCGGCTGAGCAGCTCCCGGGCGGCCTGGGCGGTCTGCATGGCGGGGTACTTCCGGTCGTTGTGGCCGCCGGAGACGATCAGTAGATCGGGGGCCGGGCGCCAGCCGAGCTGGCTCTCGAAGAGGCCCATGAACGTCTGTCCTGAGGTCCTGGCCGCGCCGGCCCCGCCCTGGGTGGTGCTGCGGCGGCGCGTGCCAGTGGCGACGAAGCCGGTGCCGGCCTTGCCCGCCGCGACGACCTGCCAGCCCAGCAGCCGGGCCGCCGCCGGGGCGTAGGTGGTCTCCGGCTGGCTGCCGCGTTCGCCGACCGTGTAGCTGTCGCCGAGGATCATCACGACCGGGGTGACCTGGGTGCTCGTGCCGGCACCGCCCCGGGCCTGCCCGTTCCGGGCCTGCCCCTTCTGCGCCTGGGACGCCTCTCGCTTGACCGCGTCGCCGCCGAACTCGCCGCACGCGGTCGCCGGGAGGAGACCGAGGCACAGCGACAGGATCGCCGCGCCGCGGCGGGCGCGGCGAGATGACATTGAAGGACCACCAAGTGATTCCGGGAAGGCGTCGCCGCATCTTACCGAGGAGCCGCATAACGCGGACCTAACCTTGCGAGCGCGGGCCCGAAGATCTGCCGACTCCATGTGGTCTACGTCACGCCGTCACATCTCTTACGCGCGATCCGTCGTGTCGGTGACGAGACCTCATCCCAGCGAGGAGGAAGCATGTCGCCATTCGTGTCCCAGATCGAGATCGCCCGTCCGCCGGACGAGGTGTTCTCCTACGTCACGGACCCCGCTCGGTTTCCCGAGTGGCAGTACGACGTCGTGAACGTCCGGCTCGGCCCGGACGAGACGTTCACCACGACCCGCAAGGTCGGACGCGCGGAGCGCACGATGACGCAGCGCGTCACGGTGAACGATCCGCCCCGGCGCTGGGCCGTGCGCGGCGTCGACGGACCCGTGCGGCCGAGCGCGGAGATCACGGTGGAGCCGCTCGGTGACCGCTCGCGCGTCACGTTCTCCCTGGACTTCGAAGGACGGGGGATCGGCAGGCTGCTGGTGCCCCTCGTCGTCCGCCGGACCGCTCGCAAGGGCGCGCCGGTGAGCTACGGGCGCCTGAAGGAGCGCCTGGAGAGCGTCCGCCACGGATAGTCCACCGGTGGCCTGGCCTGGTCCGGTCGCGCGTGACCGATGTACTGCCTGGTCCGCGTCATAGGCTGGATTGAGGCCCATGATGAATCACCCACCGGAGGCCGTCATCGGGGACGTGATGCTGCCCGGGTCCCGTTCGGCCCGCGAGCCCGACCGGGGCATCAAGCGAGGCCGTCATGGCCTGGCGCCGGAGACGGTAGCCGAGAACCAGCGCGACCGGCTGGTCGACGCCTTCGTCGAGGTCGTGGCGGAGCACGGTTTCCCGCAGGCGACGATCAGCCGGATCACCCATGCGGCCGGGGTGACCAAGAAGGCGTTCTACGACCATTTCGCGGACCGTGAGGCCTGTTTCCGCGCGGCCTACGACCAGGGCATGGACCTGATCGTGGCACGCGTGGAGGAGGCCTGGAAGGGGGCCGGGTCCTGCCCGGAGGGCGTGCTGGCGGCGATGCGGACGCTGCTGGAGACGCTGGCGGGGCAGCCGCGGTTCGCGCGGGTGGCGATGGTCGAGATCAACTCGACGTCGCCCGGGGTGCGGCGCGGGCGGACACGTTGCCTGGAGGGTTTCCGGACGCTCCTGACCGATCCCGCACCCGAGCCCGGCGTGGCGGGGGTCCCCGAGGCGGTGGCGGACGCGGTCGTCGGCGGCGTCTACAGCGCCATCTACCTCTGGGTGGACGCGGGCCGGACGGCGGAGCTGCCGGAGATGGTCTCCTCCCTCACCTATTTCGTCCTCCTTCCCCTGCTGGGGAAGGAGGAGGCCGCCCGGGAAATGGCGCGGATGGGCGTGAACGCCGGGGCGTCCGATCACCCCGCCTACTCAAGCTAGCGTCGGCTCATCCAGAGGACGCAGCTCGTCGGCATAGCTCACCGACACGCGGCGCATCACGCCGTCGTCGTCGATGGAGTACTGCCCGAGCCGCCAGAGTGGCGGCGAGTAGGCGTGGATCGAGACGCTCGCCGCGTCCAGGCCGACGAGCCGGTGGATGTGGTCGGCGCTGAACGAGAACGACGAACCCGCGGGGATGACGGTCTTGACGTGGGCGCCGCCGATCCGCGGGTTGCACTCCTCCAGGGCACCCGCGACGACCCGTACGGCTCCCGAGGAGATGTCGTGGTCGTGCCAGCCGGTGTCGTTCTCCGGTGTCCAGCAGAGCAACCACACGTCCACGTACTCGTCGCGGTACAGCGAGGCATAGTGCCGCTGCCCTTCGGAGAAGGCGACGTGCTGCCGCCAGACTTCGGGTCGTTCGGCGAGCCCGTCGACCAGGGCGCGCAGTTCGCGGCGGTCCAACGGGCGGGCCGGCAGGCTGTCGATGCCCGGGTCGTCGAGACGGATGGCGGTGCCCTGGGCGCAGGTCGTGACCTCAGGCGGCATGGATCGGCTCCTTTCCTGTAAGCAGACGGTGTGGGTTGGTCACGCGGAACGCGTGGTGTGCGGCCTCGCCGAGCGCGAGGTCGGCGGGTCCGGCGTACGGCCGGTCGGTGCCGTGGACGATCACGTCGATGCCGAGCGCGCGGACGGCGGCGTCGGCGGCGCGCGGCCCGTACGAGGAGGTCTCGACGTACGCGCCGGGGTCGACCTCGCCGCGGCCGCCGCCCCGGGCCGCCAGGCGTTCGCCGTGCAGGGGCGCGAGCCCGGCGAGCAGCGCGAAGCACACGCGCAGCCGGGGGTGGCGCGGCCGGCCGAACGCGCGGAACGCGAACCAGGCGGAGTGCATTTGCTGGACGTACGGCACCAGGGCCGGCCACCATGCCGGGCCGCCGCCGGTGCCGGGTGCGGGGCCGGGGTGGACGAAGAGGGGCAGGCCGCGCTCTTCCAGGACGTCGAGCAGCGGGCCGCAACGGTCGTATCCGGCGGCGTCGGCCAGCGCGGTGGCGGGCAACTGGAGGCCGGCGAACCCCTGGTCGAGGTCCTTGGCGAGCTGCCCGGCGTCGATGTCCCGTACGGAGGCGGCGGCCCAGGACCCGAACGGGTGGGGCAGCGTCAGGGCCCCGGCGTGGTAGGCGTCCAGCAGCGGCCGGGCCTCGCCCGCCGGAAGCCCTTCGATGCCGAGCGGTGACGAGAGCGAGACCAGCGCGAGGTCGATCCCATCGGCTTCGACCTGCCCGGCTCGGACGGCGATGTCATGGTCGGCCGGATCGACCTCGTAGGGCGGCTCGCCCGCAAGGTGCAGCGTCCACCCGTCCAGATACGGAGGTGTGCGGCGACCGCGGAGGGCCTCGATGAACGGGGCGCTCCACAGATGCTGATGCACGTCGATGTTTCGCATAACTCCTGGAAGTGGCTACTGAACCGCATCAGTTAACCGTTTCAGTGAACCGGTTCAGGAGCCGTCCCGTCAAGTCGGATACCGTGGAAAGCCGGCCCGACCCCATAGGGTTGTGGGGTGCCGAGCAGGCGCAAGCGCGCAACGATCAGGGAAGTGGCGCAGGCGACGGGGTTGTCGCCTGCGGCCGTGTCGTACGCACTGCGCGGCATCCAGACCTCCGAGGAGACCCAGGAACGGGTTCGCGCGGCGGCCGACGAGCTCGGCTACGAGGCGCATCCGATCGCCCGGGCCCTGGCCAGCGGGCGCACCGGCATGGTGGGCCTGCTCTGCGGCTCGCTGGGCGACTACTGGCAGCAGTCGCTGGCCGTCGGCATCGGCCGCGAGCTCCTCGCCCGCGACCGCTACGCGCTGATCGTTGACGCGGGCGGCGACCCGGGCCGCGAGCTGGCCCTGGCCCGCCAGCTGCGCGACCAGCGGGTGGACGGGCTGATCGTGCAGCCGCTCGACCCGTCCGCCGAGCTCTGGGCCGAGCTGGCCGAGTCGATCCCGGTCGTGTCGATCGGAGACGCGCTCCGCGGCGACCACTCCCAGGGCGAGGTCGTCTTCGACAACCGGCGCGGCGTCACTCTCGCACTGGAGCACCTGCACACCCTCGGCCACCGCCGCGTCGCCGTGTTCAGCCCCACCCTCGCCAGCACCCCCGACCGCCCCGCCGACGTGCACGTGAACGCCGAGGCCAAGCGGCTGGGCCTGGAGGTCGACCTCATCGTCGCTCCGCAGAGCCTGCCGGAGGCGACCGAGGTGGCGACCCGGGTGCTGGCCGACCACGACCGGCCCTCTGCGGTCTTCTGCTTCTCCGACTCGATCGCCTACGGGGTCTACGCGGCGACCCGCGAGCTCGGCCTCGACGTCCCCGGCGACGTGGCGGTCTGCGGTTACGACAACCATCCGATGTCCGCCCTGCTCACGCCGCCGCTCACCACCGTCGACTGGGACATCGACGGCATCGTTGCCTCCGCCGTCCGCCTGGTCGTCGACGTCATCGACGGCACCCAGCGCCGCCGCCGCGTCGTTCGTGAGCCCGCTCTGCGCGCCCGCGCCTCGACCGGCTGAGCACCGAACGAGGCCCTAAGCACCGAACGAGGCCCTAGGCGAGGAGCCGGGCCAGATGGGGGAGTAGGTCGGCGGCCACGGCGATGTCGGCGTCCAGCGGGCGGTCCTCCATCCGCGGATCGAGGACCCCGGTGGCCAGGTCGTGGGCCGCCTTCAACGCTCCGCCCGAAGGGATCCTGCCCTGCATGCGCAGCGCCCGGGTGGCCGCGACGAGCTCGCAGCCCAGCCCGATGCGGTACGCCGTGAGCGCGTCGGTCGTGGCCCGGGCCGACTGGGTGGAGAAGCCCGCGTGCTCCTCCACGCCGCGCGACAACACGGCGCCGCCGAGGGCGGCCGGGGTCGCGTAGCGGCGGACGTCGGCCAGGGCCGAGTGCGCCACGTACTCCAGGACCATGATCCCGGAAGAGGCCTCGGTGGCCGCCAGAAAGGGCGGGAGGCCAGTGAAGGACGGTTCGGTGAGCGTGCCGAGGCGGGACGTGGAGAGCGCCATGGTCTGGAAGAGCGCCGCGCGGGACGAGTCGAGTGCCAGGCCGACGTAGGCGGTGTGGAAGTTGCCGTTGTGCCAGACCGTGCGGCCCGCCCGGTCGATCAGGGGGTTCTCGGCGGCGGCGTTGATCTCGCGGGTGATCACGTCCTCGGCGTACAGGGCGCTCTCCCGGGCGGGGCCGTGGACCTGGGGGAACGCGCGATAGCCGTACGGGTCCTGGATGCGGGCGGGTTCGCCGTGGTCGAAGGCCAGCAGCGCGCGCATCGTCGAGGCGACCTCGGCCTGGCCCGGGTGAGGGCAGGCCTCGTGCACGTACGGCGCGTACGGCTCCTCCGACCCGCGTACGGCGAACAGGGAGAGCGCCGCGACGACCGTCGAGGCGTCGAGCAACACGCGCAGGTCGGTCGCCGCCAGCGCCGCCTCGCCCAGCGTGGCCGCGTTCGAGCTGATGAACGCCAGCGCGTCGGCGGACCGGAGCCGGAACCCCGGGCCGCGCTCCTGCCCGCCGTCCGGGCTGCCGGACAGCCAGGACCGCTCGCCGAGCAGGCACAGCGCGGTGGAGGCGAGCGCGGTGAGGTCGCCGGTGCCGATCGCCCCGTAGACCGGGACGGGTGGCAGCAGCCCGAGGTTGAGCACGTCCGCCAACGGCTGGAGGACGCCGGGGTCCACACCGGAGCCGCCGGCCGAGATCTGGTTGAGCCTGATGAGCACCATCGCCCGGACGATCTCGGGCGAGACGAGGGGGCCCGCGCCCGCGGCGTGGCTGCGGAGCAGGCGGAGGCCGTGCGCGTCGGCGTCCTCCCACTCGACGTCGACGACGCGGTTGGCCCCGACGCCGGTCGTACGGCCGTAGACGGGGCGCACCTCGGCCACCTCGCCGGCGACCCGCCAGGCCTCCCGCGCGCGCTCGACTCCCTCGGCGGCGACGGCGACCATCACGTCGCCGCGGGCGACGCGGGCCACCGTGGGGCAGGTCAGGGTGGCCCCGTCGATAACGATTCGGCTGTTGTCCACGGACAAACGTTACTTTCCGTGGCATTCAGATCGTTACGGTTTGGAAGCGATGTCCGGGCATAGCCTGGTCATTGGGCCGAGGATAACGATTGACTACTGTGGGTACGAACCCGATCTTCTTTCATCCCTGACCACGAGCGGAACGACGGCGTTGCACCGACGCCCGGCGAGGACGTGACTCGTTTGATCACCTTTGAGGGCGTGACCAAGCGCTATCCGGACGGCACCGTCGCCGTCGACACTCTGGACCTGGAGATCTCCGCCGGGCGGATCACCGTGCTGGTGGGCCCGTCCGGCTGTGGCAAGACCACCTCCCTGCGCATGATCAACCGGATGGTCGACGCCACCGAGGGCGTCGTCGCCGTGGACGGCAAGAACGTGAGCGAGATCGACCCGCCCACGCTCCGCCGCGGCATCGGCTACGTCATCCAGCAGGCCGGGCTCTTCCCGCACCGCACGATCGTCGACAACATCGCGACCGTGCCGTTCCTGCTCGGCTGGGACAAGAAGAAGGCCCGCGCCAAGGCCCACGAGCTGATGGACCGCGTGGGGCTCGATCCCAAGATGGCCAAGCGCTACCCCGCCCAGCTGTCGGGCGGGCAGCAGCAGCGCGTCGGCGTGGCCCGGGCCCTCGCGGCCGACCCGCCGATCATGCTGATGGACGAGCCGTTCAGCGCGGTCGACCCGATCGTCCGGGCCAGCCTCCAGGACGAGTTCCTCCGGCTGCAGAACGATCTGGAGAAGACGATCGTCTTCGTCACCCACGACATCGACGAGGCGATCAAGCTCGGGCACAAGATCGCGGTCTTCCAGGTGGGTGGCAAGCTCGCGCAGTACGCCACCCCCGAGGAGATCCTGGACGCCCCGGCCAACGACTTCGTCCGCGACTTCCTCGGCGGCGAGCGCGGCATCAGGCGGCTCCGTTTCTTCCAGGAGCTGGACGCCGAGGAGGCCGCCGAACAACGCGCCGAGGAGGCTGCCGAGCAACGCGCCGAGGAGGCTGCCGAGCAACGCGCCGAGGAGGCTGCCGGGCAGGCCGCCGCCCAACCCGACGGGCAGGGAGCCCCCGCCGCCCAACCCGAGGCAGGCTCGACGGCGGCGGAGCGGTGAGCCCGATGTACGCGGCCCTGGCGATCGGGGACGGCGAGCCGCTGATCCGGTGGGACTGGATCGCGCGCAACTGGGACGACGACATCCTTGAATCGCTCAAGGAACATCTGGTCCTGTCGTTCACGCCCATCCTGCTCGGCTTTCTCATCGCGCTCCCGCTGGGCATCGCGTGCGCCCGGTGGCGGCGGTTCTACCCGCCGGTGCTGGCGGTCACCAGCGTGCTGTACGCGCTGCCCGCGATCGCGCTCTTCGTGGTGCTGGTCGCGTTCACCGGGCTGACGTACACCACGGTGATCATCCCGTTGACCCTCTACACCCTGTCGGTGCTGGTGCCGAGCGTCGTCGACGGCCTCGGCTCGGTGCCCGACCACGTGCGCAAGTCCGCCACCGCCATGGGCTTCGGCGAGATGCGGCGGATGGTGCAGGTCGAGCTGCCGATCGCCATCCCGGTCGTGATGGCCGGGCTGCGGGTGGCCACGGTCTCCAACATCAGCCTGGTCAGCGTCGGGGCGATGATCGGGATCGGCGGGCTGGGCGAGCTGTTCACCGACGGCCTGCGGCGCGACTTCCCGACGCCGCTCGTCGTGGGGATCGTGCTCATCATCGCGCTGGCGTTCGTCGCCGACATGGTGCTACTCCTGATCCAGCGGCTGCTCACCCCATGGGAACGCAGCCGTGGTGCAGGCGCGAGCAAGCGGGAGAAGGAAGTGCTCGCGACCGGAGGTGCCGCGTGAACGCGATCCTCAACGCGCTGGAGTGGTTCGGCAAGTCCGAGCAGTGGTCCGGCGTCGACGGCATCCCGCACCGGCTGCTCGAACACCTCTGGTTGTCGCTGCTCGCGTTCGGCATCACCGTCCTGATCGCGATGCCGCTCGGCCTGCTGCTGGGCCACGTGCGCCAGGGCCGGCTGGCGGCGGTCAGCGGCATCGTGGTGACCTCCTCGGCCAACGCGGCGCGGGCCCTGCCCACGCTCGGCCTGCTCATCCTGGCTGTGATCCTCACCTCTGCGGGCGACCTGGTCCCCATCCTCATCCCGCTGGTCGTGCTGGCGGTCCCGCCGGTCCTGGTGAACGCCTACGCGGGCGTCCAGCAGGTCGAGCCGGGGCTGCGCGACGCGGCGGAGGGCATGGGCATGACCGCGCCGCAGGTGATCCTGCGGCTGGAGCTGCCGGTGGCGCTCCCGCTCGTCCTGCTGGGGCTGCGCACGGCCGCGATCCAGATCGTCTCCACCGCGACGCTGGCGGCGTACGTCGGCCTGGGTGGCTTCGGCCGCTACATCGTCGACGGCTACGCACGCCAGGAATACGACCGGATGGCCGGCGGCGCCATCCTGGTCGCGGTGCTGGCGGTGGTCATCCAGCTCGTCTTCACGGCGCTACGCCGCTACGTCGTCTCGCCGGGGACCCGGCTCCAGTACGCCGGGTCCTGATCACGGCATCGAACGGGCTCTCCACAGGCCCTTGAGGAAGGAACGAGATATGTCCCGGTTCATTCGAGGCGCCGCGGTCGCGCTGGCCGCGACGCTGGCGCTCGCCGCGTGCGGAGGCGACGGCGGCGGCGACGATCCGCTCAAGGGGGGCGACAAGGGCGGCGCCGGGGGGACCGTCACGGTCGGCTCCGCCGACTTCGGCGAGAGCGAGGTCATCGGCGAGATCTACGCGCAGGCCATGGAGGCCAAGGGCATCAAGGTCGAGCGCAAGTTCAAGATCGGCGCCCGTGAGGTCTACTACGGCCAGGTCGAGAGCGGCGCGATCCAGGTGTTCCCCGAGTACAACGGTGCGCTCCTGGCGCGGGTCGACAAGACCAGCACCGCCTCCACGACCGAAGAGGTGGACGCAGCGCTCAAGGCCAAGCTGCCAGCCGCGCTGGAGATCCTCAGCGCGTCCAAGGCGGAGGACAAGGACGCCCTCGTGGTGACCGCGGACACCGCGACCAAGAACAACCTCAAGACCATCGAGGACCTCAAGGCCGCCGCCAAGGACATGATCGTCGGCGGTCCGCCGGAGTTCAAGACGCGCCAGCAGGGCATGGTCGGGCTGGAGAAGGTCTACGGCCTGAAGTTCAAGCAGTTCAAGTCCCTGGACACCGGGCCGATCACCCTGTCCAACCTCACCAAGGGGCAGATCCAGGCCGCCAACCTCTTCACCACCAACCCGGCGATCGCCAAGGAGAAGCTGGTCGCGCTGGAGGACCCCAAGAACGTCTTCGGCGCCCAGAACGTCCTGCCGCTCGTCTACAAGTCCAAGGTGAACGAGACCGCCCGTGCCGCGCTCAACGCGGTCTCGGCCAAGCTCACCACCCAGGACCTCATCGACATGAACGGCAAGATGGAGACAGAGAAGGCCGACCCCGAGGACGTCGCCAAGGAGTGGCTCCAGAAGTCCGGTCTCGTCTGATCTTCGTCACGCCCGCACGACCCGCAACACCCTGAACGGCCGCGCTCCACCGGGAGCGCGGCCGTTCACCGTTGGGGGATGTGCCCGCCGAGGCGGGTGGTCAGTTCGGCCGCGGTGGCGCGGACGCGGGTGGCGAGCTGCGGCCAGGTGTTCTCGGGGCGCTTCTCCCGGCGGAACGTGACCGTGACGGCCGCGGTGGGATGGCCCGTGTGGTCGAACGAGCAGGCGGCGATGCTCGCGAAGCCCTCGGTCACGTAACCGTCTTCGACCGACCAGCCGCGCCGGGCCTCCTCGGCCAGTTCGCGCCGCAGCTCGCGCAGCGAGGACGGTCCGTGCCCCGTGCGGTCGACGAACGGGCCGGGGAAGAGCGCGCGGACCTGGGCGGCTGGCAGGTGCGCGAGCATCGACCGTCCACTGGCGGTCAGCTGCGCCGGGATCCGGACGCCCACGTCCGTGACGAGGGTGGCGTGCCGCCGTGGTTGTTCCTTCAGCAGGTAGAGCGTCTCCGCGCCGTGCAAGACGCCGAGCTGGGCGATCTCACCGACGCTGTCGACGAGGCGGTGCAGAAGGGGGCGGGCCAGGCGTTCGAGCGGGCCGTGCCGCAGGTAGGCCGAGCCGATCTCGAACGCGCCGACGCCCAGCCCCCAGCGGCGTTCCTCCGGCAGGTAGGAAACGAAGCCATCCTCCGCCATGGCCGTGAGCAGGTGATACGTGCTTGATCGCGGCAGGTCGAGGGACCGGGCGATGGACGAGGCGGGAAGCGGCCCGGCCGATCCGGCGAGCAGCCGCAGCACGGCCAGGGCGCGGCGTGCGGCGGGAACCTGGCTCATGGGTCGATTGTCTCAAATACGAGACACATAAGGCTAATGGGCCCTAACGGCGGTGCCGATCCGCACGATGCAATGGTGGGTATGAGTTTCGGCATGGTGGACATGAACGTCGAGGTCGGACCGGAACCCCTGACCTTCGATCAGGTCGTGGCGGTGGCCCGCGGCGGCGCACCGATCACGCTCACGGGCGAGGCGCTCAAGGGGATGGCGGCCACCCGGGCGCACATCGACGAGCTGTCCGCCCGGCCAACGCCCGTCTACGGCGTCTCCACCGGTTTCGGCGCGCTGGCCACCCGGCACATCGCCCCGGAGTTGCGCGCCAAGCTGCAGCTCAACATCGTCCGCTCGCACGCGGCGGGGTCGGGTCCGGAGGTCGAGCGCGAGGTCGTCCGGGCGATGATGTTGCTGCGCCTGCGCACCCTGGCGTCCGGCCGGACCGGGGTGCAGCCGGTGACCGCACAGACCCTGGCGGCGCTGCTCAACGCGGGCATCACGCCGGTCGTCCACGAGTACGGCAGCCTGGGCTGCTCCGGCGACCTGGCCCCGCTCGCGCACGTCGCGCTGGCGCTGATCGGCGAGGGGTTCGTCCGGGACGCCGCAGGTGAGCTGAAGCCCACGGCGGATGCCCTGGCCGAGGCAGGGATCTCGCCGGTCGCGCTCGGCGAGAAGGAGGGGCTCGCGCTCCTCAACGGCACCGACGGCATGCTCGGCATGCTGGTGCTGGCGATCCGCGACCTGCACCGGCTGCTCACCGCCGCCGACGTGGCGGCCGCGATGACCGTCGAGGCCCTGCTGGGCACCGACCGGGTCTTCGCCGCCGACCTGCAGGACCTGCGCCCCCACCCGGGCCAGGCCACCTCGGCCGCCAACCTGCGCGCCCTCCTCGACGACTCGGAGATCATGGAGTCGCACCGGGGCCCGGACTGCACCCGCGTCCAGGATGCGTACTCGCTGCGCTGCTCCCCGCAGGTCAACGGCGCCGCCCGCGACACCCTCGCGCACGCCGAGCTGGTCGCCTCCCGCGAGCTGGCCTCCGCCGTGGACAACCCGGTCGTCCTTCCCGACGGCCGCGTGGAGTCCAACGGCAACTTCCACGGCGCCCCCGTGGCGTACGTGCTGGACTTCCTGGCCATCCCGGC
This sequence comes from Actinomadura sp. 6N118, assembly GCF_044326415.1. Lineage (NCBI taxonomy): Bacteria > Bacillati > Actinomycetota > Actinomycetes > Streptosporangiales > Thermomonosporaceae > Actinomadura > Actinomadura sp. 6N118. Next base: position 123,893 of record NZ_JBIRAZ010000020.1, on the reverse strand, counting down.
GGCCGACGTGGCGTCGATGTCCGAGCGCCGCACCGACCGCATGCTCGACAAGGCCCGCTCGTACGGGCTGCCGCCGTTCCTGGCCGACGACCCGGGCGTAGACTCCGGCCACATGATCGCCCAGTACACGCAGGCAGCGATCGTCTCGGAGCTGAAGCGGCTGGCCGCCCCCGCCAGCGCGGACTCGATCCCCAGCTCGGCCATGCAGGAGGACCACGTCTCGATGGGCTGGAACGCGGCGCGCAAGCTGCGCCGGGCCGTGGACGGGCTCGCCCAGGTCGTCGCCATCGAGATCCTCACCGCCGCCCGCGCCCTCGACCTGCGGACGCCGCTGCGGCCCGGCCCGTCCACCGGCGCGGTGGTCGCCAGGCTGCGCGAACGGGTCCCCGGCCCGGGCCCCGACCGTTACCTGGCGCCGGAGATCGCGGCCGCCACCGAACTCGTCCTGAACGGCGGTCTCGTCGCCGCCGCCGAAAGCGTCACCGGCCCGCTCTCCTGAGCCTCTCCGTGCGGAGTTCCTCTGTACTGAGCCTCTCCGTACCTGAGCCTCTCCATAACCGGGCCTCCACCTGAGAAGGAGCATCGCATGTCTGGTCCTCGCCCCGTGCGCGCACCGCGTGGCACCTCGCTGACCGCCGCGAAGGGCTGGCCGCAGGAGGCCGCCCTGCGCATGATCCAGAACAACCTCGATCCCGAGGTGGCCGAGCATCCCGATGAGCTCGTCGTCTACGGCGGGACCGGCAAGGCCGCCCGCAACTGGGCCTCGTTCGACGGCATCATCCGTTCGCTGAGCGACCTGGAGGGCGACGAGACGCTGCTCGTCCAGTCCGGGAAGCCGGTCGGGATCTTCCGTACGCACGAGTGGGCGCCGCGGGTGCTCATCGCCAACTCCAACCTGGTGCCGCAGTGGGCGACGTGGGAGGAGTTCCGGCGGCTGGAGTCGGTCGGGCTCACGATGTACGGCCAGATGACCGCCGGGTCGTGGATCTACATCGGTACCCAGGGCATCTTGCAGGGCACGTACGAGACGTTCGCCGCCGTGGCGGAGAAGCGCTTCGGCGGCACACTCGCCGGGACGATCACGTTGACCGCCGGGCTCGGCGGCATGGGCGGCGCCCAGCCGCTCGCCGTCACCATGAACGGCGGCGTCGCGATCTGCATCGAGTGCGACCCGTCCCGCATCGACCGCCGCGTCGCGCACCGCTACTGCGACATCCGCGTCGACTCGCTGGACGAAGCCCTCCGCCAGGCCGAGGAGGCCAAGGCGGCCCGCCGCCCGCTCTCGATCGGCGTGCTCGGCAACGCCGCCGACCTCGTGCCCGAGCTGCTGCGCCGGGGCGCCCCGATCGACATCGTCACCGACCAGACCAGCGCGCACGACCCGCTGATGTACCTGCCGCGCGGGGTGGCGTTCGAGGACATGGCGGCCGAACGCGACAAGGACCGCGACGGCTTCATCGCCAAGGCCCGCGAGTCGATGGCCGTGCACGTCGAGGCCATGGTCGGCTTCCAGGACGCGGGCGCCGAGGTCTTCGACTACGGCAACTCGATCCGCGGCGAGGCGCAGCTCCACGGCTACAGCCGGGCCTTCGACTTCCCGGGCTTCGTGCCCGCCTACATCCGGCCGTTGTTCTGCGAGGGCAAGGGCCCGTTCCGCTGGGCCGCCCTGTCCGGCGACCCGAAGGACATCGCCCGCACCGACCGGGCGATCCTCGACCTGTTCCCGGACAACGAGCCGCTGACCCGGTGGATCAAGATGGCGGGGGAGCGGGTGCACTTCCAGGGCCTGCCGTCCCGTATCTGCTGGCTCGGCTACGGCGAGCGCGACAAGGCGGGCGAGCTCTTCAACGACCTCGTCGCGCGCGGTGAGATCAGCGCGCCGATCGTGCTCGGCCGCGACCACCTCGACACCGGCTCGGTCGCCTCGCCCTACCGCGAGACCGAGGGCATGCTCGACGGCTCCGACGCGATCGCCGACTGGCCGCTGCTGAACGCGATGCTCAACACCTCGTCGGGCGCCACCTGGGTGTCGATCCACCACGGCGGCGGCGTCGGCATCGGCCGTTCCATCCACTCCGGGCAGGTCTGCGTCGCCGACGGCACGGCGCTGGCGGGCGAGAAGCTCCAGCGCGTCCTGACCAACGACCCCGGCTCCGGCGTCATGCGGCACGCCGACGCCGGCTACGACCGGGCGAACGAGGTCGCGGCCGAACGCGGCGTCCGCATCCCGATGAACGAGATCTGATCCACGCGGGAAGCTGATCTGAGCGGGAATCTGATCTGAGCGGGGAGAGCCTGTGAGCTTCGAGGAGATGTGGGCGGCGCTGCTGCCGGTCGGGCGCGATCCCGAGAGCGGGGGTTACCGCCGGTTCGTGTGGACCGCGCCCGAACTGGAGTGCCGTGCCTGGTTCCTCGACGAGGCACGCCGGCGTGACCTGGAGGTCGAACGCGACCGCAACGGGAACCTCTTCGCGTGGTGGTACCCCGAGTGGGTGGACCGTTCGGCCCCGCCGCCAGGGAAAAGGGGCGTGCTGACGGGCAGCCACCTCGACTCGGTGCCGGGCGGCGGCGCGTTCGACGGCCCGCTCGGCGTCGTGTCCGCGTTCGCCGCGATCGATCGGCTCCGCGAACGCGGCGTTCGGCCGGACCGCCCGATCGGGATCGGGGCCTTCGCCGAGGAGGAGGGCGCCCGGTTCGGCGTCGCCTGCCTGGGTTCGCGGCTCCTCAGCGGCGCCATCGATCCCGGCCGTGCCCGGGGGCTCACCGATGGGGACGGCCGGTCGTTCGCCGAAGTGGCGGCCGAGAACGGGCTCGACCCGGACACGGTCGGGCCGGACGAGGAACTCCTGAGCCGGATCGGCTGTTACGTCGAGCTCCACGTCGAGCAGGGCCGGGCGCTGGACGATCCGGTCGGGGTGGCGAGCTCGATCGTCCCGCATGGGCGGTGGCGGTTCGATTTCGCCGGTGAGGGCAATCACGCGGGCACGACCCGGCTGGCCGACCGGCGCGACCCGATGCTCGCGTTCGCCCGGATGGTGCTCGCCGCCCGCGAGGCCGCCGAGCGCAACGACACCGTGGCCACGGTCGGGAAGGTGGACGTGACGCCGGGCGGGGTGAACGCCATCCCGTCCGGCGTCGCCGCCTGGCTCGACAGCCGGGGCCCCGTCGATGACGCCGTCCGGCGTACGGTGACGGAGATCCACGAGGCCGCGCGGTCCGGCGCCGAGGCGCACGGAGTGACCGTGAACCTGGCCGAGGAGTCCTACACCGAGGTCGTCGACTTCAATCTCGATCTCCGCGACCGGGTGGTCAAGGCGCTCGGCGGTGTGCCCGTCCTGCCGACCGGCGCAGGTCACGACGCGGGCATCCTCGCCTCGCGTGTGCCGACCGCGATGGTGTTCGTGCGCAATCCGACCGGAGTCTCCCACGCACCCTCGGAGTTCGCGGAGGAGGACGACTGCCTGGCCGGAGTTGAGGCCCTCGCGACCGTACTCAACGACCTTGCTTGCGGGTAGGGATCCCAGTATGCGATGGCATGCCGAGTTTGCCTGGCTCGGAGACGGAGTGGCCGCCGATGTGCTCATCGAGGCCGATGGAGAACGTTTCACCAGCGTCACGCCTGGTGTCCCGGCTCCGCCGGACACCGCACGGCTCCCCGGCCTGACCCTCCCGGGCCTGGCCAACGCCCATTCCCACGCCTTCCACCGCGCGCTCCGCGGCCGCGTTCAAGCGGACCGCGGGACGTTCTGGACCTGGCGAGAGCAGATGTACAAGGTCGCGGACCGGCTCGATCCCGTGTCGTACCGTGCCCTGGCCACCGCCGTGTACTCGGAGATGGCCCTCGCCGGGATCAGCTGTGTCGGCGAGTTCCACTATTTGCACCACCGCCCCGGCGGCGAGCCCTACGGCGAGCCGAACGCCATGGGTGAGGCGCTGATCGCAGCCGCCGCCGACGCGGGCATCCGGATCACGCTCCTGGACGCCTGCTACCTGGCGGGCGGGATCGGGCAGCCGCTCAAGGGCCCGCAGCTGCGCTTCGGCGACGGCACGGCCGGCAACTGGACGCGACGCGTCGACAGCCTCTACGAGGCGACCGGCAAGACCGCCCGCCCGCACGCCCGGGTGGGCGCCGCGATCCACTCCGTGCGCGCCGTGCCGCGCGAGCAGATCGCCGCGGTCGCGAGCTGGGCCAAGGAACACCGGGCGCCGCTGCACGTCCACCTCTCCGAGCAGCCCGCCGAGAACGAGGCGTGCATGGCGGAGTACGGGATGACGCCGACCCGCCTCCTCGCCGACTGCGGCGCGCTGGGCGCCCTCACCGTGGCGGTGCACGCGACCCACCTGACCGAGGAGGACATCGGGCTGCTCGGCACCACGACGACGGGCGTGTGCATGTGCCCGACGACCGAGCGCGACCTCGCCGACGGCATCGGGCCCGCCCGTGACCTGTGCGACGCGGGTTCGCCGATCTGCCTCGGGTCGGACCAGCACGCGGTGATCGATCTCTTCGAGGAGGCGCGCGCGGTCGAGCTGGACGAACGGCTGCGCACCCGGCAGCGCGGGCACTGGAGTTCCGGTGAGCTTCTCGCCGCCGCTTCCTCCAGCGGCCACTACGGCCTGGGCTGGCCGGAGGCGGGACGGCTGGAGCCGGGCGCCTACGCCGACCTCGTCACGGTCGGGCTCGACTCCGTGCGCACGGCGGGGCCGGGGCCGGAGTTCGCCGCCGAGACCGCGGTCTTCGCCGCGACCGCCGCCGATGTCCGGCATGTCGTCGTCTCCGGACGCGAGATCGTCCGCGACGGCCGCCATCTCCTCATCGAGGACGTCCCGGCCGCCTTGGCAGCCGCGATCGCCGAGGTCACCGCCGACTCCGACGCCGCCCCTGCCCCCGGCTCCGACGCCGCCCTTGCCCCCAGCTCCGACGCCGGCTCCGACCCCGGCTCAGCCCCCGAAGCTTGATCATTTTTGGATGGAGGCCGCCGCCAGCACCTCCTCGGGTCGCCCTTCGGTCCGGACCCGCCCGCGTTCGAGAAGCAGGCAGTGGCCGGCGCGGCGGGCCGCGTCGTCGTCGTGCGTGGCGTGCACCACGGTCGTGCCCGTCGCGGTGATCTCGTCGATGATGGCGAGGACACGTTCACGCGCCGCGGTGTCCAGGCCGGCGGCGGGCTCGTCGAGCAGCAGCACGCCGGACTCCTGTGCCAGGCCCTGCGCGATGAGGACACGCTGACGCTGCCCGCCCGACAGCTCGGCGAACTGCCGGCGGGCCAGGTCGGCGGCGCCCACCCTTTCGAGGCAGTCCCGGACGACCGCATGGTCGCGGGTGGTCGCCCGGCGCCACCAGCCGAGGCGTTCCCACCGTCCCATCGCGACGGCGTCCCGCACCGACAGGGGCAGGGCCACGCTGACGGCGGTGTGCTGGAGGACGAGCGCCGGGCGCCGTTCCCCGTCGCACCGCACGGTCCCCGCCGAGGGCGCGTGCAGGCCGGCGAGGACGCCGAGGAGCGTCGACTTCCCTGATCCGTTGTGCCCGAGCAGGGCGGTCACCTGACCCCGGGGCAGCTCGGCGGAGATTCCCGTCAATACCCGTACCCGGCCGTAACCTGCGCAGATTCCGTCCAGCGCGATCGCCGTCCTCACAGATCACTCCCTTGGCCACTTGCAAACGATAACGGTTTTCATTGTAGGGTGCCGCCATGGAGTGGTTGTTCGCCCCTTTTGGGGTGTCTTTCGTTGAACGCGCCTTGTGGGGTGGTCTGCTGGTCTCCGGCATCTGCGCCCTCGCGGGGACCTGGGTCGTCCTGCGCGGCATGGCCTTCCTCGGCGACGCGATGTCCCACGGGATGCTCCCCGGGGTGGCCCTGGCCTCGCTGCTGGGCGGCAACCTGTTCGCCGGCGCGTTCGCCAGCGCGGTCGCGATGGCGTTCGGCGTCACCGCGCTGTCGCGGTCGCGCCGGTTGTCGCACGACACCGCCATCGGGCTGCTGTTCGTGGGGATGCTCGCGCTCGGTGTGATCATCGTCTCGCGGTCGGAGAGCTTCGCGGTCGACCTGACCGCCTTCCTGTTCGGCGACGTGCTCGCCGTCCGCCCGCGCGACCTGGCGCTGCTGGCCGCCGCCCTCGGGGTCGCGGCCGTCATCGCCCTGCTGGGGCACCGCGCGTTCCTCGCGCTGGTCTTCGACCCGCGCAAGGCCGCCACCCTCGGGCTGCGTCCCCGGCTGGCGCACGGACTGCTGCTCGCCCTGCTGACGCTCGCGATCACCGCCTCCTTTCATGTGGTCGGCACCCTCCTGGTTTTCGGCCTGCTGATCGCCCCACCGGCCGCCGCCGTGTTGTGGGCGCGCAGCGTTCCCCTCGTCATGGCCGGCGCCGCGCTGGCGGGCGCGGCGTCCACGGTGATCGGGCTGTTGCTCTCGTGGCATCTGCGCACGGCGGCGGGCGCGACGATCGCGGCGACGGCCGTCGCCCTGTTCTTCCTGTCCTCCGCGGCGGCCCGGCTCCGCGACCGCCGGATCCCGGTGGCCACCCGGCCCGTCCACGGCCTGATCGATCCGGAGCACGCGTCATGACCCCCCGCCTCCCTTACGGGCCCGCCACCGCCATCGCGGTGGCCGGACTCCTGACCACCGCGTGCGGTGGCGGAGAAAGCCGGCCAGCCGAGAAGCCGCACGGGTATGTGGCGGGAGCCGAGGAGACATCCGAGGCGCAGTGGCGGCTCGTCCTCGCCGGCGACGACCGCGTCCGCGTTCTGGATCCCGGGACCGAGAAGGTCACCGACGTGGCTGCGGCACCCGGGGTCACCGGGATGAGCAGCGACGGCCGCTTCGCCTACCTGACCACACCGGCCGGAATCCGCGCCGTGGACAGCGGAGTCTGGACCGTCGACCACGGTGACCACGTTCACTACTACAAGGCCGCCGTCCGTGATGTCGGGACTGTCCCCGGAGCGCCCGGCGCCGTCACCGGCGACCTGGCGGTCACCACGGTGTCCGGCGGGACCGCTGTCCGCGCCCTGGACCGCAAGGCGCTGGAGGGCGGCAAGGTCCCGCCCGCCCGCGAGATCCCAGGACGCGCGGCCGTCGCGTACGCCGAGCACCTCGTCATCGCCGCCGCCGACGGAACGGTCCGAGTGCACGATCGCCAGGGCACTGAGACCGCCAGGCTCGACGAGCCGTGCCCACAGGCGCGTGGACAGGCGGTGACCAGGCGCGGCGCCGTGCTGGGCTGCGCGGACGGCGCCCTGCTGGTGACCGGAAAGGAGGGCCGCCTCACCGGAACCAAGATCGCCTATCCGGGCCGCGTCCGCGCGGCGGAAAGAGCCACGGACTTCCACCACCGCCCGGGCACCCCCGTTCTGGCCGCCAAAGCCGGCGACCGGGGGCTGTGGATCCTCAACGTGACCGCCCGGTCCTGGAAGCGCGCGGGCTCCGCCCCGCTGACCGCAGTGAGCGGCACCGGCGAGGACACACCGGTGCTGGCCCTGGACGCCGGCGGCGCGCTGCGGTCCTACGACCCCGGCACCGGCAAACAACGAAACCGGAGCGACCTCCTGAAGAAGCCCAACGCCGCATCGGTGATCCAGGTGGACACCGCCCGCGCCTACGTCAACGACCCCGCGGGCCGCCGGGTCGTCGAGATCGACTACCGCGACGGTCTCCGCGTCGCCCGCACCTTCGACCTGGCGTTCACCCCCGAGCACATGGTGGAGACGGGATGGTGAGCCGCGCCACGGCCGCAGTCCTGCTGATCCTCGCCCTCACCGGATGCTCGGCGCTCGGCGCCGACCGGACGGGGATCGTCGTCACCACCAACATCCTCGGCGACGTCACCCGCGCGATCGCCGGCACTGAGAGCCCTGTCACGGTGCTGATGAAGCCCGGCGCCGACCCGCACTCGTTCGGCGTCTCCGCCCAGGACGCGGCGCGGATGGAGAACGCGGCGCTTCTGATCCACAACGGGCTCGGCCTAGAGGAGGGCGTGGCCCGCAACGTCGAGACCGCCCGTTCATCCGGCGTCCCGACCCTGGACGTGGGGGCGGGCATCGGTCCTCTCGCCTACAAGTCCGGCGAGAACGCCCAGCGACCCGACCCGCACTTCTGGACCGACCCCGCGCGGATGCTCAAGGCCGTCGACCTGATCACTTCGCGGATCATCGAGCACCTCCCCGACGCCGACGCCGCCAAGATCAGGGCGAACGCCGCCGCGTACCGGGCCCAGATAGCCGACCTTGACCGCTGGATGACCGCACGCTTCGCCGCTCTCCCCGCCGACCGCCGCAACCTGGTCACCAACCATCACGTCTTCGGCTACCTGGCCGAACGCTTCGGCTTCACCGTGATCGGCGCGGTCATCCCCAGCGGCACGACCCTGGCCTCGCCCAGCGGCGCGGATCTGAAGTCGCTGGCCGACGCCGTCCGCCGCGCCGGCGTCCCGACGGTCTTCGCCGACTCCTCCCAGCCGGACCGCCTCATCCGCGTGATGGCGGCCGAGGCGGGCCTGCGCATCCGGGTCGCCTCGCTGTACTCCGAATCGCTCACGGCCGCCGACGGCGGTGCTCCCACCTACCTGCGGATGATGCGCGCCAACACCGACGCCATCGTCGCCGGCCTCACACAAGAAAGAGAACGATGAAGAACCTGCTCCTAGCCCTCCCGGTCACGGCGCTTGCCCTCACCGCCTGCGGCGGTTCCGACACCAAGACCTCCACGGCCGCTGCCGCGCAGGCACAGGTCAAGGTCGCCGACCCGCTCGTGACGACCTACGACGGCGGCCTCCAGATCCTGGACCGTACGACGCTCAAGGTCGTCCAGAACATCCCGCTGCCCGGCTTCAACCGGGTCAACGCCGCCGGTGACGGCCGCCACGTGCTGGTCTCGACCGCCACCGGCTTCCGGGTCCTCGACGCAGCCGGCACGACGCTGCGCGCCGAGGAGTTCGCCGCTCCCAAGCCCGGCCACGTGGTCCGGCACGCGGGCAGGACCGTGCTGTTCTCCGACGGCACCGGCAAGATCATGACGTTCGACCCGCGACAGCTCGGCACCGCCCTGCCGAAGGTCACCACCCACACCAGCGAGCATGCCCACCACGGCGTCGCCATCCAGCTCGCGAACGGCGAACTGGTCGCCACGCTGGGCACCGAGGACAAGCGCACCGGCATCCGCGTGCTGAACGCGAGCGGCAAGGAGATCACCCGCAACGAGCAGTGCCCCGGCGTCCACGGCGAGGCCACGGCCAAGGGCGAGGCCGTGGTCATCGGCTGCGAGAACGGCGTGCTCATCTACGCCGGAGGGAAGATCACGAAGGTCAAGGCCCCGGACGAGTACGGCCGCATCGGCAACCAGGCGGGACACGAGGAGTCCCCGATCGTGCTCGGTGACTACAAGGTCGATGCCGACGCCGAACTCGAGCGGCCCGAACGGATCTCACTCATCAACACCACCACCGGCACATTGAAGCTGGTCGACCTCGGCGCCAGCTACACGTTCCGCTCTCTGGGCCGCGGCCCGCACGGTGAGGGACTCGTCCTCGGCACCGACGGCGCGCTGCGCGTCATCGACCCCGAATCCGCCAAGGTCACCAAGAAGATCAAAATCCTCGCTCCCTGGAAGGAGCCCATCGAGTGGCAGGAGGCCCGCCCGGCCCTCTACGTCAACGGTGAGACCGCCTACGTCACCGACCCGGCCGCCAAGAAGCTCCACGCGGTGAACGTCGAGTCCGGCAAGGTCGAGATGACCGCCGACCTGCCCCACACCCCCAACGAGATCACGGGAGCCTGAGCCGTTCGAAGCGGAACGGCGCCAGCGTGTCGCCCTGGTCGCCGCCAACCCCCTCGGCGGCGACCAGCCCCTTTCGCTCGGCCAGGATCTCGCGCCATGGCCGACCTCGTGATACTGGCTCACCGGCTCGAAGTTGCTCAGCCTGTGCATGCATCCGCTCGCGGCCGGCAGGGTCTGCGGCCGAGTCGCAAGCGGTGATCCACCACCGGTGTACGAACTCGTTCAGCGGAGCGAGATCGAGGCTCACCCGGACTTCGGTGAGCACGGCCTGCAGCCCCGAGTCGAACGCTTCGCGGTCCTGCCGCACGACCAGCGCGGCCCGGATGCCGCGCAGACTCTTTTCCGGCTGCGTCGCGCGGCCAAGGCTTCGATGGGCGGTCATGGTCACAGCTTAAGAAGTCCGTGCGGAGGCGAACGGGAATCGAACCCGCCGACCCGAGATGCTCGGATCCCTACGGTTTTGAAGACCGGGAGGGCCACCAGGCACCCAATCGCCTCCGAGGCGGACCCTACACGGTCCTGATCTGTCTCGGATCCGAGACAGATCAGGCCGGGGCGGCGCCCGGAGCGGGGAGTGTGGATGCGATCCTGGCCGGGTGAGCACTCTGATCAGCAACATCGGGGAACTGGTCACCAACGAGCCGGGAATCGGTGAGGGGCCGCTCGGCCTGCTCCACGACGCGGCGCTGGTCGTCGAGGACGGCCGCGTCGCGTGGGTGGGTCCTGGCTCCGGGGCTCCCGCCGCCGACGAGGTCTTCGACGCGGGTGGCCGGGCGGTGCTGCCGGGGTTCGTGGACTCGCACGCTCACCTGGTGTTCGCGGGGGAACGCGCGGAGGAGTTCGCCGCTCGGATGAGCGGGCAGCCGTACAAGGCGGGCGGCATCCGGACGACGGTGGCGCGGACGCGGGCGGCCTCGGACGACGAGTTGCGGGCGAACGTGCGGCGGCTGGTGGACGAGATGGTACGCCAGGGGACCACCACCGTGGAGTGCAAGTCCGGCTATGGGCTGACCGTTGAGCACGAGCAGCGGGCCCTCCAGATCGCGGGGGAGTTCGCCGACGAGGTGACCTTCCTCGGCGCCCACGTTGTGCCGTCGGAGTACGGCGACGACACGCAGGGGTACGTGCGGCTGGTGTCGGGCGAGATGATGGCCGCCTGCGCGCCTCACGCGCGCTGGGTCGACGTCTTCTGCGAGCGGGGCGCGTTCGATGCCGACCAGACCCGGGAGGTGCTGGAGGCGGGGATCAAGGCTGGGCTCACGCCGCGGCTGCACGCCAACCAGCTGGGGCACGGGCCCGGTGTCCAGTTGGCGGTGGAGCTGGGTGCCGCGGCGGCCGACCACTGCACCTTCCTGACAGATGAGGACGTGGCGGCGCTGGCGGGTTCGGAGACGGTGGCGACGCTCCTGCCGGGCGTGGAGTTCTCTACGAGGCAGCCCTACCCGGACGCCCGGCGGCTGATTGACGCTGGGGCCACGGTCGCGCTGGCGACGGACTGCAATCCGGGCTCCTGCTACAGCTCCAGCATGGCGTTCTGCATCGCAGTGGGCGTACGAGACATGCACCTGACCCCCGCCGAGGCGGTCTGGAGCGCCACAGCCGGAGGGGCCAAGGCGCTGCGGCGCACCGACGTCGGCCACTTGGGAGTGGGCGCTCGCGGGGACGTGGTTGTGCTCGACGCCCCCTCGTACATCCACCTGGCCTACCGCCCAGGGGTCCCGCAGGTCGCAGCGGTCTTCAAGGCAGGTCACCGGGTCTGAGCCGTGGCGATCGGGTTTGCGAGGTTCGAGTTCCAGCTCGTGCTCATGTGGCGCATGCTGGATCTGGCGCCCGGCCGGGTCGAGGACGCACTCAAAGAGCTCGGGGCCACCAGGGCACAGATGCGTGAGGCGCATCGGCGGTGGGTGTCGATGCCCTACTCGAAGACGGCGCCGAAGGGACTCGCTCGCTATCGCATGGTGCTGGGACCGCCCGGCGAGACAGGCCCGCGCAAGTTCGGCGACCTGGACTGCACATACAGCCTGTGGGAACTGCCCTTCTGGCCGGACCTGCGCTTCGAGGTGCTGGGTGCGCCGGACGGGTCCACCTGGCACCACTGGCTGGTCCGCGCGGAGGGATCACCCGTCCCCAATCTGAACGGCCTGAACGACCTGAAGCCCTGGTCGTGCGTCATCTCCGACATCGGTGACCGCTTCGAGGGCGCCAGGCACATGGAAGGGGACGCGCCAGGGCACTGGGGCGTCGCGTTCTCGATCGAGGGCCGCGACTATCGTGCGCGATTCATCCACGGCTTGTTGCAGCTCGTTCAGCCCGAGCCGAGGTAACGGCGGTTTACGCGGATTAGGGGTTTTTCGCGGCGGGCTATGTAGTCGGCGGAGAGGACTTCGGCGACGAAGAGGTGGTGGTCGCCTGCCTCGATGCGCTGGCGGGTCTCGCATTCGAGGGCGGCCAGGCCGTCGTCGAGGATCAGGGCGTCGGACAGCGGGCCGCGGTGGTGCGGCTCGCTGGCGAGGAGAAGGCGGGCGCTCGGCCTTCCTTCGGCCGCGAAGCGGCCGGCCAGGGCGCGCTGGCCCGTGCTGAGGACGGTCGCGGCCCAGCGGTCCTGACGGCCCAGTACCTCGCTGAGGTACGAGGTGGAGGCCACTCCGGCCAGGACCATCGGCGGCTCCATGGACACCGACATGAACGAGGTGACGGTGGTGCCGAGGTCGTCGCGGCCGTCCCGCACGGTCAGCACGACCACGCCGGTGGCGAACCCTGCGATCGCCTCGGTGTAGTCCGCGGTGTTCATCTCCAAGTTCAGCGGATCTCCCAGGCGCCGGGCAGGGTGAGCGGGCCCGCGGCGGGCAGGCCGAGGCGGGCGGCCACGCCGCCGAGCGAGCCCCAGCCGTCGAAGCGGGCGTTGGCCGCGGTGCGGTCCTCGCTGGACTCCGGCGGCCGCAGCCGATCGAACGGCGAGGTGTGGGGGTACGGGCGGACCGGGGCGTCGGCGGCCAGGCCGCCCTTCTTGCGGGCCAGGTCGAGCGCCAGATCGAGGCCGCCCAGCTCGTCCACCAGGCCGTGCTCCTTGGCGTCGGCGCCGGTCCAGACCCGGCCGCGCGCCAGCTCGTGCACGCGCTCGCGGGACAGATCGCGGCCCTCGGCCACCTTGCGGGTGAAGTCGTCGTAGATCTGGTCGAGTGAGGCGTTGACGCGTTCCCACTCGGAGTCGCTGAAGTCCTTGGTCGAACTGAACATGCGGGCGTGCTCGCCGTCGGCGACGGTCCCGACGCCCACGCCGATCCGGTCGAGCAGGCCGTTGACGACGGCCTTGCCGACGACCACGCCGATCGAGCCGGTGATGGTCCCGGGCTGCGCCACGATCGTGTCGGCGGCCATCGCGACGTAGTAGCCGCCGGACGCCGCCACGTTGCCCATCGAGACGATGACCGGTTTGCCCGCCTTGCGGGCCAGGATGACCTCGCGCCAGATCGCGTCGGAGGCCACCGCCGAGCCGCCGGGGCTGTCGACGCGGAACACGATCGCCTTGACCCGGTCGTCCTTCACGGCGGCGCGCAGCGCGGCGCCGATGGTGTCCGAGCCCATCGCCGTGCCCTGGGTGGGCAGCGGGCCGCCCCGGCCGCTGCGGCCGAGCCGGATCTGGCCGTGCCCGTTGATCAGGGCGACGACCTCCTGCTTGCCCGGCTGGGGCAGCCGCCGGGAGAGCGAGTGTGTGCGGTTGTAGCGCGCCACGTACCGCAGCAGCGCGTGCTCGCCGAACTCCTCACGCAGGTCGCCGTAGACCTCGTCGCGGTAGCCGAGCCGGTCGACGAGCCCCGCGTCCAGGGCCTCCGAGGCCAGCAGCGGACCCCGGTCGGTCAGCTCGCGGACCCGGTCCACCGGCAGGTCGCGGGCCGCCGCGATCCCGGCGGTGATCTGCTCGCCGAGGGAGGCGACCAGGCGTTGGGAGGACTCCTCGTGCTCGGGCGTGTAGGCCTTCTCCATGAAGGTGTTGGCCATGGTCTTGTACTCGTAGCGCTTGGCGAACCGTGGCTGGACCCCGAGCTTCTCCAGAGAGCCCGCGAAGAACGGCTCCTCCAGCGCGACGCCGGTGAGGCCGACCTCGCCCGTCGGCTGCAGGTAGACCTTGTCGAACGCACTGGCGAGGTAGTAGGGCACGGTGCCGCGGCCGCCCTCGCCGAACGTCTCGGCCCACGCGACGGTGAGCTTGCCCGCCTCGCGCACGGCCGTCACCGCCTCGCGCAGCTCCTGCACCATGGCCAGCCCGATCCCACCGGTGATCTTGACCACGAGGGCGCGCACCCGGGAGTCGGAGCGGGCGCGGCGCAGCCCGTCGAGCACGTCCCGCAGGTGCGTGCGCCGCATGGAGAGGATGGCCGCGACCGGGTCGGCCGGCGGCGTCTCCACGATGCCGTCGGTGAGGTCGAGCTCCAGGACCAGCGGCGCCGTACGCCGTTCCCGGGCCTGCTTGATTGCGCTGACGACTGAACCGGGATCCACCATGGGCCAAGCCTATGCGGTCAGCGCGCGAAGGCCTGGTTGGGCACGGTGCTGCCGCTCGCCTGCGCCATCGGACGCCCCTGGGGATCGCTGATCAGCGCGGTCGAGACCATGCGTGTCCGGCCCGGCTTCAGGCAGGTGCTGACGACGGTGTAGGTCTCGCCTGCCTGGACGCCGCGCAGGTAGTCGATGGTGAGGTTGAGCGTGAGCTGCGGGACGAAGTGCGTGCCGGTGCTCGCGCCGGCGAAGCAGACGGCGTTGTCGAGGATCATCGCGATATAGCCGCCGTGCACGCTGCCCGCCGGGTTGCAGAGGTGCTCCCCGGGCGTCCAGGCGAGCTCGACGCGGCCGGGCTCGGCGGCGACGACGCGCTGGCCGATGTGCGCGCTGACATCGCTCAGCTCAGGGAACCGGCCCTCGCCCATGGCCTGGATCAGCTCCGCCCCGGACAGGGAGTTCCACAGATCGGCGCCGGCTTCCTCGATGCTCACCAGATCGCTCCAGATGATCAGTTACCTCTCGTACGCAAGAGTAAGGGTTAGCCGGACTTGGTGAGCGTCCCGGTGCTCGTGCCGGTCATGCCGCCGCCGGAGCTGTACTTGAGCGACCCGGATTCGAGCGTGAGCGTCAGGGGACCGCCGATGCAGAAGCCGGTCGTGCCCTGGCTGTTCTTGGGCGTCTCCATGATCTCCAGCTTGCTCGCGGACGCCTTGGTGACCTTCAGGGTGTCGTGGCAACCCCAGGCCGTGTAGTCCGCGGTGCCCTCGCTCTTGCCCGCCGTCAGCCGCACCGTGACGTCCGTGCTGACATTCTCGTCGAGAGTGATCCCGCCGGACTGGGTGATGGTGCCCTTCCACGTCCCCGCGAACGCAGCCGGAACGGTCTCGCCGCCTGTCTGCCCGCCTGTCTGCGCAGGGCTCCCGGATGTCGACGCAGGCGGGGACTCGCTGTCAGGGGACTCGCTCTTCGGTGTCCCGCTCGCGGATGTCGTGCTTCCGGCGCCGGGACGGCCGTCGTCGCCGTTGCCGAGAAGGAGAAACGCGATGACGCCGACGAGCACGACGATGACCGTCCCTGCCGCCGCAGCCGCGAGCCCGGCTCGCCGCGATCGGCGCGGGCCCTGCCCGGCGGGTGACGTCGGCATGCCGGGGGAGTAGCCGCTGGGCACGGGCATCGGCGTCGGCGCTGCTTGTTGCGGTGGAGCTGCCTGCTGCGGCGGAACTGCCTGTTGCTGCGGAACGGAATGCCCTGCTGGGTCGACCAGGCGGACCATCAGGTCGCGTGCCGACGGGCGCGCGGCTGGATCCTTGCGGAAACACTCCGCCAGCAGGCCGGACAGAGCCTGCGGAACCCCTGTCAGGTCGGGCTCGCCGTTCGCGATGCGGTGCATCACCGCGGGGATGCTGGTGGTCTTCCCGAACGGCGGGCGTCCCGTCGCGGCGAAGACCATCGTGCCCGCCCACGCGAAGACGTCGGAGGCGGGCGTCGGTGCGTGCCCGGCCAGCCATTCGGGCGCGAAGTACGCGGGCGTGCCGACGAGCTGGGTGTGCGTCTCGGCGTCGATGGCGCGGGCGATGCCGAAGTCCACGACGCGCGGCCCGTCCGGGCCCAGCAGCACGTTGGCGGGCTTCAGGTCGCGGTGGACGATCCCGGCGCCGTGGATGGCGGCGAGCGCGCTGGCGGTGTTGACCGCCAACCGCTGCAGGTCGCCGTGGAGCAGCGGCCCGCTCTGCGCGACCCGCTGCTGGAGCGAGGGCCCGTTGACGTACTCGCTCACCGCGTACGGATGCGCCCCGTCGGCCGAGGAATCCAGCACCGCGGCCGTGCAGAACGGCGCGACCCGCCGGGCCGCTTCCATCTCCCGTGCGAACCGGGCCCGCGCAGCCGCGTCGGTGGTCTTGAGCATCTTCACCGCGACACGTTCACCCGACGGGCCTTCGCCGAGGTAGACCACGCCCTGGCCGCCCTCACCGAGCCGTCCCGTCAGGCGGTAGCGGCCGGTCTCGCGAGGATCGTCGGGTTCGAGGGGCAGAACCGCCATCGAATTCCTCCAGGGCATGCCAAGCGGGCCACCCCCCGAGTAGCAAGTCCACCGTACTGGGATCGGCCGCCGGATATCGTCGCTGTATGGGAGACGGCGACGGCTGGGGCCGCTGCGAGCTGGGGCATACGCACTGGGGACGGTACGGGGCGGCGGGGCTGCTGCCGTTCCACCGCGGCAGCGACGGCGTGGTCCGGGTGCTGCTCCAGCAGCGGGCGTGGTGGGGTCTGGGCGGCGGTACGTGGGGCATGTTCGGCGGCGCCCGGCACAGCCATGAGGACGCGGTGACCGCCGCGCTGCGCGAGACGTCCGAGGAGTGCACCCTCGACACCCGGGTAGTACGGGTGCATGGCGTCAGCACCGAAGATCACGGTGGCTGGGACTTCGTGTCCGTGGTCGGTTCCGTCCCGCGCATGGTGGCCGTCAGGCCCGCCTCGATGGAGACCCGCAAGGCTGCCTGGGTGCCGGTGGAGGAGGTCACCGGCAAGCGTCTGTTCGAGCCGTTCGCCCGCTCCTGGCCCCGGCTGCGGTACGCCATGAGCCGGCTCGTGCTGGTCGTGGACGCCGCGAACGTCGTGGGCTCACGGGCCGACGGATGGTGGAAGGACCGGGCCGGCGCCAACAGCCGGCTGCGCGACGAGCTGGTGGTGCTGAACGAGGGCGTCTCGGGACTGCCCGGCGGCCTGGCCGATCTCCTGCCGCTCGACCGCGTCTTCCCCGAGGTGGTCCTGGTGGTCGAGGGCGCCGCCAGGGGTGTCGAGAGCGTCGAGGGCGTCCGGGTCGTGGCCGCGCCGCGCAGCGGCGACGACCAGATCGTCGAGCTGGTGCGCGATCCCGCGCCGGACACCGCCTACCTGGTGGTGACCGCCGACCGGGAGCTGCGATCCCGCGTCGCCGAGCAGGGCGCGGCCGTCACCGGTCCCAGCTGGCTGCTCGACCGGATCAAGCCGTCGCGGAACTGACCTCGTGGCCGGCTTCCTTGAGGGCGGCGGTCGCCGCCGCGAGCCGGTGTTCGGGCACCAGCACGAGGTCGGCATGGTAGGTGGAGGCCACGAAGACCGAGATCCCCGCGGCGCCCAGCGGCCCCACGATCGCGGCCAGCATCCCGGGCACGTCCAGGCCGTGCGCGGTCGCGCCGCCGTAGAGGCCGACCCAGCGTTCGGCGTCCACGTACGGCGGCGCCTCCCGGATCACCGTCAGGCCCTCGGGCGCCCGCACCAGGGCGATCCACTCGTCGTCCTCGGGGAACGTCGCGTTCGGCACGTGCTCCACCAGGAACTGGGAGGGCACGACGGCTAGTTTCTGGGCGGTGGGAGAGGTCACTCCGGCAGTCTAGGCGGAGCCTCGTCGTCTGCCTCGTCGCCGGTCTTCGAGGCCTCCGCCGCGCCACCCGCCAGATCGCCTGCGGTGGCACCGGCCGGCATGTCGACCGGCCCGCCCGCCGTGCCCCCTGCCGGGACGCTCGCCGGTTTTTCGTCCTCCGGAGAGTCGGCAGGGGCTCCGGCAGGCTCGACGGGGGCGCCGGACCGTACGCCGGACGGCCCGGGCTGGACATCGTTTTCGACGGCCGCCTCGATCTCGGCCGGGGCGACGTCGATGATGTCCTCGAGGGGCTCGTCCGGGACGAGCCAGACGGCACCCATCGGGGGAATGCGGAGGACGGCCGAGGCAGGCTGGGCGTGCCAGGGTTCCTCGACGGCCTCGACCCGGCCCATGTTGCCCACGCCGCTGCCTCCGTAGTCGAAGGCGTCGGTGTTGAGCACCTCGCGCCACGGACCGGCCTGCGGCAGGCCCAGCCGGTAGTTCTCGTGGGGGCTGCCGGAGAAGTTGATCACGCAAGCCACGACCGGTGCGCGTTCAGCTCCGGCCGCCGTCCCCTGGCGCAGGAACGACAGCACGTTGCCGGCGGCGTCGTTGGCGTCGATCCAGTGGAAGCCCTCCGGCTCGTTGTCCCTGGTCCAGAACGCGGGATGGGCCCGGTAGTTGCGGTTGAGGTCGCGGACGAGCCGCTGCACGCCGATATGGGCGGCGCCCTCGGCGGCGTTGTCCAGCAGCCACCAGTCGAGCGGGCGCTCCTCGGCCCACTCGGCACCCTGGCCGAACTCGCCGCCCATGAAGAGCAGCTGCTTGCCGGGATGCGACCACATGTAGGCCAGCAGCACCCGCAGCCCGGCGAACTTCTGCCAGCTGTCGCCGGGCATCTTGCCCAGCAGCGAACCCTTCAGATGGACGACCTCGTCATGGGACAGCGGGAGCACGTAGTTCTCGGAGAACGCGTACACCATCGAGAAGGTGATCTCGCCGTGGTGGTAGTGCCGGAAGACCGGCTCGTGCCGCAGGTACTCCAGGGTGTCGTGCATCCAGCCCATGTTCCACTTGAACCCGAAGCCGAGGCCGCCGAGGTGGGTGGGCCGGGTGACGCCGGGCCAGGCGGTCGACTCCTCGGCGATCGTCATGATCCCCGGGTTGCGCTTGTAGGCCGTCGCGTTCATCTCCTGGAGGAACGAGATGGCCTCCAGGTTCTCGCGGCCGCCGTAGATGTTGGGTGTCCACTGGCCCTCCTCGCGCGAGTAGTCGAGGTAGAGCATCGAGGCCACGGCGTCCACCCGCAGCCCGTCGATGTGGAACTCCTCCAGCCAGTAGCAGGCGTTGGCCACCAGGAAGTTGCGCACCTCGGCACGGCCGAAGTTGAAGACCAGAGTCCCCCAGTCAGGGTGCTCGCCGCGGCCCGGGTCGGCGTGCTCGTACAACGCCGTCCCGTCGAAGCGCGCCAGCGCCCACTCGTCCTTGGGGAAGTGCGCGGGCACCCAGTCGACGATGACGCCGATGCCCGCCTGGTGCAGCCGGTCGACCAGGTGCCGGAAGTCGTCCGGATCGCCGAAGCGCGAGGTGGGCGCGTAGTAGGAGGTGACCTGGTAACCCCAGGACGGGCCGTACGGGTGCTCGGCGACGGGCAGGAACTCAATGTGTGTGAAGCCCATGTCGCGTACGTATTCGGTGAGCTCGTCGGCGAGCTCCCGGTAGCCGAGACCGGGACGCCATGAGCCGAGATGCACCTCGTACGCGCTCGTCGGCTCGGCGACCCAGGACCGCTCCTTGCGCCGGTCCATCCAGTCGCCGTCGCCCCACTCGTACGACGAGGTGAAGACGCGCGACCCGGTGGCCGGAGGCGTCTCGGTGGCCTGCGCCATCGGGTCGGCCTTGGCCCGCCACACCCCGTCCGCGCCGAGGACCTCGTACTTGTAGACGGTGCCGTCGGCGACGTCGGGCACGAAGAGCTCCCAGACCCCGGTCGACCCCAGCGACCGCATCGGATGGGCCCGCCCGTCCCAGTGGTTGAAGTCGCCCACCACCCGGATGCCCCGCGCCGTGGGGGCCCAGACCGAGAACCCGGTGCCCGTCACGGCCCCGAACGCGGAGGCGTACGTACGGACGCGCGCGCCCAGCGCCCGCCACAGCTCCTCGTGCCGCCCCTCGCTGATCAGGTGAAGGTCCAGCTCGCCGAGGGTGGGCGCGTGGCGGTACGGGTCGTCCTGGACGACCTCGGGCCCGCTCGCGTACCGGACCGCGAGCCGGTAGTCGGGGACGGCGAGCGGCGGATCGTCCCGTCCGGATCCGGCCAGCGACGCCTCCGGTGGGAGTGTGACGATGAACACACCCTCATGGAAGTGGCGCATCGCATGCCGGTCGCCGTCCGGCAAGATCACCTCAACGCTCTCCGCCATCGGGCGCAGCGCCCGGACCGTCACGCCGTCACGCCCCGGATGAGCACCCAGGATGCCGTGGGGGTCGTGGTGGTCTCCGCCGACGAGCCGGTCGATCTCAGCGCGCGTCACCCGTGCCATGGATTCATGGCCTCCTCACCGCAGGGATCGGACTTTCGAGGGTAGGACTGCCCCGAGATCGACGTCTCTCACCTCCCTGACCGGTCTGGTTTCGGGAGGCAACCTCCGTTCCTCCTCATGTGTCCTTAGAGGACAGAGCGATGAACTGAGTTGATCGAGGTGCTGAGTGGACGCGGAATTCCGGGACTGGGCGGGTGCGCGGCTGCCTGCCCTGCTGCGGTACGCGCATCTGCTGACCGGTGATCCACACCGGGCTGAGGACGTCGTCCAGACCGCCCTTACCAGAACGTTGCTCGCCTGGTCGCGCGTGCACCGCAAGGACGACCCCGAGGGCTACGTGCGCCGGACGATCCTCCGGCTGGTGATCAACGACCAGCGCCGCTCCTGGCGGGAGCACCTCACCGCGTCGCCGCCGGAGCCTCCGCCGCCGCGGCCGGCCGAGCCGGAGGAACGCTGGGCGATGCGGGCGGCGCTGGCGACGTTGCCGCCGCGGCAGCGAGCCGTGCTGGTGCTGCGCTACTACGAGGACATGTCGGAGGTTCAGATCGCGGAGGCGCTCGGATGTTCACCGGGCACGGTCAAGAGCCAGGCCAGCAAGGCGCTGGCCAAACTGCGCGTCCACCCGAACGTGACTGAGGTGACACGGTGACTGACTTCGACGAGAGGCTACGCGCGGCCCTTGAGGACGAGCGCTGGGCCCTCCCCGCCGACCTGGCCCTGCTGGACGGTGCCGAAGCAGGCGCCCGCCGAGTCCGCCGGCGCAGGGCGGCCGGAGCCGTGCTGGGCACACTGGCCGCCGCTACCGCGGTCGTCCTCGCCTTCACAATGGCCAGGGCCACGGAGAGGGAGCCGCGCCCGCCGCGCCCAGTGACATCCATCACGCTGCCGGTGCCTGGGGGCGTTGCGAGGGAACTGGTCCTCACCCGCGACTCGCTCTACGTACTGGGCAAGTCCCACATCTATCGCATCGACCGGTCCACCCGCCGCGTCGTGGCGACCTCGCCGAAAGTGTCGGTAGCCGCACTGGACTTGGTCATGGTGGAGGGGAACCTGTGGTTCAGCGAGCGCCAGATGACGGGGGAGAGAGCGCGAAAGGACACCTTCAGCTTCCTCAACCGGGTCGACGCCCGGACCCTTCAACCCGAAGGGGGGACCATCCCCGTCCCCGGTGCAATGGCCAGGACCACGGCCGTTGCGGGGACCCTCTGGTCGCGAGGCGCCGAACGCTCGGGGCGGTGGACGTTCACCCGGCGCGACCCCCGCACCGGCCAGGTCCTGGGTACCCTCCGCCCTCCGTGGAACTGCGGAAACCACGCCGAGATCGCTGACGTCGACCTCAAGGCCGGAACGGCACTGCTTTCGTGCCAGGAGCCGAACGGGCCGGTGATCGTGACCCTCGACCTGAAGACCGGCGGCCCGCGTGCCCAGCACCGGGTACAGGGCGGCGTCTACAGCCTGACCCCGGGGGCGGGAGGCATGGCCTGGTATCTGACCGATGAGCTCACGCATCTGCGGATCCACCAGATGGACGTCGCCACGATGCGGCAGCGGCCTGGGGGAGACCTCGGGGCTCTTCGACTCACGCCGTCCAGCCTGCTGACCGGCGTCGGCGGCAGGCTGTGGCTCCGGTCGCCGGATCAGGGCAGGCTGACCTGTTACGACGGGGCGACCGGCCGCAGGCTGGCCTCTTACGCGATGCCTGCGAACGCCGGGAAGTTGCCGGTCGCCGGCGACGAGGGCACGTTCGCGTACGCGAGTGGCGGCACGATCACGATCACGTCAGGCACGGACGCGTGCCTGGCCGGGGGCTAGCCGAGGAAGGAGAACGTGGCGGCGGTCTCGGAGAACGAGCCACCGGCCGGCAGGGCGGCGACACCGAGCATGCCGCGTCGTTTCCGCGATCGCAGTTCGCCATAGCGCCGCATGGCGCGGTCGGCCAGCCCGTACAACGTCTTGTTGTTGAGGATCATGTCGCGGGCGCGGGCGACCGGCTCGTGGCGGAGCCAGTGGACCGCGCCGGCGGCCGACGGGCGGCGGACGACGCCCTCGGAGACCTCGTGCGAACGGGTCTGCAGCTCCTGCTTGTAGCGCCAGCCGATGGAGGGGCCCATGTCGATCTGCTGGACACCGCGGGCGGCGGCCTCCTCGGCCATGTGCAGGTGGAGGATCAGACCCGGGGAGTACTTGGCGAACTCCGGGTCGTACACCGGGAACCACGTGACGAGCGTGTGATCGCTGCGCAGCCCGAAGTGCCCCGCGACGGGACGTCCGTCGGCGTACAACATGGAGAGTGATCCGGCGAAATGCTCGTCATGGGTGTTGTGCAGGCGTTCGACGAGCTCGGTGACCCACGGCTTGGCGAAACGGTCGGCGCGGCCCATCGCGCGGTACTGGTCGGACTTCCACGAGCGGACGAGCGCCAGCGACGCCTCGTCGCGCACGTCGAAGGCGAACGAGACCTCGCCGACGTCACGGCCGAGCTTGCGCTCCTTGTACCGCGTCTGCTTGACGACCTTGGAACCCTTCGCCTTCAGATCATCGGTGAAGCCGTCGAAGCCGCCGCTGAGGTCCATCACGGCCGAGTCGAGCCGCTTGGTGACGTACGGGGCGAACCACGGCTGGTCACCGACGACGGTGCCGAACTCCCATGCGGCGAGGCCGCAGTCCTGCAGCAGCCGCCGCGCGTCCAGGTCCAGGCCCGGAACGTGCACCAGGCCCTGGCCGAGCGACAGCCAGCCGCCGATCGCGCCCGCGGTGGAGCGGCCGTGCTTTTCGAACGGGAAGAAGCCGACGATGTCGGAGCCTTCGCTGAGCACGGCCACGCGGGCGCCGTCGACGACGTGGTCGACCGCGGTCGAATAGCCCGCCGACAGGAAGGGATTGGCCAGGTGAGGCAGGTCCATCTGCATCTTGCGCCAGGCGGTGAGCTCGGTGTCGCCGAGCTCCCGCGGGCGGATGACGGATACGTGCATTGGATCTCCTGTTAGTGGCGCGAAGAGAACCGTTATCGGGAAAAGGTGAAGGGCAGGCGCGTGATGCCGTTGTCGAAGTTCGACAGCAGGTAGTCGGGCTCTCCGGAGGCGCGCAGGCCGGGCAGCCGCGTGAACAGCTCCCGGAACATGATCTTGAGCTCCATGCGGGCGAGGTTCGCGCCCAGGCACAGATGCGGGCCCGGGCCGCCGAACGCGACGTGCTTGGTGGGCTCGCGGGTGATGTCGAAGACATCGGGGTCTTTGAACACGGCCGGGTCGCGGTTGGCGGCCGGATAGAACAGCACGACCTTGTCACCGGCCCGGAACCGGTGACCACCGAGCTCGTGGTCCGTGGTCACCGTCCGCCGGAACTGCATGATCGGTGACACGTACCGGACGAGTTCTTCGATCGCGGCGCCGATGCGCGCGTCGTAGTCGGACAGCAGCAGGTCGCGCTGGTCCGGATGGTCAGTGAAGAGCTTCAGGCCGTGCGTGAGCGTGTTGCGGGTCGTCTCGTTGCCCGCCACCAGCAGCAGGTCGAAGAACGAGCCGAGCTCGCGGATCGACAGCCGTTCGCCGTCGGGATTGGCGTTGACCAGCGCCGACACCAGATCGTCGGCGGGATGCTCACGCCGGATCCGGCCGAGCCTGGCGACCAGCCGGTGGAGGTCGACGATGGCCTTGAGATTGCCGTAGAGCAGCCGGAGCGTGCGGGGGCTGGCCAGCGAGCCGCGGACGCCGGAATACTCGGTCATGGCGTCGACGCGCGACAGCACATAGGGCCGGGTCTTCTCGGGGATGCCCATCATCGCGCAGATGACGGCGAGCTGGAACGGCGCGGAGACCTGGCCGACGAAGTCCCGCGGGCCCTCCTCGACCACCCGGTCGACGATGCGGGTCGCAATCGCCTGGACCTCGTCCTCGATCTTGGCCAGCGTCTTGGGGGTGAACGCGCGGAAGACGATCCGCCTCAGCCGGGCGTGCGCCGGGTCGTCCATGTTGATCATCGGTGTGCCGAACAGCTTGGCCAGCCAGGGCGGCGGCTCGGGCGAGGTGGCCGCCGGCTCACTGGAGAAGATCTTGGCGTTCCGGCTGGCTTCGACGACGTCGGCATGCCTGACCAGGGCGTAGAAGCCCTTGCCGGCCCGGACGAACGGGACCCGCGGCTCGGCGAAGTAGACCGGCGCCCCGAGTGCCCGGAGCCGGGCGAAGTCGGCCAGCCGCGCCTCGTGCGGCCGGTCCCAGAACGCGATGTCCACCAGGTCGATGCCGAGTTCGCGCGCCTTGGCGGTCGAAGGGGGCTGGACGGTCATCTGCTGATCCACTTCACCTCGTACGGGCCGAGGGCGAGCGGGTTGCCCTCAAGCTGGGTCTGCGCGGGCTGGGCGGTGGTGTTGACCGCGACGATCTGCCGCTGCTGCGCCAGGACCCGTACCGCGGGGTTGGACGACTTGACGTCGGTGAGCGCGGTGCCCGGCGGGAACCAGCGGGTGAAGTTCTGC
This sequence comes from Actinomadura sp. 6N118, assembly GCF_044326415.1. Taxonomy (NCBI): domain Bacteria; kingdom Bacillati; phylum Actinomycetota; class Actinomycetes; order Streptosporangiales; family Thermomonosporaceae; genus Actinomadura; species Actinomadura sp. 6N118. Next base: position 99,260 of record NZ_JBIRAZ010000020.1, on the reverse strand, counting down.
AACATCCCGAGGGTCGGGGTCGCAGCGCCGCCCTGCGCGGTGCCCGTCCACAGGCAGCCGGCGCACGTGGCGGTGGTCGGTGTCTGCGGGTTCCAGTAGTAGGCGCTGGCCGCGCCTCCGCGGACGAACTCCATCATGGCCACGGTGTGCACCGCGCCGCGGCGCTCTTCGGTCCAGTCGGAGGGCACCGGCTCGACGTACCACTCGGACCACCAGACGGGGAGGCCCTTGCCGAGGGCGCGCAACCACCTGGTCACCTCGGAGAACTTCGACAGCACCTGGAACTCGTTCAGGCGGATCTCCTTCTGGACGGGCATGCTGTGCCCGTCGACCACGAGGAAGTCGGCGCCCTTCTTGTGCTTCATCCAGTATTTGATCGCATTGAGATCGCGCTGATCCATGCTCCCCCAGGAGCCGGTCAGCTCTGAGGGACCGGTTTGGTGGCCGGGGGCGTTGCTGTTAAGGACCATGTACGGGCCGCCCACCTTGATATCTCTATTAACCTTTTTTAGAGCGGCATAGACCTTGTTGTAGAGCTTGGTGTAACCCTCGTAGTCCCACCGATTGCGGGACGGGTTCCAAAATCCCTTGAACTCGTTCCAGACCGCGTAGTAGCGCACGTCCGGATAACGCTTGGCGACCGCCGCTGAAAGCTTGGCGAAGTCGTCGAAACGCTTGCTCTCCACGGCCAGTTCGAGCCGGCTCCAGTCGGTCTTGCCCGCCGGGCCGCCCTTCATCCAGTCGGGGGCGCAGCAGAGCGTGATGACCGGAGTGCCCTTCGTCTGCCGGATGGTCGCCATGCGCCGGTCGAGCGAGGCCCAGTTGAACTCGCCTGGACGCGGCAGCGGATTGTCGACCCCCCAACCCATGATGGGCGTGACCTGCGCCATTGGCTGCGCCGTCAGGTCGGTGAGCGCCTGCTGCGGGCCCTGCTGGTAGTCCACCGTGTTCTGCGTGTGGGTGAACCCCCAGGAGGGCCATCCTCTGGAGGCCCCGGCGCCGACCCTGGTCGCCGGTGCGGCGGGCGCGCTCACTCCGGGCTCGTCTCCGCCTGGTCGCCATCCGGTCACCACGAGAAAGATCGTCGAGATCAGCAGACCGGCCAGCGCGGCGGCGAGTGCGATGAGGATCAGGCGTCGCCGGCCGCCGTTGCTGCCGTGGCGGCCGTGGCGATTGCGGAGCAGCGCCGGACGATCTGAGGCGCGGCTCAGTCTCGCCTGCGGGTGGACATCCAAAGGGCCCTCCTGGAAAGGGGCGGCCTGGGGTGCGCCAGGTAGCAATCCGGCACAACTGTTAGAACGCCAGAAAGAGGTTGAGAGTTCACGTGCATGTCGAAGTTTCCGTGATATCTGCTTTACCTCTGGAGTTCGGTGCGAACAACCGCCGAAGCATAAAGATCTCTCACAGAGAGTGGCCGGAAGGGGACAAGCGCCACATAGGGGGTTTCGGACCGCGCGCTTCCCCGGGCTTGTGCCCTTAAAAGGAAATGTGACGGCCGGGAGCCCGTGCCGCGGTCAGCGACCGCACGGGCGGCACGACACTGTGTCGGGGGCCGCGCCAAGTGCCGTCCGTGCGGTCACGTCCTGCTCGCCAGATCGGTGACATCAACCCCACCGACCAGGCCTCCACTCCTGTGTCACCTCAGCGACACAGGTCCCTTCCGTACCGGAAACGGCCCCGGCCCGGTCCGCCCCCGTTAGCGGACCGGGCCGCCCGACCTCCCGCTCCCCGCATCAGTTCCCCTTGTGGTCCTTGCGCGTCTGTTCGACAAGGAGCTCGCGCAGCCCCTCGGAGTCGTCGGCCGCGACCGTCATCGCGTATCCCGCCTGGAGTTGGGCGTCCGTGAGGTCTCCGCTGCGGGTGGCGTACCAGCGACCGGCGTCACTGCGCCAGACCAGCCACCCGGGATGGTCCGACTCGATGGCCGCCTTCAACTCGTCGAAGTCGCCCATCAAGGTCGTCCTTTCCCCGAGCTGGATGTTTCGTATACACAAGTCTTACTCGGTTATAAGTGGTGTCAAGCTATCCGTAAGCGGACCGTCCCCCTCGGGATAGCGGGGAGATGCGGTCCCGGCGGCGCGACGAGGGGAGGTGGCGCCTGTGTCCGACCGTCCGGCCTATCTCCGGATCGCCGACACGCTGCGCGACCAGATCCGGGCCGGTACCTACCCGCAGGGCTCACGGTTGCCGACCATGACAGAACTGTGTGCGAGCCACGGTGTCTCAGAGATCGTGGTCAGGCAGGCGATCGCGCTCCTGCGCGGGGAGGGGCTCATCGAGACCCGCCGCGGCGGCGGCACCATAGTCAAGGTCTCGCCGCCCGCGCGCAGGGTGGCGATGGACCGGTACCGCGCGGTCTCCCGGCCGCTCGCGGTGCCCGCCACGACCTTCACCCACGACCAGCGGATCGGCTGGAGCGATTACCGCCTCGACCGCAGCTACACCCGTGCGAACGCCGACGCCGAGCTGGCGTCCCTTTTCGAGCTCCCCACCGGCGTCGAACTCCTCCGCCGCCGGTTCGTCTTCTTCGCCCGCGGCGAGCCCCAGCAGATCTCGGTCAACTACCTGCCTTGGGACATCGTCGGCGACACCCCCGTCGCCGATCCCGAACGCGAGCCCTGGCCCGGCGGCACCCTCGCCCAGCTCGAATACCTGGGGCATCCGCCGACCCGCGTCGAGGAGGCCGTCCGATCCCGCATGCCGACCCCCGAGGAAGCCGACACCCTGCACATCTCGTCCGGCGTCCCCGTGCTCGCCATCACCCGCCGGATGATCTCCCGTGCCCGCGTCCTGGAGGTCTGCCGGGAGATCGTCATCCCCGCCGACCGCGTCGTGCTCGACTACTCGATCGATCTCTGACGGGTGTGGTCAGTCCCGGTAGAGCCAGTCCTCCTCGTCCTGGGCCCGGCGGCGGACGGGGATGTCTTGCCGGGTGACATTGGCACCCGGCGCGGCCGCCGGCCGCGCCGGCGGCCGGGGGATGTGCAGATGGGCGAGGCGCCGGGGGCGGTGCAGGCGGGCCAGACCGGCCACCAGGCCGCTCAGGAGGAGGACGGCGACCAGACCCGAGCCGGGCGACCAGAAACCCGCCATGAGGAGGATCTGGGCGGCTCCCGCGACCGTGACGATGCTCGCCGCGATGGAGACGACCAGCCGGCCGAGCGGGTCGAAGCCGCGCATGAGGGACCAGAACGCCGCGCCCGGGACGGAGAAGAGCAGCAGTGCCAGCACGATCGTCATGAGATGATCACGAACCTCTCGATGATGACCGCGACCACGCTGATCAGCAGGGGGATCGCGAGGACGGTGAGCGGGCGGAGGCGCCGCAGCTCGTTCGGAGGCAGCCGCAGGCGGCGGAGCTCGCGCGTCAGGAGGACGCCGAGCAGGACGGGCAGGTAGATGAGGCCCGCCGGTGTCCAGGGCGAGTTGCGCATGCCGAGCCCCGCGGGCACGGGCACCGTGGGCCGCGGCTCGGCAGGCGGGTTCTTAAGGCGGTAGACGGCGGCGTCGTTGTCGGCGAAGACCGTCGTGATCTCGGGCGAGGCGGCCATCGCGCGGCGCATCTTGATCGCGTAGTCGGGGGCCAGGCCGCCGGACAGGACCTGGTAGTCCTCATGGCTGCGGGTGGTGACGAAGAAGCCGCCGGGCCCTTGCGCCCTGAGGCGCTGGATGATCTGCGAGGTGTCGGCCGGGTTGTTGCGGTTGGCGATCACGGGCGTGCGGGTGAACCGCTCCCAGCTCCGGTACGACCAGGGCATGACGGGCTCGCCGCCGACGAGCTCGGGGTTTTCGGCGCTCAGCCACACGACCCCCACCGCGCCGTCGGTCGAGCGCAGGATGACGTCGAACGCCTTCACGTCGCTCCTGCGCACCTGCTCGTACTTCTCGTTGCCGTAGCGGACCGACAGGAAGCCGCCGGTGAGGAGCACGGCGAAGACGGAGGCGGCCGCGACTGCAGGCCAGTGCCGCCGGGAGCCCGTACGCAAGTGGCCCAGCCAGATCTTGACCTTGGGATCCCGCACCCGCGGGGCGTCGAAGGGCGCCGGGAAGAAGAGATAGGCGATCAGCAGGCAGGCGGCCGGCAGCATGAAGAAGTAGATGCGGAGCGCCAGCTCGCCGCCGTAGTTCTGCAGGCCGAACGAGGAGAACGGGACCAGCAGGAGGACGAGCGCCACGCGGTCGTCGATGCCGCGGGACCGCCGACGCAGGAGGCCGGCCACGGCGAGGCCCACGACGGTGATGGCGATGACGATGCGGAGCATCTGGATGTCCTGGGTGGCGCCCGAGACGGTGCCCAGCCGGCCGCCCGTGCTCTGCTGGACGTTGGTGAACACCTTGCCCAGGCCGCCGAAGAGCTCGCCCTTTCTGCCGGACCAGTAGCCCACGGTCATGAAGCTGATCCACGCCGCGTACACCACCCCGGCGATGAACGGCAGGCCGCGCAGGTTGCAGCGGCGCACGAGCACCAACCCGGCGCAGGACGCCGTCATCAGGAACGGGGTGAGCTGGTGTGCGGCGGTGCCCACCAGGATCAGGATGAACAGCAGGACGAGGAGGATCGACTGCTCGCGCACGCCCACCGGCTTGGCGGGCAGCTCACCGGGGTCCTTGGCTCCGAACAGCCAGTTGTAGACCCGCCAGAACCCACCCTTCCGTTCGCGCGTGTCACCACTCCGGCGGCGTCCCGAGCCTGTCGTCCTCTCGTCGTGGTGCCGGAACCAGTTGACCAGGATCGCCACGAAGAAGAGATAGAGCAGGTAGGCGAACGCCTGGGGTGACAGGTAGTCCTGGCCGACCCAGTTGGCGGCGATGAACAACCACGCCGCGAACCACTTGGCCCGCCAGGTCGCGCGCAGCACCCGGAGGATCAGGATGTAGGGGATCAGATAGAGCAGGTTGGTGACGGTGGGCGCCCAGCGCAGCAGCGGCTCGATGTCGTTCTGGCCGACCGCCTTCATGACGAACGCGATGAACGCGAAGAACCCGGGGGTCGAGAAGCGGGCGTCCAGATCCCAGCTGACCGTGTGGTTGCGTGTGACGTACTCGATGAAGCCGGCGGTCTGCCACGCGGTGGGGAAGCGCGCGATGGGCTCCAGCGCCAGCGTCACGCCGTGCAGGGTGAGGATCAGCAAAAGGATCTGGCCGGCCAGCAACAACCGGTGCGGCCGGGCCAGCGCCAGTGTCGCCATGAACGTGAGCACGAGCAGCGCCGCCCCGAGCAGGCTCGCGATCGGCATCACGCCGATGAGCCCGTACCCGTCCATGGCTTCGAGGTCGACGCCGCGCAGCGGCAACCAGAACAACATGAGCCCGAGCGTCAACATCCCGCCCAAGGCGATCAGCACCGGCCGCGGAGTCTGCGGCGCCGGCGGCTGAACGGCCTGCTTCTGGTGAGGAGCATCCCCACCGCTCTGCGAGGCCTGGCGAACCGTCACACGCGCTTCACCCCCCATGGCTACGGCCCCCACCTCCTTCAGAGATATCCCGCCCTTCATGGCCGTGGGAAGGCTTTGCCTTGGCCGCCTTCAGCAATCCAGGCAAAATCGCCGCGGCCACCACGACGTTCACACCGACGATGATCAGGCCGATGGTGGCCAGATGCTCGGAATCGAAGAGCATCAGGATCAGTGCCAGCACCCCCGCGAATCGGACCGCCTGCAGGAGCGCGATCAGGCGGGTGCGGTTCTCCACGCGCAGCACGCCGATGTAGAGCTCGATCAGTGCCTTGGGCAACACCGCGAGGGCAAGGATCTGCAACAGCGGCGCGCCCTTCTCGCTGTACTCGTGGCCGAAGAACTCCAGCGCGAACGGCGCCGCGACGATCACGATGACCACGATCGGCGTCATCAGCATCAGCGTGCGCCGCAGGGCCGCCCTGGTCGACTCGACGAGCTTGTCGCGCTCGAACGAACCTTCGACCGTCAGCGACAGCGACAGGGTGAGCGCCAGCAGGTCGAGCATCATGCCGAGCGCCCAGGCCATCTGGAAGTAGGCGTTGGCCGTCTCGCTGATGTGCGCGGCGACCACGACCGGGATGAGGCTGATGGAGGCGTACTGGAACGCGCCGCCCACGTACGCGCCGCCGACGTACCGGCCGATCTCGCCGTACGTGGGGCGCGGACCGCGGCCGAAGTTCTCCCGGCTGTGCGCGGGGATCATGCGGCCGAAGATCAGGAAACTGACCGGGATCAGCGCGATCATGACCGGCACGAACCAGGACAGCGTCACGCCGTCGTCGGGGAACGCCGCCGCCAGGGCCACCAGCATGATCAGTTTGGCCGCGCCGAAGATGACATTGACGACGGGCACCCAGCCGGCATGCCGCAGGCCGGTGAAGACGCCCTCCTGCTGGTTCCACAGGTTCCAGGCGACGGCCATCGCGAGGAACCACGCGGCCGCCTTCCAGTTGGCCAGATGCTGGAAGGAGGGGCCCCAGATGTCCAGCGTCGCGATGAAGCCGAGCGCGAGCAGGGCCGCGGCGGCCGTCCCGGTGCCGTAGCAGACGAGCACCAGCGCGCGGGTGTTCCGCGCGGTCTGCGGGATGAACCGGATCAGCAGGAAGTTGAGCATCGTCACGCTGCCGACGAACATGATCGCCTGGATGACGGCCCAGTTCCGGCCGACGTCGTCGGGGGCGTAGAACTTGGCGCCCAGCGCCCAGTAGGCCAGCCCCAGGAGCCCGGTGAGCCCGCCGTTGGCGACCAGGGCGTAGGCGTTGCGGAACAGCGGATTGGACAGCTCACGGCGCAGCCAGCCGGGCTCTCCCGGCGGTTGCGGTGCGAGGAGGCTGGGATCAGACACGGCGTGTCACCCGCCGTACCGCGTACCGCGTCCGGCGCACCACGGCGTATCCCCGTGTCAGGACGCGGTCCTTGAGGTAGATCAGGGGGATGCCCCTTCCGTCCGCGACCCGTTCGAACGTGTCGAGCGAGGTGGACATGCGGACGGTGAGACGGGGGATCGCCAGCGTGTCCGTATCGCTACCCTGAGGGACACGGCCGAGCTTGTTCTCGACCGAACACGCAGCGTCATACCCCGCCGCCCGGACGGCACGCCGGACCCGCACGCTGGAGTATCCGTACGGATAGGCCATCGTGGTCACCGCCCGGCCGAGCCGATCTTCGAGCAGTCCCCGGTTGCGGGTCAGCTCCGAACGCAGCTCGGCGTCGCCGAGCTGGTCGAGCTGGGGATGGCTGTGGCTGTGCCCGCCGATCTCGATGCCGTGCGCGGCGGCCTCGCGGACCTGTTCCCACGACAACATGCGGTCGAGCGGGCGCCCGGCCGCCTCGTCCCCGGCGTCGGCCAGCCAGCCGGTCGTGACGAAGACCGTCGCGGTGAAGCCGTGGTCGTCGAGGACGGGCAGCGCGTGCTCGTGGAAGTCGGCGTACCCGTCGTCGAACGTGATGGCCACCGGCTTGTCCGGCAGCCCGCCCTCCGGCGGCGCCGCCACCGCCGAGAACGGCACGGGCGTGAAGCCGCGGTCCTCCAGCAGCGCCATCTGGTCGGCGAACGCGCCGGGCAGCACCGCGAGCCCCGCCGTATCGCGCGACGGCCGCTCGTTGATCGAGTGGTACATCAGAACGGGTACGCCGCTCGCCGCGCCTTGATCGCTCATCAGGCGACCCCTTCGCCGCCCGGTCGCCCTCGGGTCCGTCCTCGTGTCACGGCCCGCCGGTCGCGGCGAGCCTGGAGGCGTGCGGCGCCGAGCCCCACCCCGTACCCCCATGCGGTCCACGCGAGCCCGACCGTGATGGCGGCCGCGCGGCCGATCCCGGCCGGCTCGCCGCGGAAGGCGTCGCCGAGGCCCTTCACCGCGCCGCGCGGCAGGGTCTTGAGCGCGTGGGCACGTTCGCTGGCGAGGCCGTCCTGGCTGCCGACGCTCTGCGTGACCAGGGCCTTGGACAGGCCCTCGGCGTAGCAGCGCTCGCGGAAGTAGGAGAAGCGGGCACGCTCGGTCGGCACGCGGTGCCAGATCACCGCCTGGTCGTCGTAGACCAGCTCCGACTTCGGGCTGCGCTGCCGCAACCGGATGCAGAACTCGGTCTCCTCGCAGCCAAGCGGCCGCTTGTGGAAGCTGCGGCCGATCCCGGTGCTGAAGCCGCCCGCGACCGGGAACATCTCCCGGCGGAACGAGGCGTTGCCGCCCATGAGGTTGCGGATCAGGCCGGGGAGCATGCCGCGGTAGGTGCATCCGACGGTCCAGTCGAACTCCTCGGGGAACCAGCCCGGCCGCGTCCCGGTCGTCTCGGGCACGGGAGCCGAGATGAGCTCGCTGGACGGGGTGGAGCCCGGCCACATCGGCAGGGTCAGCCCGCCGACCCCGGCCACCGCCGGGTCGTCGTAGTGGCGCGCGAACGCCTCCAGCCAGCCGGGCGCGGCGACCGCGTCGTCGTCGAGAAAGGCCACCACGTCACCGCTGGCGACCGCGACGCCGGTGTTCTTGCCGCCGGACAGGCCGCGGCCCTCGCGGTTCTCCACCACCGTGACGCCGGTGAGTGACCGCTGGAGCCGGGCGTACAGCGCCGGGTTGTGATCGACGACCACGATGATCTCTTTGGGTGCGTGCCGCTGGGCGCGGACCGAGGCCACCGCCGCGTGCACGTCGTCCCAGCGCTTCTCGGTGTAGGCGCAGATCACCACGGAGAACGCGACCTTGTTGATCTGGTCGCTGTTCATCTGGTCACTGCTCACCCGGTTGCTCGCTTGGTCGTTCACTGGGTCCGCCCCCTCAGCCGCGCGTAGGTCTTGAGCACCCGGTCGGCGCGCTTGTAGAGCGCGGGGTTGTCGAGAACGGCGCCGCGCGCCTTGTTGAGCGGGGTCGTGCGGACCCAGTGCAGCCCGGCGCCGGGGGTGAGCCGGGCGACCCGGCCCTCGGCGATCGGGATCTCGCGGCTCGTGAAGCCCTCCTTGAACTCCTTGCCGCCGCGGCCCATCGCGATCTCGGTGATGCCGTTCTCGGCGCACCCCTGAGCCAGGTGAATGTGGCCGATCATGCCTGGGGAGTATTTGCCGAACCGGGTGTCGTACGCCGGGAACCAGCCCGCCATCACATGCCCGTTGCGCAGCCCGAAGTGGGACGAGACCGGCTCGTCGCCCGCGTACAGCACGCTGAGCACGCCGAACCCGGTCTCGTGGAAGTGCTGGACGAGCCTGACGATCCACGGCCTCGCGAACCGGTCGGTGCGGCCCGTACGGGTGTACTGGTCGGACTTCCACGCCATCAGCCGGCGCAGGTCGGCGGGATCGTCCGAGGAAAAGACGTAGCGCACCTCGCCCACGTCACGGCTGAGCTTGCGCTCCTTGTACCGGATGGTCTTGTGGGTCTTGGGCGCGGCCTGCCGGGCCTTGTCGATGAACGCGTCGAAGCCGCCGCTCAGGTCCATCACCGGCTCCACCCGCCGGACGGTGTGGAACGGCGCGAACGCCTGCTGGCGGGCCAGCAGGTGGTCGAAGTCCCAGACGCCGAGGCCGCAGGCCCGCAGCAGGGCGCGCGCGTTCAGCCGCAGGCCGGGCGCGGCGATGATGCCCTGCAGGTCGGTCAGGCCGAACCCGACCGGGTGGCCGATGCCCAATGGGCCGCGTTCGTACGGGAAGAACGCGACGATCCCGGCGTCGTCCTCCACGACCGCGACCCGGACTCTGCCGCGCGCGTCGTCGCGGAACCGGTCGACGCCGATGGTGAACTCAGGTGCGAGGAACGGGCTCGACAGGTCAGGGTCGGTCAGCTGGAGGTCGCGCCATCGCTTGACTTCGGCCTCGCCGAGGTCGCGCGGGCGGACTATGGAGATCTTCACCGCGGGGGTGTCCCTTACTCGGTCCCGGTTCGGCTGAACGCCGCCGTCTGGAAATGCAACGGAAGGGGCTCGAGGGGGAGATGCTCGGGCCGGGTGTCCAGGCGGCGCTGGAAGCGCAGCCGGACCATCGTCTTGAGCACGCGCCAGCCGTCCCGCCAGGTGTTGAGGTTGGACTCGCCGTGGCGGCGCTCGGTCTCGTGGCTGGCGACCTCGGCGATCCGCAGGCCGGCGCGGACCGCGTTGACGCACATCTCGGTCTCGATCTCGAAGCCGGTCGACTCCAGCTGGAGCCGCTCGACGGCGTCGCGGCGCATCGCCACGTAGCCGTAGCAGAGGTCGGACCAGTTCTGCCGGTAGAGCCGGTTGGCCAGCCCGGTGAGCACGGAGTTCCCGAGCCGGCGCAGCCCCGTCAGGTCGTCCGAGCCGCCCCCGCAGCTGTAACGCGTGCCCTTGACGAAGTCGTAGCCGCGGCAGAGCAGGGCCAGGAACGAGTCGAACTCGGCCGGGTCCATGCTGCCGTCGGCGTCCAGCATGATGATCATTTCGGAGGTCGCCGCGGCCATCCCCGTCCGCATGGCGGTGCCCTTACCGGTGGGAGGCTCGACGATGATGCGCGCGTCCGGCCTGACGGACAGCACGTACTCGACGGTCCCGTCGGTGGACTCGCCGTCGACGATCACGATCTCGTCGACCGCGGTCAGCCGCGGCATGAGCCATCGGAGATTGGCGGCCTCATTCAGCGTCGGGATGACCGCGGTGACGGTCGGCCAGCGCCGCGTTTGGCCCGAGACGGACAGGATGTTGGCGGAACGCGCGTGGTTGAGGGAGGCTGCCCTCGGCGCGGCGTCGACATGCCCCGAGCCGCGTCCCGTGGCGCGTACCGAGTCAGGAGTGTGCATCGGAGTCCCCGTAAGTGTTGGCGTCTTGAATGGTTAGATGGCGGGTCCGCTCATCATGTTCAGGCGGCTTCCCCGGGGACTCCCGTAAGTTGCGCAGGATCCACTACGCACCTGGTACGGCTCCAACTGGTAAGGGCGTCGTCACGCACCGCTCTACCGGTCAAACAGCCGAAATCGGATGAACGGAATGATCATTTATTGTCCGGATGTGGCCAAGCCATGGAAACACTGCGGTTCTGCCCATGTGAATGGCTGCCTGCCCACATATGAGGCATTCCTGACACTCTGTTAGATCACCCTATGCCGACGGAGCGTGTCGGCATACCCCACGGTCGCTTAAGGGGGTAAATCGATCTTCTTGAGACGCGGATGCGCACGCCGATCCCTGACTGGCCAGGTGAAGGCATGTGAAACCAGTACACAGATGGGACTTACGTGAAAACGGATCGCCGCGCGGCCCCGGCGATCCGTTTTCCCGTTCAGCCGTTGAGATGTGCGAGTGAACGCAGCGGTACATGGAGCCAGGACGGCCGGTTCCGCGCCTCATAGCGGACCTCGTAGACCGCCTTGTCGAGCTCGAATGCGCGGACGATGATCGAATTCAGCGCCGGGTCGACGCCACCGGCTGCCGCATAGCCACGGCAGAATGCCGAACGGTTCCGTTTTGCCCAGGCATGCGCCCGCATTTCCAGTTCGCGTGCACCCTCGGGCGACGTGGCCTCCTCATCGGCGAGCAGGAATCTCGCCGCGTATTCGAAGGAGCGCAACATTCCCGCCACGTCCCGCAGCGGATGCGAGACGGCGCGCCGTTCGCCCGGTGACCGTGCGGGCTCGCCCTCGAAGTCGAGCAGCACCCAGCCGGTGCCGGTGCGCATGGCCTGGCCGAGGTGGAAGTCGCCGTGGATCCGCTGGAACGGCGGAGCCCCGGCCAGCCCGGCGAACTCGTCGAAGGCGGCCCCGATCGCCTTGGCGTACGGCACCAGCTCGGGCACGTCCCGGCACGCCTCGGCGAGCTGGTCCCGCATGCCCTCAGCGGCTGCCCGCATCGCGGTGACCGGCTGCGCCGTCACCCCGAACGCCGCCGCCAGGTCGCGGTGCACCGCCGCCGTCGCGGCACCGAGCCGTTCCGACTCGGAGGCGAAGTCGCCCCCGGCGATGCCCGGGTCCGGTTCGGAGCCCGGTGGCAGCGACTGCGCGAACCAGTCGCGCACGCTGGTGATGGCGAGCTGCCAGCCGTCGGTGGCCGTCCGGAGGAACTCCGACAGCAGGGCGAGCGTGGCACCCTCGTCGTCGGCGAGACCCGGTCCACGGGACGGTTCGAGCTCGATCCAGCCGTACACGGCGGGGATGTGGGCGCAGCCCAGGTTGGTCAGGGCGAGATTCACCTCGAGGTCGGGGTTGACGCCGGGCGAGAGCCGCCGGAAGAGCTTGCCGATGTAGGAGTCGCCGAATATCACCGAGGTGTTGCTCTGCTCGGCGGTGCTGACCACGCCGTCCAGGCCTGTGTCGATCTCCACTCCGGGCGCGTGGCGGAACCGGAGCGGGCCCACCACCGCTCCCTCCGCCATGTGTTCCAGCAGGATGCGGGTCGCCTGCGGGTCGTACGCGGCGTCGTAGAGCCACGTCGTGTGCGTACCTGGCAGGAGGCCGATCTCACCCGGCCGCAGCCGTTCCGGCAGCCCGTCCCGTGTGCCGAGAAGCAACTGGTAACGGTCCACTGTCTCGCCCTGCCGCACGGCGAGGACGAGATGGTGCAGCGCCGGATCCGCGGGCCGCAGCTCGGTCGCCGTCGCGATGGAGATCTCATCGATCTCACGGCCCTTGCCGGCGAACCACCGCTGCCGTGGCAGCCAGCCGGCGAGCAGTTCGGTGACGGGCTCCATGACGGGCTCCATGTCTACATCGCCTCATCTCCATGAGAGTCGGGCGCCGGCGGAAGCAGGAACCAGTAGAAGCCGTGGCCCGGCAGCGTCAGCAGGTACGGCAGCTCCCCGATCGCCGGGAACTGGACCCCGCCCATGCACTCGATCGGGGTGGACCCCTCGAACCGACGCAGATCCAGCTCCACCGGCTGGGGGAACCGCGACAGGTTGTTGACGCAGAGAACGGTGTCCATGCCGCCCCAGCGGTTGCTCTCGCCGCCGTTGATCTCCCGGACGAACGCCAGCACGCTCGGGTTGGAGGCGGACAGCTCCACGTACGAGCCGACCCCGAACACCGGATGCCGCTGCCGGATCTCGATCATCTTCCGGGTCCAGTGCAGCAGCGAGCCGGGGTTGTTGCGCTGGGCCTCGACGTTGACGGCCTGGTAGCCGTAGATCGGGTCCATGATCACCGGCAGGTACAGCCGGGCGGGATCGCACTTGGAGAAGCCCGCGTTGCGGTCGGGTTCCCACTGCATGGGGGTACGGACGGCGTCACGGTCGCCGAGCCAGATGTTGTCGCCCATGCCGATCTCGTCGCCGTAGTACATGACGGGCGAGCCGGGCAGCGACAGCAGCAGTGCGGTGAACAGCTCCAGCTGGTTGCGGTCGTTGTCGAGCAGCGGGGCGAGCCGCCGCCGGATCCCGATGTTGGCCTTCATCCGGGGATCCTTGGCGTACTCGGTGTACATGTAGTCGCGCTCTTCGTCGGTGACCATCTCGAGCGTGAGCTCGTCGTGGTTGCGCAGGAAGATGCCCCACTGGCAGTTCTCAGGGATCTTGGGAGTGGACGCCATGATCTCGGAGATCGGGTAGCGCTGCTCGCGCCGTACCGCCATGAAGATGCGCGGCATCACCGGGAAATGGAAGGCCATGTGGCATTCGTCGCCGCCGACCCCGGGATCGCCGAAGTACGCCACCACGTCCTCCGGCCACTGGTTGGCCTCGGCCAGCAGCACCCGGTCGGGATAGAGGCGGTCCACCTCGGCGCGGACCCGCTTGAGGTAGGAGTGGGTCTCCGGGAGGTTCTCGCAGTTGGTGCCCTCCCGTTCGTACAGATACGGCACCGCGTCCAGCCGGAAGCCGTCGATGCCCAGGTCGAGCCAGAAGCGCAGGACCTCCAGCATCGCGTCCCGCACGGCCGGGTTGTCGTAGTTGAGGTCGGGCTGGTGCGAGAAGAACCGGTGCCAGTAGTTCTGGCCGCGCACCGGGTCGTAGCTCCAGTTGGACGTCTCGGTGTCGACGAAGATGATCCGGGCGTCGGAGTAGGCCTCGTCGTTGTCGGACCAGACGTAGAAGTCGCCGAACGGGCCGTCCGGATCGGACCGGGACGCCTGAAACCACGGATGCTGGTCCGAGGTGTGGTTCATGACGAGGTCGGCGATCACGCGGATGCCGCGCGCGTGCGCCTCCTCGATCAGCTCCACGAAGTCGCCGAGCTCGCCGAACTCCGGAAGGATCTTGGTGAAGTCGCTGATGTCGTACCCGCCGTCGCGCAGCGGCGACTGGTACAGCGGCAGCAGCCACAGGCAGTCAATACCGAGCCACTCGATGTAGTCGAGCCGCTGGATCAGGCCGCGCAGATCACCGACCCCGTTGCCGTCGGAGTCGTGGAAGCTGCGCACCGCCACCTCGTAGAAGACGGCGGTCTTGTACCAGTGCGGATCGCGTGGCGTCTGCGGGCTGAACGAGTCGGGAACGGGCTCGGAAGTCACAGGGATGGATTCGGGCGGCAGCTCGTGGATCGGTTCGTCGCGGGGAATTGGCCCTGGTGAAAACTGCGGACTGCTCAACTCTCGTTACTCCGGAGCGTGAGAATGTGGGCCGGCTGGACGTGGGGGTCGAGGCGCACATAGTTCGCCTGCTGCCAGGTATAGGTCTCGCCGGAGAGTTCGTCGGTGACGGCGAACTCCGCGTCGGGGGCGAGCCCCAGTGCGTGCAGGTCGAGATGGACGGTCGCCTCGCGGACCTGATGGGGATTGAGGTTGACCACGGCCAGCACCACGTCGTCGAGGAGCTTCTTGGAGAAGCAGATGAGCTCGTGCTGGTCGACGGAATGGAAGCGCAGATTGCGCAGCCTCCGCAGGGCCGGATGTGCGCGCCGGAAACCGTTGAGCCGGCCGATGAGCGGCGCGATGCTCGCGCCCTCGCGTTCGGCCCGCTCCCAGTCGCGCGGGCGGTACTGGTATTTCTCCGAGTCGCGGTACTCCTCACTGCCGGGACGGACAGGGACGTTCTCGATCAGCTCGTAGCCGGAGTAGACACCCCAGGTGGGGGACAGCAGGGTGGCGAGGATCGCCCGGATCTCGAACGCCGGGCGGCCGCCGTGCACGAGGTACTCGTTGAGGATGTCGGGAGTGTTGACGAAGAGGTTGGGCCGCATGTAGGCGGCGGCCGGGCCGGCCAGTTCGGTGAAATACTGCTCCAGCTCCCACTGGGAGTTCTTCCAGGTGAAGTAAGTGTACGACTGGTGGAATCCGACCTTGGCGAGGGTGTGCATCATGGCCGGCCGGGTGAACGCCTCGGCCAGGAAGATCACGTCGGGATCGGTCCCGGCGATCTCCGCCAGCAGCCGTTCCCAGAACGGCACCGGCTTGGTGTGCGGGTTGTCCACACGGAAGATCCGCACACCGTGGTCCATCCAGTGCCGCACCACCCGCAGCACCTCGCGGTAGATGCCTTCGGGGTCGTTGTCGAAGTTGAGCGGATAGATGTCCTGGTACTTCTTGGGCGGGTTCTCGGCGTAGGCGATCGAGCCGTCCGCCCGCTTGGTGAACCACTCGGGATGCTCGGTGACCCACGGATGGTCGGGGGAGCACTGCAGGGCGAGGTCGAGCGCGACCTCAAGGCCGAGGTCCGCCGCGGCCTCGACGAAGGCCTTGAAGTCGTCGAGCGTGCCGAGGTCGGGGTGGATCGCGTCGTGGCCGCCCTCCGCCGAGCCGATCGCCCACGGCGAGCCGGGGTCGTACGGCCCCGCTTCGAGGGTGTTGTTGGGCCCCTTGCGGAAGGTGCTGCCGATCGGGTGGATCGGCGGGAGGTAGACGACGTCGAAGCCAAGGTCGGCGATCGCGGGCAGGCGCTTGGCCGCCGTGCGGAACGTGCCGGACATGGGGCCGCGGCGGCCGAGCGGGTCGAACGACGCGCCCTCCGACCGCGGGAAGAACTCGTACCACGAGCCGATCAGCGCGCGCTCGCGGTGCACGATGAGGGGGAACCAGGCCGAGTCGGTCACCAGCTCGCGCAGCGGGTGGCGCTCCAGCAGGTCGATCACGTCGGGGCCGCACGCCGCGTCGAGCCGTTCGGCGGCGTCGGTGGTCACATCGCCGAGCAGCTTGGCCAGCCGGAGGAGGCGCGGCCGGTCCTTGGCGGGCACGACCTGCGCCGCGCGCTCGAAGACGAGCGCCCCCTCGGCGAGCATGAGCTCGACGTCCTGGCCGCGCGGGATCTTGATGAGCGCGTCGTGCCGCCAGTGGGCGATCGGGTCGCCCCACGCCTCGATGCGGTAGTGCCAGGTGCCGGGCGCGGTCGGCGTCACCTCGGTGTGCAGCCGGTCGGTGCCGTCGTCGTGCCCGGTCAGCCGGGTCGGCGGGAGCACGTCGCCGTCCGGTGTCCGCAGCACCACGGCGGCGCCGAACATCTCGTGGCCTTCGCGGAACACGGTGGCCGAGACGGTGAAGGTCTCGCCGACCACGGCCTTGGCGGGCCAGTCACCACAACTGCGAGCGGGTTCGATGTCCAGGATGGGGATGCGGCCGATCTGCGGCGCCGCGATCGGCAAATCAGACTTGCCGGACATTCTGGACTCGACACGCATGCGCCACCTCTACCCGTTAGCGATTTCCAAAACCGTCCATGCCCGCGATCGGCCCCTTACCGTCCTGTAGCTTTCGATAACTTTGCGCAACTTGCCGAAAGCCGACCGTAACGTGACCGTCTTTGGCCAGTGGGACGCGAACCCTTGGGCTTGGTGGATCGTCTGTCCGGTTGTGTGGGATCACGTGCCGGTGGAGGCCCTTCGCGCGCTGTCGCTCTGGGCGCTGATGGCCGCCGTGCTGCTGGTCGTGATCTGGCGGCCCTTCGCCCGCCGGGCCGGCTGGGCGCCGGTTCCGACGCTGGCGCTCCTCCTGTGGACGGGGCTCGTGTTGTCGATGACGCTGCCGATGAGCATCGGCCCGGACACGGCGTCGCGGGTGGCGCAGTGCCTGAGCGATCCCGCCGGGGAGGCGGCCTGGTCGGTGCGGATCTTCGGGACGCGGGGGATCGAGGATGTCATGAACGTCGCGTTGTGGGTGCCGTGCGGTTTCCTGGCGGTCCTCGCGACGCGCCGGGTCGTCGCCGCGCCCGCGATCATGGCGGGTTCGTTCGTCGTCGTGGAGTTTTTGCAGGTTCTTGACCCGGGCCGCGAGTGCGACCCCGGCGACTGGGCCTACAACTCGTTCGGCACCGTCGCCGGCGGCGCTGCAGCCGCCGGTGTGCTGCACCTGGCGCAGGTGTCACATGGGTCCAGCCGTGGATCCGGACGCGGACAAAGCGGTCTCACATAGATCCATCTGGTGACGTTGTCGTCCTGCGGGGTCGCATTTTGGTGGGCTCAGCACATAGCGTTGCCGTACGTGAAGGCAATCCGACGATTCACCGTACGTTCTGTCCTTCCTGCTCCGCTACGCCAGCTTGAGCAGCTCGTGCTGAATCTGCGCTGGTCGTGGCACCACGAGACGCTTGACCTGTTCCGGTCGGTGGATCCCGATTTGTGGGAGACCGTCGGTCATGATCCGGTCCGGCTGCTCGGCGAGGTCTCGCCGGAGCGGTTGTCCCTTCTCGCGGTAGACCGGCGGTTCCTGCGCCGCCTGCAGGACACGGCCGAAGACCTGAACGAATACCTGACCGCTCCGCACTGGTACCAGGACCTCGACGACGCGCCCGAGGCCATCGCGTACTTCTCGCCGGAGTACGGGATCACCGCCGCGCTGCCGCAATACTCGGGCGGCCTCGGCATCCTGGCCGGGGACCACCTCAAGACCGCCAGCGATCTCGGCGTGCCCATCATCGGGGTCGGGCTCCTCTACCGGCATGGTTACTTTTCGCAGTCCCTGTCGCCGGACGGATGGCAGCTGGAGCGCTATCCCACGTTCGACCCGAACGGGCTCCCGCTCACCCTGCTGCGCGACGCCGCCGGGGTGCCGGTACGCGTCACCATCGGCCTCCCTCAGGGGCGCGATCTGCACGCCCAGGTGTGGCTGGCCCAGGTCGGGCGGGTCCCGCAGCTCCTGCTCGACTCCGACGTCGAGGACAACGACCAGGCCGCGCGGGACGTCACCGACCGGCTGTACGGCGGCGGCGGCGATCACCGGCTCCTCCAGGAGATGTTGCTGGGCATCGGCGGGGTCCGCGCCATCCGCGCGTACTGCCGCATCAGCGGGCATCCGGCGCCCGAGGTGTTCCACACCAACGAGGGCCACGCCGGCTTCCTCGGCCTGGAGCGCATCCGCGAGCTGGTGTCGGAGTCCGGGCTGAGCTTCGACGAGGCCCTCGAAGCGGTGCGCGCGGGCACCGTGTTCACCACGCACACGCCGGTGCCGGCGGGTATCGACCGGTTCCCGCGGGAGCTGATCCACAAGTACTTCGGCGGGGTGAACGAGGAACCCGACGTGCCCGTGGACCGCGTGCTCGCGCTGGGCGCGGAGGACTACGACGACGGCGACCGCACCGTGTTCAACATGGCCGTGATGGGCATGCGGCTGGCCCAGCGCGTCAACGGGGTCAGCCAGCTGCACGGCGCGGTCAGCCGCGAGATGTTCGGCGGCCTGTGGGGCGGCTTCGACACCGCCGAGGTGCCGGTCGGGTCGATCACCAACGGCGTGCACGCCGGCACGTGGGTGGCCCGCGAGGTCCTCGACCTGGCCGCGCGTGAGGTGCCGGACGTGGTGGAGTCCTCGCGCGGCTGGGAGCGTGTCCGGAACGTTCCTGAGAACGAGATGTGGCGGGTACGCCGGACGCTGCGCGAACGCCTCGTCCGGGATGCGCGGCGGCGGCTGCGCGAGTCGTGGCGGCAGCGCGGCGCGAGCGGCGCCGAACTGTCGTGGGTCGCCGAGGTCCTCGACCCCGACGTGCTGACGATCGGGTTCGCGCGCCGCGTCCCCTCGTACAAGAGGCTCACCCTGATGATGCGCGACCCCGAGCGGCTCCGCGCGTTGCTGCTGCACCCCGAGCGGCCCGTCCAGATCGTGATCGCGGGCAAGTCGCACCCCGCCGACGAGGGCGGCAAGCGCCTGATCCAGGACATCGTGCGCTTCGCCGACCAGGAGGACGTGCGGCACAGGATCGTCTTCCTGCCCGACTACGACATGGACCTCGGGCGGTCCCTCACTCAGGGCTGTGACGTGTGGATGAACAATCCGCTCCGGCCGCTGGAGGCGTGTGGCACGTCCGGCATGAAGGCGGCGCTCAACGGCGGGTTGAACCTGTCGATCCGCGACGGCTGGTGGGACGAGTGGTTCGACGGCCAGAACGGCTGGGCGATCCCGTCCGCCGACGGGCTGGCAGCCCCCGACCGCCGCGACGCGATCGAGGCCGGGGCGCTGTACGAGCTGATCGAGGACCACGTCTCGGTGATGTTCTACGACCGTGACCCGGCCGGGCTGCCGCGCCGCTGGCTGGAGATGGTCAAGCACACCATCGTCACGCTGGGGCCGAAGGTGCTGGCGTCGCGGATGGTCCGCGACTACGTGCTCGATCTCTACGCTCCGGCGGCCACGTCGGGGCGGGCGATGGCCGCGGACGGGTACGCGGGCGCCCGGGCGCTGTCGACGTGGAAGCAGAAGATCATCAAGGCCTGGCCGGGTGTCGCGGTCGAGCACGTCGAGACGAGCGGGGAGGAGAGCCCGCACGTCGGCACGAACCTGCCGGTGCGGGTCGTGGCCGAGCTGGGCGGGCTCGACCAGGGCGACGTCGCCGTCGAGATCGCGTACGGCCCGGTCGACGACTCCGACGCCCTCATCGATCCGGACTACCTGGAGCTCACCGGCGGCGAGCCCGTGGAGAACGGCCTGCTGCGCTATGTCGGCGAGGTCCCGCTGGGCAGGAGCGGCGCGTTCGGCTACAGCGTGCGCGTCGTGCCCAGCCATCCGATGTTGGCCGGCCGTGCGGAGATGGGCCTGGTCGCCCTGCCGCCCGCCCCGCACGGCATGACCAACGGAGACCTGCGCTAGGAGCACCGGAGTGCCGCCGCTAGGCGGTGTGGCCGGCGTTCGCGTCCGCCAGGTCCTCGTCGTCCTCGGCGGGCGGGTCGGGCATCTGCCAGGTCGCCACGACCTGCGGCAACAGTGCGTGGGTGACGAGGAGGGCGAAGAGGATCAGGAAGAGGGCGGCGGACGGGACGTGCAGGTCGTCGTCGCCGTCTGCGAACATCGTCGCGGCGGTGGCCAGGATGATCAACGTCGTCGTGCCCTTGTGCGCGGTGGAGAACGCGCGGAGCCGCGCGAGCTGCTGGCGTTCGTCGAGCTCGTGCTCGCGCTTGAAGATCATGCCCCGGGTGATCGCGATGAGCTGGCCGGCCACCGGGAACCCGAGCACCACGAGGGCGCCGAGGATCACGAAGTTGGCGATCATCGCGGTGTCGGAGGGGGCCAGCGCCCACGAGATGGCGGCGTCCACCCAGAGCAGGCCCAGCAGGCCCGCGCCCATGCTCGCCACGATGCGGCGGTTGCGCTGCCTGGCATAGCGGGCGGGCAGGCGCCGCTCCAGCTCGGCGTCCATCTTCTGAAGGCGCTCGGCTCGCTTGGCCTGCGACTTCCTGCGCTGCTCGCTCCACCTGCCGGAGCCTTCGTGCGCCTTGGCGTTCATCATGCTGTGCTTCCAATCCGGGGGAACGGGGTGAGGGAGAAGACGACCTCGACGGGCACCTCGAAGTAGGCGGCGATGCGCAGCGCCAGGTGAAGGCTGGGGCTGTATTCGCCGCGTTCGAGATAACCGATGGTCTGGTAGTGGACGCCGAGCGCGGCGGCCAGGTCGCGGCGTGAGACACCGCGTTCGGCGCGGAGCATCGGGATCCGGTTGTAGACGTTCTCTTTGTCGTCCTTGGTCGGGGACATCGGCCGGGCAGCCCTCCTTTCTCCGTACTGTCATCACGACATAGCTCAGTATGTCTGTATTGGTTGATAGTAGTTGTACTACATCTACTCGCAGATCTACAACAGGTTGTTGATCGCGTATCCCTGGCAGGATTGGGCTGTGAGCAGGAGAAGGCCACGGAACGGGCCGCTGCGGGGCCGCACAGCCGACGTCGTGCTGGCGCTGGTGCTGTTCACCGTCATCGCCACCGCGACGGCGGCCCGGATCGCGGAGGACAACGAACCCGCACTGATACCGGGGATCGGCTGGCCGCTCATGATCGTCGGGTGTGGCGCGCTGGTCTGGCGGCGGAGCCACCCCATCGTGGTGGTGATCGTCGCGGCGGCGACGAGCGCGGTCTACTACCCGCTGACCGAGCCCGACGGGCCGATGATGATCGTGTTCGTCGTCGCGCTCTACACGGTCGCCGCCCAGGGCCATCTGGTGGTCGCCTCGATCATCGGCTCGGCCGCGATGACGGCGGTCGTGTACGGCGAGATCAGCAGCGGTGTCAACCACCTCGCCGACGCCGGGCTCTACCTCCTCGCGGGCTGGTTCGTCGCGGTCATCGCGGTCGGCGCCGTGGTGCACAACCGCCACGCCTACCTGCGCGAGGCCGAGCTGCGCGCCGTGGAGGCCGAGCGGGGCCGCGAGGAGGAGGCGCTCCGGCGGACCACCGAGGAACGGCTGCGGATCGCCCGAGAACTGCACGACGTGCTCGGCCACAACATCTCACTGATCAACGTGCAGGCCAACGCCGCGCTGCACGGCAAGGATCCCGCCCGCGCCGACGAGGCCCTCACCGCGATCAAGGAGACCAGCAAGGAGACGCTCCGCGAGCTGCGCACCACCCTGGGCGTGCTGCGCCAGGTGGACGAGGCGGCCCCCGTCGTCCCGCCGCCCGGGCTGGACCGGCTTGAGGAGCTGACCTCCCGTCCGGTCGGCCCGGCCGTCCGCACCGAGATCGAAGGCGACCCGCGCCCCCTCCCGCCCGAGGCCGACCTGGCCGCGTTCCGCATCATCCAGGAGGCCCTCACCAACGTGACCAAGCACTCCGACGCCACCGCCGTGACCGTGCGGATCCGGTACGCGGCCGCCGCCGTGCACGTCCAGGTCGACGACGACGGCCGTGTCAGGCCCGGCTCCAGGCCGGGCAACGGCATCCGCGGCATGACCGAACGCGCCGAGGCACTCGGCGGGACGCTGACCGCCGACCCGCGGCCCGGCGGCGGCTTCCGGGTCGAGGCCAGGATCCCCCTCCCCGACTGATCCCTTACATCTCGCGATGTAGGGAGGCGGAGCGCCCTGCGCCAGATGTGTACGCGGATTGCCCTCTCACGCAGGATCCCCGGCCCGCCACCGTCCGCACACAATCGGTTCGTCCATTCCGCACGTCCGCAAGCCCACGGAGTACGAACGATGAGAACGGTCGCAGCGGTCCTCTTGGGCCTGATCGCAGGCCTCTTCGCCGGATTCGCCCTGGAAGTCCTTATCGGCGCCGCCGGTCACTTCCTCCTGGACGGCCCCGACTGGCTCAAGGTGGTCGCGATCTTCCCACCCGTCCTGGCCGTCGCCGGAGCCGTCGCGGGCCCCTTCATCGACCGCCGGATCCAGGAGGACCGCAGGATCCAGGAGGACCGCTGAGCCGCATGTCAAGATCACAAACTGTCGAACGAGGCCGCCGATCGTAGGCGAGCGTGTCTGTTCTCGCACTATCGCGGCAAGCTCATTGTGAGGGCGTACGTTTCCCCGATCTGGGAGGTCCCAGTGATCCGCGCCCTGAACAAGCTGGGTGACCGCGTGCTCGAAACGTTCCTGCCGTCGACCAAGGCCGCCGCCGTGTGCTGGACCGACTGGTGTTGCCAAGGGAAGTTCTGCCGGACCTGCTGCTACCACGACCATAACAACACGACCACCTGCACTTCGTTCAACTACTGCTGATCGCAGACGCGGTGCCCGCCGGTCACCGGTCGGCGGGCGTCCGTCTTGAGGGCCTCACTGTCTTGAGAACGCCATGCCCCTAAGGAGCACGTCATGTCCGTCCTCGTCGTAGCAGTCGTTCTCGTGGGCGCGCTTGGTGTGGCCAATCTGGTGCTGACCATGGCCGTGGTCCGGCGCCTGGGCGCGCACTCGCTCCGTCTCGCCGAACTCGGCCCACCACAGTCGCGGATGGTCGCGCCCGGCACGCCGCTCGCCGAGTTCGAGGCGACCGCCCTCGGCGGCGCCCCGGTCTCCCGGGACTCCTTCACCGGCCAGACCCTGGTCGGGGTCTTCTCCACCGACTGCGCGTCCTGCCACGAACGTGTCCCCGAGTTCGCCGCGTATCTGAAGGAGACCACGCCCGCGCAGGCGTTCGCCCTCGTGACCGGCGACCCCGAGCAGGTCAGGACGTTCGCGGATCAGCTCGAACCGGTCGCCACGGTCGTCGTGGAGTCGATGGGCGGCCCGATGGGCAAGGCCCTGCAGATCTCGCAGTTCCCCAGCTTCTATCTGATCGACGGCGACGCCGTGATCGTCGCCGCCGAGACCGACCCGGGCCGGCTCCCGATCGTCGCCCGCCCCTGAGGGCGTGGGGGTGCAGGGGGTGGGGACGCAGTACGCCGTGGGTCTGCTCGTCGCCGTCGTGGCTGTGCTCGCGGCGTTGACCCTGGCCCGGCGCCGGTTCGTCGTCGTACGGGTCGTGGGGACGAGCATGGAACCCGCGTACCAGCCGGGCGACCGTGTCCTCGTACGGCGCCGTTCTGGCGAACGGGCCGGACGCGGGCAGGTGGTGGTCCTGCAGACCGCGTTGCCCGGCGGGGTCTGGCGCACCACCCCGCTGCCCGAGCCTGAAGCGGCCATGTGGTTCCTCAAACGGGTCGTGGCCCTGTCCGGCGACCCGGTGCCCGCCGCCGTGGCGGAACGTGTGGGCGCGGCTCCGGGAACGGTGGTCCCCGCCGGGCATCTCGTGGTGCTCGGCGACGGGCCGGTCAGCGAGGACTCGCGGGTCTGGGGTTACGTCCCCGTCGACCGAATCCTGGGCGTGGTGGTCCGCAAGCTCTCGCAGGCCGGCGATCGTGCGAGCATCGCACCATGAAGGTCTTCGTTTCGGTCGACATGGAGGGGATCTCGGGGCTGACCGATCCCGAGGAGATGCGCGCCGGGGGCCGCGGCTACGAGCGCGGCTGCGAGCTGATGACGGGCGACGCGAACGCCGCGATCCGCGCCGCGTTCGACAGCGGCGCCACCACGGTCGTCGTCACCGACTCGCACAGCTCGGGCAAGAACCTCCGCGCCGACCTGATCGACGAGCGCTGCTCGCTGATCCGCGGTCCGTACAAGCCGATGCGCATGGGGGAGGGCCTCGACTCGACGTTCGACGCCGCGCTGTACGTCGGCTACCACGCGCGGGCCGGGACGCCGGAGGGCGTGCTCAACCACACGTGGATGGGATCGGAGATCCGCGATCTCTACCTGAACGGCGAGGTCGCCGGGGAGATCCGCCTGATGGCCGCGTACGCGGGCTCGCTGGGCGTCCCGGTGGCCCTGGTCGCGGGCGACGACGCCGCCTGCGCCGAGGCGCGCGAGGTCCTCGGCGACGTCACGACAGTCGCGGTGAAGAAGGGCTGCGGCCGCTACGCGGCGGAGCTGATCCCGCCGGCCCGCGCCCAGCAGATGATCTACGACGCGACGTGCCGGGCGCTGGCCGGGCTGGACCGCGCACGCCCCTACACGGTGCCCGCGCCGTACACGCTCGGCGTCGACTGGATCTCCACCTCGATCGCCCAGTCGTGCTCCGTCGTCCCCGGCGTCAAGCTGGCCGGGCCGCGGATGACCGAGTTCACGACGGGCGACTACGAGGAGGTCGTCGGCCTTCTCGGCGTCTGGGCCACCATCGCCGGTGAGGTCGGCTGCACCGGCCTCCACTACGGCTGATCGTCGGGCGCCAGCGCGTCATAGGCGGGGGCGAGGACGTCGACCAGGTCACGGCGGCGGATCCGTACCGGTGGCGGCGTCGCCACCTGGAGGATGAAGCCTGGCGGCACCGGGGGAGCGGGCCGGCGTTCGCGGAGGCGGGCCAGACCGGACGGCGGCGTCCAGAAACCCGCGGCCGTCAGAGGCTCGTCCTCCTCGGCCTCGAACGGGTCGGGCTCGGTCGCGTTGCTCCGGCGCAGGGCGGCGAGCAGCTGGTCTTTGGTGCGCCCGTTCCACGCCAGGATGAGGAACGGATCGTCGTCGAACGCCTCGGCCAGCAGGTAGAGAACGGCGGCGGCGTGTTTGCACGGATCGCCCCAGTCCGGGCAGCTGCACATCAGGTGCAGATCGTCCGCGGACTCCGGGAAGAGGCAGAGCCCGAACTCGGCGAACACCCACTCGATCTCCGGTGGCATCTCACCGGCCAGCAACCGGGCCCGGAAGACCGCCCGCGATGCCAGCTCCGCCTCGATGGCCCGCCAGTCCGGTTCGTCGATGGCGTCGATGCCCAGCGCCACCTCGTACGGCTCGTCGCGAGAGCCCTGCACCCGCGCGGTCACCTCGTACGGCAGCACCTTCAGATCGATGACCTGGCCTTTCCGGGCATACGCGCGCCCACGCTGCAACCGGCCGGTGTCGGCGAACGACTCGACCAGATCGATGAACCGCCGCGACCACCACTCGGCGCCGATCGACCCGCGCCGGGACCTGGCCTTGATGCCGTCCTCGACCGGGATCGGAGGGCCGTATTCGGAGAAGTCCATCAGTCGCTCACCGCCTCCGGGGACAGCCGCAGCACGTCGCGCAGCTCGGCGACCGACAGTTCGGTCAGCCAGTCTTCGCCGGTGCCCACGATCGACTCGGCGAGCGCCTTCTTGCGCTCGATCATCTCGTCGATGCGCTCCTCCATCGTGCCGACGCAGATGAACTTGCGGACCTGCACGTTCTTGGTCTGCCCGATCCGGAACGCGCGGTCGGTCGCCTGATCCTCGACCGCGGGATTCCACCAGCGGTCGACGTGGACGACATGGTTGGCGGCGGTCAGCGTCAACCCCGTCCCGGCGGCCTTGAGCGACAGCAGGAAGATCGAGGGCTCCGGATCATCCTGGAACTCCTGCACGAGCTCGTCGCGCCGCTGCTTGGACGTTCCACCATGGAGCCACAACACCGGCCGCTCCAGCCTTGCCGCCAGATAGGGCTGCAACATCGACCCGAACTCCGCGTACTGCGTGAAGACCAGTGCCTTTTCGCCCTGCTCCAGGACCTCTTCGCAGATCTCTTCGAGCCGCTCCAGCTTGCCCGACCGCCCCTGCAGCCGCGAGCCGTCCTTGAGCAGGTGCGCCGGATGGTTGCAGACCTGCTTGAGCTTGGCCATCGTCGCCAGCACCAGCCCGCGCCGCTGCTTGTCGTCCGCCTCGGCGATCTGCGCGAGCATGTCGTCGACCGTCGCCTGGTAGAGCGAGGCCTGCTCGGTCGTCAGGTTGCAGTAGAGCTTGATCTCCTGCTTGTCCGGCAGATCCGAGATGATCGACTTGTCGGTCTTGAGCCTGCGCAGGATGAACGGCTGCGTGGCGCGCTTGAGGGCCAGCGCCGCCTGCTCGTCCCCATCCTTTTCGACCGGCACCGCGAACCGCTGCCGGAAGACCGTCCGCGGCCCGAGCAGACCGGGGTTGGCGAACTCCATGATCGACCACAGCTCG
The DNA here is from genome assembly GCF_044326415.1 of Actinomadura sp. 6N118. Taxonomy (NCBI): domain Bacteria; kingdom Bacillati; phylum Actinomycetota; class Actinomycetes; order Streptosporangiales; family Thermomonosporaceae; genus Actinomadura; species Actinomadura sp. 6N118. Next base: position 72,882 of record NZ_JBIRAZ010000020.1, on the reverse strand, counting down.
GTCAGATGGTTTTCCACCGGCGTCCCGGTCAGCGCGATCCTGCTCCGCGCCGGGATGCTCCGCACCGCCCGGGCCTGCCGGGTCGCGCTGTTCTTGAGCGCCTGCGCCTCGTCGCAGACGAGGCGCCCCCACTCGATCCCGGCGAGCATCTCCGCGTCCCGCGCCGCTGTCCCGTACGTGGTCAGCACCAGATCGGCCCGCCGCACGGCCTCGACGAGCTCCTCATCCCGATGCCGCCCGGTGCCGTGATGCACGTACACCTTCAGCTTGGGCGTGAACTTGGCCGCCTCCCGCTGCCAGTTGCCCACCAACGACATCGGCCCGACGAGCAAGGTCGGCGCGGGCTTGGCCTTGTCCACCCGTTCCTTGGCGAGCAGAGCCAAGGTCTGGGCCGTGTTGTGGCAGAGCACGCCCTCTGCCACGTAGTTGTGGTGCTCCGCCACCTCGAGGTCGTAGACGTATCCCTCGTAGTCGACGTCCTCGACTGAAACGATCTTGGCGTAGAAGACCTCCCGGGAGGCGCGTTCGTCCAGGCGGTCGCGGATGCTCCGAAGCCTCGCGTGGTCGAGCCGCTCATAAGCGCTGGTCGTCTGCGCCGTCCAACGGCTCTGCGGCTGATCTGCATACCGCGTGGCGGCCTCACCCGAAAGGATCTCGTCCAATGCTCGCAGGGCCTTCGTGGCGCTTTCCCTCGAAAGCTCCTGTGTTCCATCGAAGTACACGGGTTTGACGCCGAAGTGGCGCATGGGCAGCCCGGTCAGCATCCGTGCCAGAACGAGCAGGTCGCTGCCCGGGATTCCCTCTACGTTGGTGTTCGGGCGCCGCTCACATATGGCGTCGAGCTTGGCCTGCTTGACAGGGTCGGCGATGCCGACCAATTCGTGAAAGAGGCGAAGGCTGGGGCCGCCGATGAGACCCACCTGGTAGGGACGCTTGATTCCCTTGCCGTTAGTCGCGCTCTTCCATCTGGTCGAGAAGCGGAGCCAGATCCCGAGGCGGCGGAGCATCACCGACAGTTGCTCCATCATGAAGAGCGACGCCGATGAGATCTCCACCAACCTCAGTTTGGTGTTCACCGAACACTCGGCCGCGAAGAAGTGACGCAAGAAAAGCGCCAGGGTGGCATCATCGGCCGCGACCAGGACGTCCGGAATCCTCTTGTGAGCCGAGACCCGGCCCCAGCGATATCCGAGGTTCTCGACGAACTCGCAGTATTCCTTGCTCGCGATCCTCAGGAATGGGACACGCGGGATGCCAGGCGTGATGATGCCCGGTCGGTTGACGTCCAGACGGAATCGTTCGCTGACGCGCAGCACCCGATCCTTGAGATCTTCCAGACGCCGGGCGTCCTTTTGGGAGATGACCAGGTTGCCGGGGTGCTCCTCATGGCCTTCGCTGATCTGCCAGGCGAGCAGAACCGTCAGGTCTGGATCGACGGGCGCACCCTCATGCCGTAGGCGTGCCGGAACGCAGACCCGGTCTCCAGGTGAGAAGACGTTGGTCCAGTCGTCTTTGCCGAGCAGGCGGTGCCGCCGGGTGACGGTGACCGAGCTTCCGTCGTCAAGGCGAATTCGGCGCAATTTCTCGCGTACGTGCTGGCGATAGAGGCGCACCACCTCGGCCGGAACGATCTGGCCCGACTTGTCCATCGAGTTCACCGTGAGTGGGGAGGTCGGTGTGGCCCACTCTCCCTCACCATCGGACTCGGCATGGCCGGCGAAGCGAGCCCAGACGTCCTTCGCCTTGATGAGCGCACCGTTGACCAGAACGAGCTCGTCTTTCTCCAGGCACTTACCGAGCCCCATCGAGTCGGCCAGGATCCCGCCCAGGCCGAGGTCGTCGAGGAAGTTGAGCCAGGCGAGCCCGCGTTCTTGGAACGGGCGTAGTCGGCCGTTGAATCCTTCTGGGGTGGTGAGGGGGGTCAGGCGGCGGTCGGCTTCGCCTGAGAGGAGGTCGCCGAAGGTGCCGTCGGCGTCCACCTCGACCAGGGGGAGATGCTCCTCGCCCGCGTGGATGACGGCCTGCATTGCCTGGGCGGCCGTCATGCGGCCCTGGCGGGGGTGGCGGAGGAAGTCGAGGGCGGCCTCGAGCTGCTCCTCGTCCAGCTCGACCCATTGGCCGCGCAGGCGGACGAGGGGGGTCTTGAGGCGGGCGAGCTCGGCCAGCTCGTCCTCGTCGATGCTCGCGTCGCCGATGGCCAGATCCCAGCGGAAGCTGACCATGCCCCGGAGGTCGAAGCCGGAGGAGGCGGCGGCGCCGGAGCCCTCGCCCTCTTCGGCGCGGGTGGTGAGCTTCATCCCGAGCTTGGCCTTGCCCGCCCATTGGGGGAGCAGGACGCCGAAGCCCGCGGCGGCGAGCAGCGGGGCGGCGGTGCGCAGGAAGCGGAACGCGCCTGCGGTGTCGAGGACCAGCTCGGCGGGCACCGGCGAGTCGAGTGCCGGTGCCAAATCGGGGAAGAGGCGCAGAGCCCGGCCGAGACCGGCGAGCAATGTCTCGTCGGCGTCTTCGATCAGGCCGGCCTCGCCTGCCCAGATCAGCGAGGCGGGCACGTAAAGGCTCGGATCGTCCGTGCCCTGGAGCGCGAACTCCACCCGCCAGGCGTCCGGCTCTTCGGGCTCTTCGGTGTTTTCGGGCTCTTCGCTGTCTTCGGGTTGCTCGAACTCTTCGGCGCCGGGCTCGGCCAGGCGGAAGCAGACGCGGAGGGGGCCGGACGGGCGGCGTGCGGCGGCCGCCCAGGCCTCCAGCTCGGCGATCAGCTCGTCGGCGTTGTCGCGGGGCTCGCGGGGAACGGTGGGGTTGGGGCCGGTCAGGGCCTGGAACCAGCGTTCGGCGAGGGGGATGCGGTCGGGGATCTTGCCCTTGCGCGGCGGCAGGAGGGGATGGGGGACCAGCCCGCGGACCGTGGTGTCGACGAGGCCTGACAGCGCCTCGCGCAGCACCTGGGCGGCGGGTCGCCCGCCATCGGCGGCGCGGCAGGCGGCGGGCATCGCGCGGGCCAGGTCGCGGAAGCGCGCGGGATCGTCGATGACCGGGCGCCAGCGGGCCACCAGGTCGCCGTCCTCACGGAGCAGCGCGGGCAGGACGAGGCCGCGCCCGGTCAGGTGCGTCGCCTCGTCGGCGAGCAGGCACAGGAAACGCAGATCGGTGCCGGGGACGACGTCTCCGGCGTGCTCGGCCGCCTGGAGCAGCGCCATCGCGGGGAACGGCTCCAGGACGAGGGCCGGCACCCGCCACACGCGCAGCTCAGGCTCGCCTTCGAACGGCTCGGGACCGAGCTCGGCGGAGGGCAGCGGGTGATCGCCGTGGGTGGGGAGCGCCATCCGCAGCTCGACGCGGGACGCGCCCTTGACGAGCGGCTCGTACGAGGTGCCGGTGAAATCGCGGGTGGCGAACGGATGCACGTCGGCGTGCGGCTCGTACGGGCCGGTGCGTTCGGCCCACAGGCACAAGGCCCCACCGTGCCAGGTGGCGTGCGCGACGAGCATGGACGTGATCCCTGATAGAGCTGAGATGACCGGGCACCGAAGTTACCAGCGCGGTCCGACGTTCCGTCCCACGTTAGGCTCGGGGCGGTCTAGCTGGTGCGATGCAGGAGGTCGTTGTGGGCGAGTTCGTACGGGTCGAGGTCGAGGACGGGATCGGGACGATCCGGCTGGACCGGCCGAAGATGAACGCCCTCAACGCGCAGGTGCAGCGAGAGCTGATCGAGGCGGCCCGGCAGGTGACGGCGGACGAGACCGTGGCCGCGGTGATCCTTTACGGCGGGGAGCGGGTGTTCGCGGCGGGGGCGGACATCAAGGAGATGGCCGAGCTCTCGTTCGCCGGGATGTCGGGTGCCCCGTCGCGGCTGCTGCAGGAGTTCACCAAGGAGCTCGCGGCCATCCCCAAGCCGGTGATCGCGGCGATCACGGGATACGCGCTGGGCGGCGGCCTGGAGGTCGCGCTGACCGCCGACTTCCGGGTGGCGGGTGAGGGCGCCAGGCTCGGCCAGCCCGAGATCCAGCTCGGCATCATCCCCGGCGCGGGCGGAACGCAGCGGCTCACCCGGCTGGTCGGCCCGGCCAAGGCGAAGGACCTGATCTTCTCCGGCCGGCATGTGAAGGCGGACGAGGCGCTGGCGATCGGCCTGGTCGACCGGGTCGTGCCGGATGAGGACGTCTACGCGGCGGCCAGGACGTGGGCGGCCACGTTCGTCGGCGGCCCGGCGCTGGCCCTGCGTGCCGCCAAGCAGGCCATCGACGCCGGGCTGGAGGTCGACTTGCAGACGGGCCTGGAGATCGAGCGGGTCCAGTTCTCGGCGCTGTGGGCCACAGACGACCAGCGCGACGGCATGAAGAGCTTCGTCGAGGAGGGCCCCGGCAAGGCCAAGTTCACCGGCCGCTGAGAGGTCAGCCGACGTCGCGTTCCTGTGCGGCCAGGACCTCGTCGGCGTAGCGGGCCGTCCAGCGTCCGAGGGCACTGATCGGCTCCAGCAGGCCCTGGCCCGGGGCGGTCAGCTCGTACTCCACCCGTGGCGGGGCCTCGGCATAGCGGTGCCGTACGACCAGGCCGTTGGCCTCCAGCCGGCGGAGGGTCTCGGTGAGGACCTTCTGGCTGATCCCGCCGATCTCGTCGCGCAGCTCACCGGGGCGGCGCGGGCCCTCGCGCAACGCGTACAGCACCACGCTCGTCCACGCTCCGGAGAGCAGGTCGAACCCGAGCCGCGCCTGGCAGTCGGCGAGGTAGTGATCTTCTGTGCTCCGCATGGCCTCGGCCATCAGGATGCCCCTTCCGATGCGCACCGGACGGTGCCTAACGGAACGCCTAACGTCCAGATCGAACGGTACGCCGGATCGAAGGTAATGGACTGGGAGCGACCATGCGGATCGGGATTCTGGGCGCGGGCGCCATGGCGGGTGCGCTCGGCGGCCAGTGGGTACGGGCGGGGCACGAGGTCATGATCGGGGCGCGTTCACCGGAGAAGGCCGCCGCGCTGGCGGAGCGGATCGGTGCGCGGAGCGGAACGTTGCGGGAGGCGGCCGGGTTCGGTGAGGTCGTGCTCCTGGCCGTCTGGTACGCGGGAGCGCTCGACGTGGTGCGCCAGGTCGATCTCGGCGGACGGGTGCTCATCGACTGCACCAACGTCTGGGGCGACTCGACGTTCGCGTTGATGACGGGCGACGGGCCATCGGGAGCGCAGCTCATCGCCGGGGCGACGGGCGCGCGCGTGGTCAAGGCGTTCAACCTGTGCCACGAGAGCGTCTGGCGCATGACGCCGCCGGCCTTCGACGGCCATCCGCTAGGCGTGCCGATCTGCGGCGACGACGACGAGGCCCTTGAGGCCGTCGAGGGGCTCGTCCGCGATCTGGGCTGCGAGCCGCTGCCGGGCGGCGGCCTCAGCCGTGCGGGACAGCTGGAGGCCACGGCGGCGTTCGTCGTCGGCCTGTACGCGGTGGGTGCGGATCCCGCCACGATGATCCCGCCGCTCGCCCACGCCGGCGGCGAGCCCGAACCCCTGAACGGCTAGGCGGGACGTGGCTTGTTAGGGGCGGCCGGGCGCGGGGCGGACGGAGCCAGGTCGCGTTCGATCTCCTCCAGCGTGCGGTTGCGGGTCTCGGGGACCTTGGCGATGAAGAACACGATCCCGATGACAGAGAGGCCCGCGTACAGCCAGAAGGTCGAGGCCCGCCCGATGGCGTCGATGAGCTGGAGGAAGTAGTACGACACCAGGAAGTTGGCCGCCCAGTTGAAGAGGCTGCAGACGGCGATCGCGCGCCCGCGTACGGCCAGCGGGAAGATCTCGGAGATCATCAGCCAGAACACCGGGCCCAGCCCGATGGCGAACGCGGCGATGTAGATCAGCAGGGCCACCAGCGCCACCCAGGGCGCGCTGTCCTGCCAGCCGAGGCCGAAGAAGGCGGCGAGCAGGGCGAGCGCGACGGTGAGCCCGGCCGTGCCGGTGATCAGCAGGGTCCGGCGGCCCACGCGGTCGAGCAGGAGGACCGCCACCACTGTGAAGACCACGTTCGTGATCCCGACGGTCAGGGCCTGCGCGATGGCGTCGGACGCCTCCAGGCCGGTGTAGGTCAGGATCGTCGGCGAGAAGTAGACGACGGTGTTGACGCCGACGGCCTGCTGGATGACCGCGAGGCCGATGCCAACCACCAGCATCGGCCTCACGGCCGGCCGGACCAGGTCGCGGAAGCCCGTGCGGTGTTCCTGCGCGACGACGCTCTCGATCTCGTCGAGTTCGGCGTCGACGTCCTCACCGCGGCGGGTGCGGGCCAGGACGCGGCGCGCTTCGGGACGCCGGCCGCGTTGCATGAGCCAGCGCGGGCTGTAGGGCACGAACACCATGCTGAACACCAGCACCACGCCGGGCGTCGCGCCGAGGCCGACCATCCAGCGCCAGCCGCCGTCCACGTTCCGCAGCGCGAAGTTGACCAGGTACGCGACGAGGATGCCGATGGTGATCATCAGCTGGTTGTACGAGACCGTCCCGCCGCGGATCCGGGGCGGTGTGTGCTCGGCGATGTAGAGCGGCACCACGGCGGAGGCGGCGCCGACCGCCAGGCCCAGCACGACGCGGGCGGTGACCAGCTGGCCCGAGGTCTGGGCGAGCGCCGCGGCGAGCGCGCCCACGACGTAGATGATCCCTGAGATCAGCAGTGTCCAGCGGCGGCTGATCAGGTCGGCCAGCCGCCCGCCCGCCAGCGCGCCGGCGACGGCCCCGGCGAGCAGCCCGGCGACGATCCACGACTGGGCGAGGGAGCCCGCGTGGAGGTCCTCCTTGATGTAGAGGAGCGCCCCGGAGATGACCCCGGTGTCGTATCCGAACAGCAGCCCGCCGAGCGCCGCGAGCATCGAGATCTTGAGTACGAACGGGTTACGAGATGCCTCTCGTACGTAGCCAGGCACTTTCTCCTCCTCGAGCCCTCCTCGAGATAAGTGCCGGGCTACCCGTGGCTTATCCGGTCAAACGGCGGCCCGGGTCGATACGATCTCGCGCCATGCGGCAGGCATACCGAACGGCGCTGGTCACCGGCGCGTCCAGCGGCATCGGCGAGAGTTTCGCGCGTCTTCTCGCCGGTCGCGGCACCGACCTGGTGATCGTGGCGCGCCGGGCGGAGCTGCTGGACGGGCTGGCCCGCGATCTGGTCGAGCGGTACCGGGTGGCCGTGGAGGTGCTGGCCGCCGACCTGACCGACCCCGCCCAGCGCGGCGAGGTCGAGGAACGCCTGCGCGCCGATCCGGTCGAGCTGCTGATCAACAACGCGGGCTACGGCGCGTTCGGGCCGTTCGCCGAGCTGCCGATGGACGACCAGACCGCCGAGGTCGAGCTGAACGTGGTGGCGTTGATGCGGCTCACGCACGCGGCGCTCCCCGGCATGATCGGGCGGCGCCGGGGCGGGGTGCTGAACGTGGCGTCGATGGCGGGGTTCGCGCCGTCCCCGGGGAGCGCGGTGTACGGCGCGACCAAGGCGTACGTCGCCTCGTTCTCCGAAAGCCTGCACGCCGAAGTGGCGTCCAAGGGCGTGCACGTGACGGCGCTCTGCCCGGGGTTCACGCGCACGACCGAAGAGGCCGACTCGAACCTGCTTTGGCTGCGCCGGGAAGACGTGGCGCGGGCAGGGCTTGACGCGGTTTCGGCGGGCCGGGCCATGTGCGTCCCAGGGCTTCAGTACAAGGCGGTGCTGCCCGCGTTGAAGCTCGTACCGAGACCACTGCTGAGAGTCGCTGCCAACCGCATGTGGCAACAGGCAGCTGACACCCAGTAACGAAGTTTGGCTTTTGCGCGCTGTCCAGCGCGTTTCTTGTCGCCGCGTGACAAGCGGCATGTCCGCATACCTACAACAATTCATATGGGTTGGTTGTGACGAGGGTGACTTGACGCCGGTCATCTCCGAAGGCGAACATCGAACCTACGGTTTAGTAAGTTGTGCGCCCCTGCTGGGCTCCACCGTGCCTCTGACACGGCGCGTCGCACGGCACATCCACCACGTCGTCCAGCGAAGGAAGCAGGCATGCCCGCATCACCCGAGGAGAAGTTCCAGACCGGCCTGATGCTCGAACTCGAGGGTCTGGTCGAGAAGGAGGTCGACCGTCACCTGTCCATGGCCAAGGAGTGGTTCCCGCACCAGTACGTGCCATGGGGCCAGGGCACGGACTTCGACGGGCCTCTCGGCGGTACGGGATGGACGCCCGAGGACTCCACGCTGAGCACCGAGGCCCGCGAGTCACTGATCGTCAATCTGCTCACCGAGGACAACCTCCCCGGTTACCACCGCGCGATCGCCGACGTGTTCGGCCGCGAGGGCGCGTGGGGCTACTGGGTCAACCGCTGGACCGCCGAGGAGAACCGGCACGGCATCGTCATCCGCGACTACCTCACGGTGACGCGCGCGGTCGACCCGATCGCGCTGGAGCGGGCCCGGATGAAGCACATGGAGGAGGGGTACGAGGCGACGCACGGCGACGCGTTCCTGCACGGCGTGGCCTACGTCTCGTTCCAGGAGCTGGCCACCCGTGTCGCGCACCGCAACACCGGCAAGGCCTCCGGCGACCCCATCTGCGAGCAGATGCTCACCCGGGTGGCGGCCGACGAGAACCTCCACATGATCTTCTACCGGAACCTGCTCGGCGGCGCGCTGGAGATCGCGCCGAACGAGACCATGAAGGCGATCACCGAGGTCGTCAAGGCGTTCCAGATGCCCGGGGCCGGCATCGAGGGCTTCCTGCGCAAGTCCGTGATCATCGCGAACGCGGGCATCTACGACCTGCGGCTCCACCACGACGACGTGCTGCGGCCGGTGCTGCGCAAGCTCGGCGTCTTCGAGCTGGAGGGGCTGACCGACGAGGGCGAGAAGGCCCGCGAGGAGCTCGGCGAGTTCCTGGACGATCTCGACGCCGCGGCGACCAAGTTCGAGACCCGCCGCGAGGAGCGCCGCGCCCGCCAGGCGGCCAAGAAGGCAGCCGGCACCTGATCGAACGGACGTGCCCCGTTGGCAAAGATCCGTAACGGGCTGGTCTCGTTCGGAACGAGTGCCCGGTTCTTGGCGTCATAGGGTGTATGGGGACACATCGGCGGCGGCTGGGCGGGTATCGGTTGCTGGATGAGATCGGCCGGGGGAGCACGGCCGTCGTTCATCTGGGCATCGACCAGGCGGGCCGCGAGGTGGCGATCAAGGAACTGACCGACGACTTCGCGGGCGAACCGGAGGCACGCCACCGGCTGGCCCGCGAGATCGCGGCGCAGGGCAGGGTCGACAGCCCGTACGTGGCGCGCCTGCTGGACGCGGGCATCGCTGACGACCGGCCGTACGTCGTGATGCAGTACGTGCCGGGATTGTCGCTCGGGGATCTCATCGAGGCGTACGACCCGCTGCACGGCGGACGGCTGGTGAGGTTCGCGCGGACCCTGGCGCTCGGCGTGGCGGCGGTGCACGACGCGGGGGTCCTGCACCGGGACGTCTCGCCGGGGAACGTCATCGTGATGGGCGACCGGCCCACGCTGATCGACTTCGGGATCGCGCAGGAGGCGGGGGCGAGCCAGATCACCCAGCCCGGGATGGTCATCGGCACGCCCGCCTACCTCGCGCCCGAGCTGATCGAGGGCCAGCGCGCCTCGACGGCCTCCGACGTCTTCTCGTGGGCGGCGACGGTGGCGTACGCGGCGACCGGGCGTCCCCCGTTCGGCCGCGGCACGCTGCACGGCGTCTGCTTCCGCATCCTGCGCGGCAAGGTCGACCTCGACGGCGCGCCCGAGCCGATCGCGTCGCTGCTGCGCCTCGCGCTGCGGCGTGACCCGGCTGAGCGCCCGACGGCCCGCTGGTTCGCGGGCAGCCTCGCCCAATGGAGCACGGGCACCTTCGAACGCCGCCCGGCGCGGGTCTTCGCCGGGGCGGCGGCGTGATGCCCGTCAGATCCACTCGGTGCCATGGGCGGCGGTAGGGTTTCGGAAACGATGAAGGGGGTTGTCACGTCCGGGGACAGGATCGGCCACTATCGCGTGCTCCAGACCTTGGGGGAAGGCGGCATGGGCGTCGTGTACCTCGGCGCCGATCCCGAGGGCCGCAACGTGGCCATCAAGGTGCTGCGACCGCAGGTCGCCGGTGACGCCACGGCCCGCCGGCGGCTGGCCCGCGAGGTCGACTCCATGCGGCGGGTGCACAGCCCGCACGTCGCGGAGATCCTCGACGCCGACGTCACGGCCGACCGGCCCTACATCGTGACCCAGTACGTGCCGGGGCAGACCCTCGAAGAGATCGTCGAGGAGAACGGCCCGATCTTCGGCCAGGCGCTCCAGCGCCTGGCGACGGGCCTGGCCGCGGCCCTGTCGGCCATCCACGGCGCCGGCATCGTGCACCGCGACCTCAAGCCCGGCAACGTCATGCTGGTCGACAGCGAGCCGGTCGTGATCGACTTCGGCATCGCGCAGGGCGCGGACGCCACCCGGCTGACCGCCACCGGCATGGTCATCGGCACCCCCGGCTACCTCGCGCCGGAGATCATCGAGGGTGAGGACGCCGGGCCCGCCTCCGACGTGCACGCCTGGGCGGGCACGCTGGCCTACGCCGCGACCGGCCGCCCCCCGTTCGGCTCCGGCACGTTCGAGTCGATCTTCTACAAGATCATGCAGGGCACGCCGGACCTGGACGGCATGCCCGAGGCGCTCTACCCGGTCGTCCGGTCGGCGATGGCCCGCCACCCGGCCGAACGCCCCACCGCGGTCAACCTGGTCCAGCTGACCCGGCGCATCCACCTCGAGGCGACGATCACCGACCAGACCCGGGTGGACGAGCACTACACGCGCCCGGACACCGCCTCGAAGCCGGTCGAGCAGCCGACCGACCACGCGCGGCAGTTCGCCATGCCCACGACCGGCCCCACCCCGGAACCCGCGCCGCCGCCGCCACCGGCCCCCGCGCCGATGCCCGCGCCGGTCTCGGCACAGCAGCCCAAGGATTTCGTAGGCCAGCTGCCTCCGGCGGCGCCTCCGCCCGTACCGCCGCCCGCCCCGGGCCCGTACGAGCAGCCGAACGCCTACACCGGCGGCTACGAGCAAAGCCCGCCGACCCGCCCACGCCGCGGCGGCCTGCAGCCACGCCAAGACCCACCGCCCGCCCCGTACAACGGCGGCACCCAACCACGTCCCGCTGAGCGGGCGCCCGAACGGCCGCCCGAACGACGGCCTGAACGGCCGCCCGAACGACCGCCCGCCGCAGAGCAACGCAAGCCGTACGGCTGGTACCGCCTGCTCAGCCTCATCGTCCTGGCGGCCCTGCTGGGCTTCGCCAACATCGCGCCGCTCCTGGCCGTCGCCGTCACAGCCGTCGGCGTCCTCGTCCTCCGCGCGGGCGACAAGGCCGCCAAGGGCATGGAGGGCAAGCGCACCCGGCGCGGCCCGCGTTCGGGCGACGCGCTCGCAGCAACACTCAAGTCGCCGCTGCACCTGCCAGGGGCCTTGATGGTCACCGCCCTCCTCGCGGGGCTGGCGGTCCTCGCGGGGCTGATCGTTCTCGGTGTCCTGATCTTCGCGAACGACACCATGAAGGCCTCACAGGCCATCGCCTACACGGCCATGGTCGTCATCGTCCTGCTCTGCCTCGCGCCTGGCAGCGGTGCGCCGCGGCGCCAGATGGCGCGCCTCTGGGGCGCCCTTCTGCCCCGCACGGAGGCCGCCGTCGTCGGTGCCCTCGTGCTCGGGCTCTTCGCTGCGATGCTGGTGATCCTGTCGCCGCAGCAGTCGCCCGACACCACGCCGCTCAACGGCATGAGCCAGAACCTCGAAGACCTCCGCGCCGATGTGCGGGACCTTCTCAGCGGTATGCCGTTCGTCTGACGCCGATAGGGTGGCGAGCCGATGAGTGAGCAAACCATCGGCCCCTACCGCCTCCTGTCACGCCTGGGCACCGACCTTCACCGCGCCACAGGCCCCACCGGCAACGACGTGGCGATCCGCCTGCTCCCGGACGAGTCCCGCGACCGGCTCCGGTCCGACCTGGACCGCATGCGCGCCGTCCGCAGCCCCTACGTGGTGGACGTCCTGGACGGCGACCCAGAAGCCGCCCGCCCCTACGTGGTCTCCCGCTTCGTCCCGGGCCGCCCCCTGGACAGGTTCATAGCCGAAGAAGGCCCCCTGACCGGCCAAGCCCTCAACCGCCTGGCTTTGGACCTGGCCAAAGCCCTGGCCGCCATCCACGAGTCAGGCCTGACCCACCGATCCCTCCGCCCCCAAGACGTCCTGGTGGTGGACGGCTCCCCAGTAATCATCGACTTCGCCCTGGCCGCCACCCCTACCAGCGACATCCAAGCTTGGGCCGCCCTGGTAACCCACGCCGCAGCCGGCACGATCCCACCCCCGCTCCGACCCCTCCTAGAAGCCGCCACCAACAAATCAACCCACCCAACCGCCCTAATAAAAGCCCTAACCAACGCACCCCCCACGCCGAACGGTGCGACAACGGCGGATAGTGCGTCCACGCCGAACCGCGCGGGCACACCTGCTGGTCCCCAGCCAGTCCGCGCCGCCACGCCCACGCCAGACGGCCCGGCCACGAGCGGCGGTGCAGCCACGCCGGGCAGTACGGCCACGCCCTGGGCTACAGCCCCGCCGGGTGGTGTGCCCATGCCAGGTGGTGCGTCGGGGGGCTTGACGGCGGGGGTTGTTCAGGCTTGGGCTCGGTTGTTGGCGGCTTTGGTGGTCGTTGCTGCGGCGGGGATTGCTGTGATGCTGCCGGTGGTGGGGGCTGTGGCGTCGATCGTTGCGGTCGTGCTCTTGCGGGGGGTTGCCGGGCGGGGGTGGGCCATGGCGGTGGGGAGAACTGCTGTCACGCTGCCTTATGCCGGGGCGTTCGCGCTGGCGGTGACGTTGGGCTTGGCGTCGGTTTCGACTGTGGGGGTTGAGATCAACCCGCTCGGGGCCTGTGCCTTGGGAGTGGGGGCCGGGGTGGCGGGTCTGTGGGCGGCGCCGGGGGTCTCTGGACCGCGGCGGGGGCTGGAGCGCCTGGTGGGCGGGATCGCCGGGACGCCGCGGGCCATCGCGGCTAGTGGTGTCTTGCTGGGCGTCGTGGCGTTCCTCGCGGTGGTGGGGGCGATCTCGATGACGCCGAGCTTTGCGCCCATGTACGGGTTGCAGAGTTCGCTGGAGAGCGCGGTCAGCCAGTTGCAGACCAGGTTGTCGTGATGTACATCACGCGTGCGGAATGTCTCAGGAGCTGGGATTTGCCAGCAGGTTACCGCCCGGTAATATAGGGGTGCACGGCTTAATCAGGGACCCGGAGCCGAAGCGCATTCGGGTGTTTGGCAGGCTGTGAGCATCAGCCGCGTCGACCCGCCCTGGGCGGCGCCCTTCTGTCCGCTGCCCCAGCGGCCAACTGATAGCAGGGAGGTCGGCCACCGGCCATGAACATCGTCGTCCTGGTGAAGCAGGTTCCCGATACGGAGAGCCCGCGCAAGCTGAAGTCCGATGACAGCACGCTCGACCGTGCCGCCGCGGACGGTGTGATCAACGAACTTGATGAGTACGCCATCGAAGAGGCGCTGCGTATCAAGGAGGCCCAGGGTGGCGAGGTGACCGTCCTCACCATGGGCCCCGACAAGGCGACCGACTCGATCCGCAAGGCGCTGGCCATGGGTGCCGACAAGGCCGTGCACCTGCTCGACGAGGCGCTGGCGGGCTCCGACGCTCTGCAGACCTCGTACGCCATCCAGCAGGCGCTGGGACGTACCGGTTTCGACCTGGTCGTGCTGGGCTCCGAGTCGACCGACGCGCGGACCGGCGTGCTCGCCGCGATGCTCGCCGAGCGGCTGGGCGTCCCGCAGCTGTCGCTGGCCAACAAGGTCGAGATCGACGGCTCCGCCATCAAGATCCAGCGGCAGACCGACTACGGCTTCGACCGGGTCGAGGCGAGCCTGCCCGCGGTCGTCAGCGTGGTGGAGAAGATCAACGAGCCGCGCTACCCCTCGTTCAAGGGGATCATGGCGGCCAAGAAGAAGCAGGTCGACACGCTCGGCATCGCCGACGCGGGGATCGACGCCGCGCAGGTCGGCTTGGCGAACGCCGCCACCGAGGTCGTCGACTTCGCCGAGGCCCCGCCCCGGGCCCAGGGCCAGATCGTCACCGACGAGGGCGACGGCGGCGCGAAGATCGCCGAGTTCCTCGCGTCGAAGAAGTTCGTCTGAGCGAGGAAGGGGATTAGGAACAAATGGCTGAGATTCTCGTCCTCGTCGACCACGTCGACGGCGAAGTCAAGAAGGTCGCGCTCGAGCTGCTCACGGCCGCGCGCCGGCTGGGCGAGCCCGCCGCGGTATGGATCGGCCCGGGTGCCGAGGGCGCCAAGGACAAGCTGGCCGAGTACGGCGCCGCCAAGATCTATGTGGCCGCCGACGAGGAGCTGACCTCGTACGTGGTGGCCCCGAAGGCCGCCCTGCTGGCCCAGCTGGTCGCCGACAAGTCCCCGGCCGCGGTGCTCGTCTCCGCGACGGCCGAGGGCAAGGAGGTGGCCGGGCGCCTCGCGGTGAAGACCGGTTCCGGTGTGCTGACCGACGTGGTGGACATCGCCGAGGGTGCCGTCGCCGAGCACTCGATCTTCGGTGGCGGCATCATCGCGCACGCCAAGGTCAAGACCGGTACGCCGATCGTGGCCGTCCGCCCCAACTCCATCGCGCCCGAGGCCGCCCCGGCCGCCGGTGCGGAGGAGGCGGTGTCGGTGACCCTGTCGGACGCCGACAAGGCCGCCAAGATCACCGAGAGGGTCGTCCAGGAGAAGGGCGAGCGCCCCGACCTCACCGAGGCGGCGATCGTCGTCTCCGGTGGCCGCGGTGTCGGCGGTGCGGAGAACTTCAAGATCATCGAGGGTCTGGCCGACTCGCTCGGCGCGGCGGTGGGTGCGTCCCGCGCCGCGACCGACGCCGGCTGGTACCCGCACTCCTTCCAGGTCGGCCAGACCGGCAAGACGGTGTCGCCGCAGCTCTACATCGCGGTCGGCATCTCCGGGGCCATCCAGCACCGGGCCGGCATGCAGACCTCGAAGACGATCATCGCGATCAACAAGGACTCCGAGGCTCCGATCTTCGAGCTCGTGGACTACGGCGTCGTGGGCGACCTCTTCCAGGTCGCCCCGCAGCTCACCGAGGAGATCAACAAGCGCAAGTAGGCGCCGCCGATCGACTCCGGACGCCCCGCCACCCGCACCCGCGGGCGGCGGGGCGTCTCGCTTCCGGGGCCCGGCGCGTCAGGAGCGGGTGGGGGCGGGGGCCGGCTTGTACGGGATGGCGGCCAGCACCTCGGGCTTGAGGAACGTGGTGAGCCGGTCGTACGGGATCTTGACCGAGTTCTGGCCGCAGGCCATCTCCCGGGAAGCGGTGGTGATGGGGGCGTCCACGATGACCTCGAGTTCCTTCGGCCACAGCGCGAAGATCACTGCTTCGTTCTTGAGGTCGGCTGCGGCGTAACGCATGGCCGGCAGGCAGGTCGGGCCCCGGCCGGCCCTCTGCACCAGGTCAGAGAAGCCGTCGATGCCGGTCTTGGTGAGGCCCGCCGGCGTGACCATCTCCGCCGCGTTCTTGAACGCGACGCCGGTCTTGAGATCCACGGTGACGGTGCGGGCCCGGTTCCAGCTGGCGTGCGTGATCTCCTTGGAACGGAGCTCGACGTCGTAGCGGACCGAGACGTAGCGGGGGCCGCCCAGCCGGACGGCCGCCTTGACGGACGCGGTCGACGCGGTGGACTTGAACGTGGTCATGGCCCTGCGGTACTCGGCCTCCCGGGTGTTCACCGGCGCCAGCAGCGCGTCGTTGATCCGTTTGACGAGCGCCGCGTTCGAGCCGCCCTTGACCTGGACGATCTGGCCGGTGCCCTGGAGGGGCGGGTTGCCGAGGGACGTCTGGTGGGCCGCGAGCGCGAAGCTCAGCGACGGCGTGGGAGCCGGGCGTGGCTTGTCGTCCCCGGTGGCCGCGTAGTACCCCGCTCCACCTGCCACACCGGTGACGACGAGCGCTCCGGCGATGGCGGTCGCGCCTTTGGCCCCGACGACGCCCAGGACGCCCTTGCCGCCCGCGGCTCCGGCGGCACCGACCGTGCCGCTGCCGGCCGTGCCGGCTCCGGCGGTCCCGGCGGCTCCGCTTGCCCCGGCAGCCCCGGCAGCCCCGGCCGCGCCCGATCCGGCGGGGGCCATCCCGAGGGCGGCGAGCGGGAAGATCATGGCGAGCGCGGCGGCGGCTCCGGCGAGGGCGCGCACGCCGCGTCCCTCCCAGTCCGGCCCGTACCTGGCGGACGCGGCGCTCTCCAGCTCGGACACGAACGCGGCGGCTCCCGCGGGCCGTCCCCACGGGTCCTTGGCCAGGCCGCGGGCGACCAGCGGGCGCAGCGGCTCCGGCACCGCCTCCACCGGGATCTCCCCGGTCAGGTGCAGGTTCATGAGCGCCCGCTGGTGCTCAGCGGTGAACGGCCGCCGGCCGGTCACGCACTCGAAGAAGACGCACGTCGCCGCGTAGACGTCCGTGGCGGGGGAGGCGGGCTCGGCACGCCACTGTTCGGGCGCCATGTAGACCGGGGTGCCCGAACGGCCGGCCTCGCCTGCATCCACCGCGATGCCGAAGTCGATGAGCTTGCTCAGCCCGTCCCCGCGTACGATCACGTTCGCCGGCTTGTAGTCGCGGTGCACGACGCCCACCTCGTGCGCGGCCGCCAAGCCCAGCAGCGATCCCTTGAGGACGGTCAGGGACGCCTCGGGGGCCAGGGCTCCCTGCCGTGCGAGGACCTCCTTGAGCGACGCGCCGTCCACGGCCTCCATGACGATGGCCGCGCCTTCGGGTGCCTCCACCAGGCCCCACATCTGGGCGATGTACGGGTTCCGTACGCGGCGCAGCAGGTCGGCCTCACCCCGGAACCGCTCCCGGAACCGCGCGTCCTCGCACAGCCGTTCTGACAGGTATTTGATCGCGGCGGGCGCGCCGGACGCGTCGTGCCGTGCGAGCACGACGCGCCCCTGCGCGCCCTCCCCGAGGACCCGAACCTCGCTGTACCCCGGAACCTGCCACGCGCCCATCCGACACCCCTCGCCGCCAAAGCCCCAAGGGGTTTATACCGGAGGGACCGGTATTCGGGTCAGGCCGCGACGGGTTCGCGGTCGCTGCCGACACGGGCGGCGGCGGTCTCGCCCACGGCGTCGAGCGCGTCGGCGGCGTGCCCGGTGGTGCCACCGGCGACCGCGACGTCGCCCGGTCCGAGCGGGACGAAGCGCGCCCCGAATGCGATCAACAGGGCGAGCACGACCACGATGCCGACGCCGAGCCGGAGCGAGGTGGCGTCCGCGAGGAAGCCGACCACGACCGGGCCGAGCAGCAGGCCGCCGTACCCCATCGCCCCGACCTGGGCGACCGCGGCGGCGGACTGCCCGGGCGCGGCGGTGCCGGCCAGCGAGATCGTGGTCGGGACGACCGTGCAGACCACCAGCCCGGTGAGGAAGAACCCGGCGAGGGCGAACGGCGCGGACGGGGCCAGCACGACGACGGTCATGCCGAGCGCGGTGCCGATTCCGGAGGCGATCAGCAGCCGCCGGGTGCCGAGCTGGGTGCGCAGCCGGTCGCCGGTCAGCCTGCCGATCAGCATGGCGAACTCGAAGATCGGGTAGCCGAGCGCCGCCACCGCCTGGGTGGCGCCGAGCTCGTCGTGCAGCAGCAGGCCGCTCCAGTCGGCGATCGAGCCCTCGGCCATGAACGCGATGAACGCGAGCACACCGATCAGGTAGACCGCGCCGGGCATCCGGGTGCGACGGCGGCCGTCGGCGGCGACGGCCGCGGGCGGGTCGGCCAGGTAGGTGTGGCCCAGCGCGAGCGCGACCGGCAGCGCGACGATCGCGGCGACAAGGACGGTCGCCGTGAAGCCGAGCCCGGCGGCGGCGGTCGCGACGCCGAAGAGCCCGCCGCTCATGGCGCCGACACACCAGCCGGCGTGCATGCCGCTCATGATCGGACGGCGGTGGGCCTGCTCGACGACGGTGCCCTGCGCGTTCATCGCGATGTCGGTGATGCCGAACGTCATGCCGAACAGCGCGACGGCCATCAGCAGCGCCCAGTAGGTGGGCGCGAGCGCGACGAAGACGTACGAGGCGGCGGTCAGCGGGAGGGCGACCCGCAGCACGGAACGACTGCCCGCCCGCGCGATGACAGCGCGCAGTCCCTGCATCGCCACGATGGCGCCGAGCCCCCAGATGAGGACCACTATGCCGATCTCGCTCTCGCTGGTGCCGAACTTGGCTGCCAGAGCGGGCATCCGGGCCACCCACACACCGGTGAGCAGCCCCGCCAGCGCGAACGTCAGGAACGTTCCAAGGCGAGCGCGGAACAGCATGGTTCACCTCTTTCATTTCTCGGTGGGGCGCGTGCGCGCACAGCGCGGCCCCGAACGCAGTGAAGGAAGCCGTGCGCAGGGGCCGCGAGGACGGCCGTGCACGGCAGGGTCGATCAGAGAGGGTCGATCAGGATGGGGCGTCATGAACGGGGCGGGCGGGCGACCCACACGGGGGACGACCCGCCCGGTCCCGGGTCAGCGTTCGAGCAGGGCCAGCAGCCGCTCTCTCAACGCTGCGAGCTCGGCCTCGCCGTACACCTCGGGACTGTGGCTCATCACTTCCCAGAGGCCCTCGGCCGCCAGCCGGACGATCATGCCGGCGACGGGGTCGCGATCCTCTGCGGGATCGCGGCCGTGCCAGCGCGCCATCGCCTCATTGAGCGGCTCGGCCAGCTCCGGGTCGGTGGCGGCGGCCGTGATGGCCGACCATCGTCGGTAGGTCCGGGCGCCGCCCGTGAACACCGTGAACGTCGCCTCGACGTAGGCCCGGCTGTACGAACCCGGCGAGCCGTCGTCCAGCTCGGCGATCAGGTCGTCGAACTCCTCGATGACCCGTGTCACCAGTGCCTTGACCAGGGCTTCCTTGCTGGAGAAGTGATAGAGCAGCCCACCCTTGCTCACGCCCGCGCGGTCCGCGACCGCGGTGAGCGTGAGGGCCTGCGTGCCGTGCTCGCTGAGCACGGCCTCGGCGGCGTCGAGGAGGGCGTCTTTCTTCATGGCCCCTCTACTGTACCGACCGGACGGTACAGTTACAACCGACCGTAATGTGACGCCCGGCACCGGGGCGCAAGCAACAGGCCCCGGCGCGGATAGTGTTGGGCGTGTGGTGACCTACCTCGACCATGCGGCGACGACACCCATGCGTCCCGAGGCCATCGCCGCGATGACGGTGGAGCTGGGTGAGCTGGGCAACCCGTCCTCACTGCACGCGGTGGGCCGCCGGGCCCGCCGGGTGGTGGAGGAGTCCCGCGAGATCATCGGCGAGGCCTTCGACGCCCGGCCGAGCGAGGTGATCTTCACCTCCGGCGGCACCGAGGCCGACAATCTCGCGGTCAAGGGCATCTTCTGGGCCCGCCGCGCCGCCGATCCCTCCCGCACCCGCGTGCTGGCCGCAGCCATCGAGCACCACGCGGTGCTGGACGCCGTCCAGTGGCTGGCCGACCACGAGGGTGCCAAGATCGACTGGCTGTCCTGCGACGAGCTCGGCCGGGTCCAACCGGAGACGCTGCGCGAGGCGATCCGCACGAATCCCGACGATGTGGCGCTCGTCACGGTCATGTGGGCCAACAACGAGGTCGGCACCATCCAGCCCGTCTCCGAGCTGGCGGCGATCGCCCGCGAGCACGACATCCCCTTCCACACCGACGCTGTGCAGGCCGCCGCCCAGCTGCCGGTCGGCTTCGCGGGCAGTGGCGTACATGCCCTCACCCTCAGCGGCCACAAGCTCGGCGGCCCGCTCGGCGTCGGTGCTCTGCTGCTGGCCAAGGGCGTGGACCCGGTCCCCGTCCTGCACGGCGGCGGCCAGGAACGCGACGTACGCTCCGGAACGCTCGACACCCCCGCCATCGCCGGGCTCGCGGCCGCGGTTCAGGTCACGGCCGCCCAGCTGGACGGGCAGGCCCAGCGCATGGCCGCCCTGCGCGACCGCCTGATCCGCGAGGTCCGCACGGCGGTGCCCGACGCCATCCTGAACGGCGATCCCGATGAACGGCTGCCCGGCAACGCGCACTTCTCGTTCCCCGGCTGCGAGGGCGACGCGCTCCTCATGCTGCTGGACGCACGCGGCATCGGGTGCTCCACCGGCTCGGCCTGCTCGGCCGGGGTCGCCCAGCCGAGCCACGTGCTGCTCGCCATGGGCGCAGACCCAGCCCGTGCCCGCGGGTCACTCCGCTTCACGCTCGGCCACACCTCGACCGACGCCGACGTCACCGCCCTGGCCGAGGCGATCGGCCCCGCCGTCGAACGAGCCCGCCGCGCCGGCCTCACCTGAACGCCCCGTAAAGGCCCGTGCAGTACCGATGGGGCTCATAAGGGTGGAGCCGCGGGCCCGGTGGACGGAGGGGCCTGCGCGGCTGGTCTGACGCAGGAAATGGCGGCTCTGGTCGAGCAGCCCGCGGGACTTGAGCTCGGAGCGCAGCGGGATCTCCTCGTCCCACACGCCGCCCTGTTCCCGCGAGATCCCGAAGTAGGTGGCCGTCCCCGTCGCCCAGGAGCTGGCGGCGCAGCGGGCTCAGCCCTGCCGCTTGCCGCCCTGGTGCCACGGCCAGCCGGGCGCGGGCGGGTCCAGGACGGGCGGGAATGTGGCTGTGGTGGACTTGAAGCTCTCTCCCCCTGAAGGGGGAGATTCCTGCCTACCTTGCGGTGGCAGGTTTGACGCCACGTGGTGCGCGTCTGACGACTGCTCTTCCAGCAACCGGGACGAGCCGTGGTCCGTCCGATACAGCCACAGCACGTTGCATGCTGCGTTGCGGTCTGCGTTGCCCGACCACCCGCACCGGGTGTTCTTGCACACGAACCTGGCCTGATCCTCCCGGGACTTCGGGGTGGTGGTGTGGCACACATGGCAGGCCTGGGACGTGCCCCGTGCGGGGACCTTGTGCAAGGCGCCGCCGTACCGGGCCGTTTTGTAGGCCAGCATCGTGACCGTGCGGCCCCATGCCTCCTGGCTGATGGACCGGTTCAGGCCGGCCTTCTGCGCCACGTTGGTCCCAGGGTTGTCGATCGTGCCGCGTGCGGATGTGACCATGCTGCAGATGTCGAGCTTCTCCACCACGATCGTGCCGTATTGGCGGGCGAGGGTCGTGGTGGTCTTGTGCTGCCAGTCGATGGCGCGGCGCTTGGCTGTCGCGCGGAGCCGGGCGATCTGGTCGTACGTCCGCTGCAACCGGCGCGACGTGCGCTCGCCGGATCCGCGGAAACTCTTGCGGTGCGCGGCCCGATGCTCCAGGGCCAGCAGCCGCGCTTTCTCTTTCGGGTTGAGCCACTTGTCCCGATCGGCTGTCCCGTCCGCAAGACGCGGCGGACGGCCGTGGTCTTGATGGTTGCCGTCCGACAGGGCCAGAGGGATGTTCACCCCGGCGTCGATCCCGACCTGCGGCCCCGTGTGCGGGGCCGGCGCCGGTGCCATGGTCTCGACCCGGAACGCGATATGCCACCCCAGCGTGTCCTTGACCACCCGTGCCCCGGTGATCCGGTTGTGCTTGGTGTGCTTGCCGACCGGCAGGTCCCGGGTCCACCGGAACCGGACCCGCCCGAGTTTGGGGATGTTCACCATGCCCCAACGACGATGCACCCGCACCACATGCAGGTCCCGGCCCTGTGGGATG
Source organism: Actinomadura sp. 6N118 (assembly GCF_044326415.1). Taxonomy (NCBI): domain Bacteria; kingdom Bacillati; phylum Actinomycetota; class Actinomycetes; order Streptosporangiales; family Thermomonosporaceae; genus Actinomadura; species Actinomadura sp. 6N118. The sequence continues at coordinate 51,222 of NZ_JBIRAZ010000020.1, read as the reverse complement.
TCCACGCTCATGACCGTGCGGAACCGGCGCTTGAACACTGGGGCCTCGGCCCGGCCCTCCCAGCAGCTCACCCATGCCCGGTGATAGGTCTTCAACACCGCCTGCGCGGCCTGGGCGGGCAGCACACCCAGCCAATCGATCTCTTTGCGGGCCTCCCGGATCGTTGCGTCGGCCGCCGCCAACGACCGGCGGCACTTGGGGGTCATTAGCCACCAGTTATGCAGCAGATTCCACAACGCCCGCGCCGCATGCCCCTGACCGTCCAGGATCTCGATCTGAGCGGGCGTCAACGCCAGCCGGGCACGATGCCCGAACTGCCGCTCGACCAGGGAGGATTCGCCGCTCATGACCGGGACCATGCCACAGAGTTACCACATGATTGCCATTGGTTCATGGCATCGCGATGGCCACGAACCCCGATGTCCGCACGGGCCTGGCCGGCGGACGACGACGGCGTGCTGATCTCGGTCGCCGACACGGGGCACGGCATCGAAGCCGAGGACTTGCGCAACGTGTTCGACCGGTTCTGGCGGGCGGACGCCGCGCGTGGCCGCAGGACCGGCGGGCGCGGCCTCGGCCTCTCGATCGCCAAGGGCATCGTCGCGGCCCATGGCGGCACTCTCAGTGCCGAGAGCACCACGGGCGCGGGTTCGACGTTCACCGTCCAGCTGCCGCCGATGCCGCCGCCAGAGAGCCGCTGAGGCCGCCGCCGAAGAGCCGCTGAGGCCGGGCCGGGTTCGGTGGTGCCCCTTCGCGCGTGGTCAGGGCTGGAACGGGCCCAGGCTTCGCCAGCCGGGATCGGGGGTGGAGGCGACCTTGGCCTTGCCCTCGGCCCAGCTCGCGGCGAGCTGGTCGAGCTCGGCGATCACGCCCGAGTCCGGGTCGGCGTATAGGTGGAACACCCGCAGGCCGTCGCCGGTCTCCCGGACGGCCAGCACCGCGCGGTCGCCGAGGCCGGCCAGCTTCTTCTCGAACTTGCGCAGCGCCCCCGCCGAGGGGTCGACCGGCAGCCGGTCCGGGTTGCTGTTGGCGTACGGCACCGAGATCGCCACATGCTGGTCGCACAGCGGGTAGTCCTGGCGGTGCAGCGGGAACTTGGCCCGCAGCTGGGAGGGGTGCCCGCGCGGAGTGCGGCCCTCGCCGGTGAGCCAGGCCGGCTCGCGGAAGTCCTCGGTGACCTGCTCGACGACGACGGGCAACATCGCGGGCGGCAGCGCGTCCATCGGCGCCTCGGTGGCGATGCGGACCTCGCCGATCCAGCGGGCCACGTCGTCCTCGCCGAGCGACCAGTCCAGGACGTGCAGCGCGACCTGGACCTGCTGCTCCTCGGCGACGAACAGGAAGTCGGGGTGGTAGGCGACGATGTCGACCCGGCCGCGGAGCTGGTCGGCGCGCATCCCGAACCGCACATACTCGAGATCGAACTCGTGGTCGCCGAGCAGGAGCTGCTGGTTGAGCATCTCGTGATCGGCCTGGCGCGCCGGGTGGAACCGCCAGCTGGTGCCCACGGGCGCGGCGCGGTACCAGCGTTCGGACAGCCCGCGCAGCTCCGGATCACCACCGCTCGTCACCGTGAGGGACGGGCCGTCCTCCTCGGACCCCCCGATCTCCCACTGCAACTCCGGATGGATCTTGCTCACCCGGCGGGAGAGCTCCTCGACCAGCTCGGTCGACAGCCCGTCACCGAGGGCGTCCTCGATCGAGGGACGGGCCTGCGCCCACCACTCCCAGAAGTCGATGATCGCGGGAAGCGGTGTCGCGGCTGACGTGTCGCGGGGACGGCGAAAGATTCCCATGGCGGGCATCATCGTACGCGGAATTCATGTCCTCCCGCCCACGCCGCTTACCCTGGAGAAGTTATGACTCTCCGCGTACTTGCCGCCATGTCGGGCGGCGTTGACTCAGCAGTGGCCGCCGCCCGGGCCGCCGAGGCCGGCCACGACGTCACCGGCGTGCACATGGCCCTGTCCAGCAACCCCCAGTCGTACCGCACCGGCGCCCGCGGGTGCTGCACCCTGGAGGACTCCCGGGATGCCCGCCGCGCCGCCGATGTGATCGGCATCCCGTTCTATGTCTGGGATCTGGCCGAACGGTTCCACCACGACGTGGTCGAGGACTTCGTGTCCGAGTACGCGGCGGGCCGGACGCCCAATCCCTGCCTGCGCTGCAACGAGAAGATCAAGTTCGAGGCGCTGCTGGACAAGGCGCTGGCGCTCGGCTTCGACGCGGTCTGCACCGGGCATTACGCGCGCTTGGCGGACGGTGTTCTGCGGCGCGGGGTGGACGACGGCAAGGACCAGTCGTACGTGCTGGCCGTCTGTACGACTGAGCAGCTCGCCCACGCGATGTTCCCGCTCGGCGACACCACGAAGGCCGACATCCGGGCCGAGGCGGAACGGCGCGGGCTGCAGGTCGCCGACAAGCCCGACAGCCACGACATCTGCTTCATTGCCGATGGCGACACCAAGGGTTTCCTGGCTGAACGCCTCGGTGCCGCCCCCGGCCCGATCGTGGACGTCGACGGCAACCAGGTGGGCGAGCACGAGGGCTCCTACGGTTACACCGTCGGCCAGCGCAAGGGTCTGCGGCTGGGCACCCCGGCCGCCGACGGCAAGCCGCGGTACGTCCTGGACATCTCGCCGGTCACCAACACCGTCACGGTCGGCCCGCGCGAGGCCCTCGATGTGACCGACATCACTACTGAGCGTCCGGTGTGGCTTGCGGAGGTCCCGGCGGGCCCGTTCGGCTGCCAGGTCCAGTTGCGTGCGCACGGCGAGGTCTACGACTGCGTGGCGGAGCCGGACGGCGACCGGCTGATCATCCGCCTTGCCCGGCCCGCCCGTGGCGTGGCGGCCGGTCAGGCAGCGGTCCTGTACGAGGACGACCGCGTCCTAGGCTCGGCCACCATCGCAGAAACCGTCCGCGTCCCGGCCTAGCCCATGGGGTCCGCGGCCCCGGCCAGCCCATAGGGTTGTCACGTGGACTTTCCCTGGGAGGCGGGCACCGCTACCGGTGTCGGGTCGTACCCCGGCACCGATTCTGCCGAGGCATTGCGGGTCGTGCTGGGTGAGCTGCCCGGGCTGCCGCACCTGCCGGAGCTTCCCGAACGCGGGCCCGGCGCCGACATGATCGGCCGTACGGCGGGACTGCTGGTCGATCTCGCCGTGCACGTGGAGCCGTCCGGCTGGCGGTTCTCCGACCGGCCGGGGCTTGACACCCGCCGTTCCCACGACCATCTCGTCCGGGACCTGGACGTGGTGGAGGAGCTGGCGGGCGGTCACGACGGGCCGTTCAAGATCCAGGTGTGCGGGCCGTGGACGCTCGCCGCCGGGATCGAGCTCAGGAGCGGCGACCGGGCGCTCAAGGACCCGGGTGCGGTGCGCGATCTGACCGAGTCTCTCGCCGAGGGCGTGGCCGGGCATGTCGCGGACGTGCGGCGACGGCTGCCGCACGCCGAGATCCTGCTGCAGATCGACGAGCCGGGGCTTCCGGCGGCGCTGGCCGGGACCGTGCCGAGCGCGAGCGGGTTCTCGCGGCTGCGGGCGATCGAGGTGCCGATCGCCGAGGTGGGGCTCCGGCAGGTCATCGAGGCCTCGGGGGCGTTCCCGATCGTGCATTGCTGCGCGCCGAACGTGCCGTACGGGCTGCTGCGCGGCGCCGGAGCCAAGGCGATCTCGACTGACCTCGTCCTGATACCGAAGCGGGACGACGACGCGGTGGGGGAGACGATCGACGCAGGGGTCGGCCTGCTGCTCGGTGTGCTGCCGGGCACGGACGTCGCGCTGCCGCGTCTCCAGGCGACTGCCACTCCCGTACGGGAGCTGTGGCGGCGGTTTGGCTTCCCGATCGCGCAGCTGGGCGAGCAGGTGGTCATCACGCCGTCCTGCGGCCTGGCGGGTGCGTCGCCCTCGTACGTGCGGGCCGCCCTCAAGCGTTGCCAGGAGACCGCCCGCACGTTGCACGAGGCGCCCGACGCCTGACTCGGCTGACGGGTCTTTCTCGCTGGTCAGAATGTGCGTGCCGTGCCGGTTGGAATGTCAGTCCCGCACGACAGAATGAGGTCATGAGCATCGAGGGTGTTCCGACCGAGGCGGCGCAGCGGCACGCGCGGCTGAGCCAGGAGATCGACGAGGCCAACTACCGCTACTACGTGCTCGACAACCCCACGTGGACCGACGCCGAGTACGACCGGCGGTTGCGCGAGCTGCAGGAGCTCGAGGCCGCCCACCCGGAGCTGGTCACGCCCGACTCCCCGACGCAGCGGGTCGGCGCGCCCATCGTCACCGACTTCGCGACCGTCGCGCATCTGGAGCGCATGCAGAGCCTCGACAACGCGATGTCCGCCGACGAGCTCCTCGCGTGGGACGAGCGGGTGGTCAAGGAGGTCGGCGAGGTCGCCGGTTACCTGTGCGAGCTCAAGATCGACGGTCTGGCCATCGCGCTCGTCTACGAGCATGGGCGGCTGGTGCGCGGCATCACCCGCGGCGACGGGCGCACGGGTGAGGACGTCACCAACAACGTGCGCACCATCGACGACATCCCGACGCAGCTGGTGGGCTCGGGCTGGCCGGAGACGCTGGAGGTGCGCGGCGAGGTCTACCTGCCTGAGGAGGGCTTCGAGCAGGTCAACGCCGTCCAGGCGGAGGCGGGCAAGGAGCCGTTCGCCAACCCGCGCAACGCGGCGGCGGGATCGCTGCGGCAAAAGGACCCGCGGGTCACGGCCCAGCGCCCGCTGCGCATGCTCGTGCACGGCTTCGGCGCGTGGACGGGGGGCGGTGACCGGCCCGAGAGCCAGTCCGAGGCGTACGAGCTGATGCGCGGCTGGGGGCTGCCCGTCAGCGACTTTTACAAGGTCGTCGGCGGTCTCGACGCGGTTCGCGAATACATCGGCTACTACGGCGAGCACCGGCACGAGCCCGGTTACGAGATCGACGGCGTGGTCGTCAAGGTCGACCAGTTCGCGCTGCAGCGGAGGCTGGGTTCGACCTCGCGGGCGCCGCGCTGGGCGATCGCCTGGAAATACCCGCCGGAAGAGGTCAACACCAAGCTCCTCGACATCAAGGTAGGAGTGGGCCGCACCGGCAGGGTCACTCCCTACGGCGTGATGGAGCCGGTCACGGTCGCGCGTTCCACGGTCGCCTACGCCACTCTCCACAACGCGAGCGAGGTCAAGCGCAAGGGCGTGCTGATCGGCGACACCGTCGTGCTCCGCAAGGCCGGTGACGTGATCCCCGAGATCGTCGCGCCGGTGACCGGGCTGCGTGACGGGAGCGAGCGCGAGTTCCAGATGCCCACGCGGTGCCCCGCGTGCGACACCGAGCTCGCGTACGAGAAGGAGGGCGACGCCGACATCCGCTGCCCCAACGCGCAGTTCTGCCCGGCACAACTCCGTGAACGGCTCTACTTCCTTGCCGGCCGAAAGGCCCTCGACATCGAGGCACTGGGCTACGTCGCCGCGACGGCGCTGACCCAGCCCCTGGAGCCCAGCGACCCGCCGGTCAAGAACGAGGGCGACCTCTTCCATTTGACCGTCGAGCAACTGCTGCCGATCCGGACGGTGGTCCGCGAGATGCGCACCGGCCTGCCCAAGATCGACCCGAAGACCGGTGAGCAGAAGGTCATCACGTTCTTCGCCAACAAGGACGGCGAGCCGAAGAAGACCGTCGACAAGCTCTTCGAAGAGCTGGAAAAGGCCAAACAGCAGCCGCTGTCGCGGGTGCTGGTGTCGCTGTCGATCCGGCACGTCGGCCCCACCGCCGCCCAGGACCTGGCCCGCGAGATGCGCTCCATGGACCGGATCGCGAACGCGACGGAGGAGGAGCTCGCCGCCGTCGACGGGATCGGCCCGGCCGTCGCCGCCTCGATCAAGGCGTGGTTCGAGGTCGACTGGCACCGCGAGATCGTCGACAAGTGGCGCAGGGCCGGCGTCCGGATGGAGGACGAGGGCGCCGACGCGGGCCCGAGGCCGCTGGAGGGCGTCTCGGTGGTGGTCACCGGGTCGCTGGAGAGCTTCAGCCGCGACTCCGCGACCGAGGCGATCCAGGATCTCGGCGGCAAGGTCACCGGCTCGGTCTCCAAGAAGACGGGCTTCGTGGTCGTCGGCGACAGTCCCGGGTCCAAATACGACAAAGCGATCAAGCTGGGCGTTCCGGTCCTGGATGAGGACGGATTCCGCGTTCTGCTGGCGGACGGGCCAGATGCGGCCAAAGCCGTAACCCTGAGCGGGGAGGAATGACGGCGCGTGTTCGTTGCACAGATGACCAGCTGAAAGTTACTCAAGGGTACTGTCCCACTACCCACTGGTGGCGTTAGGGTGCGGATTGGGCATAACGGAACGTACGCAATCGGTTTCGCGAAGTTGAGCAAACGTCGTACTCTCCCTCTGGTCACACACTCCGATCCTCCGGCGGTGTGAACAGGCGGGAAAGCGGCGGCAACACCCCGGTGACATCAGCCGGGGATGCCCGGGCCACGCGGCCCGGGGCCCGACCCGGACTCCGGGCCACAGCGGCCAGGAGGACGCACAATCCTGCCCCCCGGCCGCGCCGGCCGAGGGGACGCCCGGTTCTCGAATGCGCCCCCGGCGCCCATCGCGGACCGACCTCCGGACCCACCGGCCGTGTCAGCCGGGAGTACGACCCCGAGGCCGAGGCCGGCCGCCGGGGCCCACTCCGTACCCCCGGCCCCGGCCAGGGGTGACCTCTCCGTACCCCCCGAGGATGTGATGAAGGACCCGAACAACACGCGGAACACGATGCCGCGCAGGGGCTCACCGCTGTGGATCTTCTTCGTCGCGGTCATCTCGCTGGGCGTGGGCGCGTTCGTCGTCACGCTCACCCGGCTGACCGCGACCGAGCTGGACGCCCTCGTCCACATGCCGGTCATCCTGATCCTCGGCGCCTTCATCGTGTTCGGCGAGCTTCGGCCGATCATCACGCCCGGCTCCACCGAGAACAACGGGGCGACCACGTCCACCACGTTCTCGTTCGCCGCGCTGCTCTACGCCGGGCTGCCGATCGCGGCGGTGCTGCAGGCGGTCGCGGTCATCACCTGCGGGGTCTTCCGCGGCCGCACGCCCCACCGCATCGCGTTCAACGTGGCGCAGTACACGCTCAGCCTGGCCGCCGCCCAGCTCGCCCTCCTTGCCTGCGGCATCCACGGCGTGCCCACCGGCCCGTGGGTGCCCGAGGGCGCCGACCTGCCCGCCATCGCGCTGGCAGGCGCGGTCTACTTCATGTGCAACGACGCACTCGTCGGCGCGGCCGTCGCCCTGCACGAACGGGTCTCGCTGATCAAGGCGCTGCGCTGGGACCTCGGCTACCAGGTCCTGGTGCACCTGGCGCTGCTCGGCCTAGCGCCGCTGATGGTCGTGGCGATGGACCGGTCGGCCTGGTTCCTGCTGCTCATCGTGCTGCCGTTCATCGCGGTCTACCTGAACGCGTCGGTCTCGGTCCGCCGGGAGCACCAGGCCCTGCACGACGGGCTCACCGGGCTGCCCAACCGCAAGATGCTGATCGTACGGACGGAGGAGGCGCTCGGCGAAGTACGCGGCGCCACGGCCCGCAGACTCGGCGGGATGGTCGGCGCGGGCCGCCGCCAGCAGGCCGATCCCGTCGGCGGCCGGGCCGGCCTCTTCCTCCTCGACCTCGACAGGTTCAAGGAGGTCAACGACACGCTGGGGCACCCGACCGGCGACCGGCTGCTCCAGCTCGTCGCGCACCGCCTCACCCACAGCGTGCGCCCCGGTGACCTGGTGGCCAGACTCGGCGGCGACGAGTTCGCCGTGCTGCTGCCCACCGTCCGTGACGCGGCCGCCGCGCGCGAGGTGGCGGCCCGCCTCCGCGCCGCCCTCAGCGAGCCCGTCCGGCTCGACGGGCTCTCGTTCGACCTGGAGGCCAGCGTCGGGATCGCGCTCTTCCCCGACCACGCGCCCGACTTCGAGCTGCTCCTCCAGCGCGCCGACGTCGCGATGTACAACGCGAAGGAAAACCGCACCGGCGTCGAGGTCTACTCGCCCGACAAGGACCGCAACTCGCCCGCCCGCCTCGGCATGCTCGGCGACCTGCGCGGGGCCATCGACCGCGGCGAACTGGAGCTCTACTACCAGCCCAAGATCTCCCTGCACGACGGCCAGCTGGTCGGCATGGAGGCGCTGATCCGCTGGCGTCACCCCGAGCAGGGCCTGCTCGAACCCGACGACTTCCTGCCGATCGCCGAGCAGACGTACCTCATGCGGGCGATCACCCACTACGTCGTGAACGCCGCCCTCGCCCAGGCGGCCTCCTGGTGGAAGGAAGACCTGGCCGTCCAGGTCTCGGTCAACGCCTCCGGCCGCGACCTGCTCGACACCGGCCTCGCCGAGACCATCGAGGAGGGCCTGCTCGAACACGGCCTCCCCGCCGCCGCCCTCCAGCTGGAGATCACCGAGCGGATCCTGATGAACGAGACCGCGTACGCCTCCGAGACCGTGGGCGCCCTCGCCGAGCTCGGCATCCCGCTCAGCCTGGACGACTTCGGCACCGGCTACTCGTCACTGGTCCGGCTCAAGCGCCTTCCCGTCGAGGAGCTCAAGATCGACTCCTCGTTCGTGCAGCGCCTGTCCGCCACGGCCGAGGACGCGGTGATCGTCCGCTCCATCGTGGACCTCGTCCGCACCCTCGGCCTCCGTTCGGTCGCCGAGGGGGTCGAGGACGCCCACACCGCCCGCCTCCTGCGCGAAATGGGCTGCGACGCCGCCCAAGGCTGGCACTTCGGCCGTCCGATGGACGCCGCCAAAGCCACCGAATGGCTGCGCGGTATCAATGGCTTTCCTGGCAGTATTCCTGGCTCTCATGGCCTCAGACCCTCGCCTGGCGGCTCGGGACCGAACCATGAAAGCGACGAACGCGACATCGCTTCGCGATCTTCGCTCTGAAACTTCGCCTTCGGCTCGTTCCAGGCTCAGGTAGCGCGTTCGCGGTGCGCATGCAGGTGGTCGACTCAAATCGCGCGCTTAGCGGGTGTGCATGCAGGCGATGCGCGCTTGGCGTAGCCGACACCGGTGGCTTGGACGTGGCGGTAGCGGTGGGGCTTCGGGGGTCAGTAGCGGCGGCGGCGGGCGGGCGGCTCCTCGTAGGCGGGGTCTTCGTAGTAGCGCTCTTCGCGGATCGCCGGCGGGGGTACGACGGTCCGGCGGCGGGCGGAGGCGATGCGGGCTATGCCGATGATCAGGCCGATCAGACCGCCGAGCATCAGGATGATGCCGACCACGCGGATGTCGACACCGCTGAACTCGTAGTTCACGGCATAAGTCAAGATCGCACCAATGATGATCAGGGCGATGCTGCCACCGATGGTCACGGCGCTCTCCTCTCGTTCGTCCTCGGACGTACGGGAGTTCCGTTCCCCATGTGCCGGTATGAAACAGATCGTCCCCCTCGTAAAGCGGTCGGCCGGAGGTCAGTGCGGCCCATAGGATGGGCGTCAATCCAATCGATCGCCAGAAACGGTGTTTGCACATGTCGGCCATCACCCGTGACGAGGTGGCTCACCTCGCCCGGCTGTCCCGGCTGGCGCTCGGCGAGGACGAGCTCGATCACCTCGCGGCCCAGCTCGATCAGATCATTTCCGCGGTCGCGCGGGTGCAGGAGGTAACCGCGGAGGAGATCCCGCCGACCTCGCACGCCCTGCCGCTGACCAACGTCTACCGGGCCGACGAGGTCCGGCCGTCCCTCACGCCGGAGCAGGCCCTGTCGGGCGCACCGGCCGCTGAGGAGCAGCGCTTCCGGGTCCCGCGGATTCTGGACGAGGAGGCGTGATGAGTCTGATCAAGAAGTCGGCCGCGGAGCTGGGCGCGCTGATCGCCTCCGGCGAGACCTCCGCTGTCGAGGTCGCCCAGGCACACCTCGACCGGGTACGCGCCGTGGACGGCGAGCTGCACGCGTTCCTGCACGTCGATGAGGAGACCGTGCTCACGCAGGCGCGGCAGGTGGACGAGCGGCGTGCGGGCGGCGAGGAGCTCGGCCCGTTGGCGGGTGTCCCGATCGCGCACAAGGACGTCTTCACGACGACGGACATGCCGACCACCGCGGGGTCCAAGATCCTCGAAGGCTGGCGGCCTCCGTACGACGCGACCCTCACCGCGCGGCTGCGCAAGGCCGGGCTGGTGATCCTCGGCAAGACCAACATGGACGAGTTCGCGATGGGCTCCTCCACGGAGAACAGCGCGTACGGCGTGACCCGCAACCCGTGGGACCTGAGCCGTGTGCCGGGCGGTTCGTCCGGCGGCTCGTCGGCCGCGGTCGCCGCGTACCAGGCGCCGCTGTCCACCGGCACCGACACCGGCGGCTCGATCCGGCAGCCCGCGGCCGTCACCGGCATCGTGGGGGCCAAGCCGACCTACGGCGGTTCCTCCCGCTACGGGATCATCGCGTTCGCCTCCTCGCTCGACACGCCCGGCCCGTTCGCCAGGAACGTGCTCGACGCGGCGCTGCTGCACGAGACGTTCAGCGGCCACGACGTGATGGACTCCACCTCGATCGACCGGCCCGTCCCGCCGGTCGTCGAGGCCGCCAAGCGCGCCGATGTCAACGGCCTGCGCGTCGGCGTGGTCAAGGAGTTCGCCGGCGAGGGCTACCAGGCGGGTGTGCTCAACCGTTTCAACGAGACGGTCGAGTTGCTGGAGTCGCTGGGGGCCAAGGTCGTCGAGGTGTCCTGCCCGTCGTTCGCCTACGCGCTGCCCGCCTACTACCTGATCGCCCCGTCCGAGGCGTCGTCCAACCTGGCGCGCTTCGACGCGATGCGGTACGGCCTGCGCGTCGCCGACGACGGCACCCGCAGCGCCGAAGAGATCATGGCGCTGACCCGGGCGCAGGGCTTCGGCCCCGAGGTCAAACGGCGCATCATGCTCGGCACCTACGCGCTCTCATCGGGCTACTACGACGCGTACTACGGCAAGGCGCAGCAGGTCCGCACGCTCATCGCGCGCGACTTCGACAACGCCTTCGAGCAGGTCGACGTGCTGGTCTCGCCGACCACGCCGACGACCGCGTTCCCGATCGGTGAACGCGCCGACGACCCGATGGCGATGTACCTCGCCGACCTGTGCACGATCCCGTCCAACCTCTCTGGCAACGCGGCCATCTCGGTGCCGTGCGGCCTGGCCGACGAGGACGGGCTGCCGGTCGGCCTGCAGATCATGGCCCCCGTCCTCGGCGACGACCGCGTCTACCGCGTCGGCGCCGCCGTCGAGAAGGCCCTGGAAGACCGCTGGGGTGGCCCGCTGCTGGCCAAGGCCCCCGAGCTCGCGGAGGCTGCCAAGTGACCACGCCGACCATCGTCAAGTACGAAGAGGCGCTGACCCGGTACGAGCCGGTGCTGGGCATCGAGACCCACATCGAGCTGGGCACCGCCTCGAAGATGTTCTGCGGCTGCCCGACCGCGTTCGGCGCGGAGCCCAACACCCAGGTCTGCCCGGTCTGCCTTGGCCTGCCGGGCTCGCTGCCGGTGACCAACCACGCCGCCATCGAGGGCATCATCAAGATCGGCCTGGCGTTCAACTGTGAGATCGTCGAGTGGTGCCGGTTCGCCCGGAAGAACTACTTCTATCCGGACATGCCGAAGAACTATCAGATCTCGCAGTACGACGAGCCCCTCTGCATCGACGGCCATCTGGACGTCGAGGTCGAAGGCGAGACGTACCGGATCGAGATCGAGCGCGTCCACATGGAGGAGGACACCGGCAAGTCGCTGCACGTCGGCGGCGCCACCGGCCGCATCCATGGCGCCGATTTCTCGCTGGTCGACTACAACCGCGCGGGCATCCCCCTCGTGGAGATCGTCACCAAGCCCATCACGGCCACCGGCGACAAGGCCCCGCTCGTGGCCCGCGCCTACGCCACCGAGCTGCGCGAGCTGGTCCGCTCCATCGGCGTCTCCGACGTCCGCATGGAAGAGGGCTCCATGCGCTGCGACGTCAACGTCTCCCTGATGCCACGCGGCGCCTCCGAGTGGGGCACCCGCAGCGAGACCAAGAACGTCAACTCGCTCCGTTCCGTCGAACGCGCCGTCCGCTCCGAGATCGAACGCCAGGCCGCCGTGCTCGACGCCGGCCGGCGCGTCATCCAGGAGACCCGGCACTTCCACGAGGACACCGGCGTCACCACCAGCGGCCGCAGCAAGGAAGAGGCGCAGGACTACCGCTACTTCCCGGAGCCCGACCTCGTCCCCATGGCCCCGACTCGCGAGTGGGTCGAGGAGCTCCGAGCGACCCTGCCCGAGCTCCCCGCCGCCCGCCGCAAGCGGGTCCAGCAGGAGTGGGGCCTCTCCGACCTGGAGCTGCGCGACGTCATCAACGCCGGTGCCCTCGACCTGATCGAGGCCACCATCGCGGCGGGCGCCGACGCGGCCTCCGCCCGCAAGTGGTGGATGAACGAGCTGTCCCGCCGCGCCACCGAGCAGGGCGTCGAGCTGACCGCCCTGCCGATCACTCCTGACCAGGTCGCCCGCATCCAGGCCATGGTCGTCGCGGGCGAGCTCAACGACAAGCTGGCCCGCAAGGTCTTCGAGGGCGTCCTGGCGGGCGAGGGCACGCCGGACGAGGTCGTCGCCGCCCGCGGCCTCAAGGTCGTCTCCGACGACGGCGCCCTCGCCGCGATCATCGATCAGGTCATCGCCGACAACGCCGCCGTGGCCGACAAGGTCCGCGGCGGCAAGGTCGCCGCCGCCGGCGCCCTCGTCGGCGCCGTCATGAAGGCGAGCCGGGGCCAGGCCGACGCGGGCCGCGCCCGCGAGCTCATCCTCGAAAAACTCGGCGTCTCGTGATCCCTACCGGGACTCGGCCCTACACCGCCGAGTCCCGGTGATCATGGATCCTGACCTCACCGCGCGGGAATTGGCCGCGTCCTATTTCGAGCGCTACGCGGCCGGGCTGGTCGGCGCCGGGCACTGGCGCTTCTGGTGGGACTGAGCCTCAGTTCAGGGGGATGGTGAGGATGCGGTCGTCGCCCTGGTCAGGGTCGCCTCGGCCGTCCTTGTTGCTGGTGGTGATCCAGAGGGCGCCGTCGGGGGCTTGGACGGCGGCGCGGATGCGGCCGTAGCGGTCCTCGAAGTGGGGGACCGGGCGGGCCGCCTTGCCGTCGGCGGTGAGGGGGACCTGCCACAGACGGGCGCCGCGGAGGGCGGCGGCCCAGAGGGAGCCCTTCGCGTAGGCCAGGCCGGAGGGGGAGGACTCGTCGGTGGTCCAGGTCAGGAGGGGATCGGTGTACTCGGGCTTTCCGCCGACGCCCTCGACTTCGGGCCAGCCGTAGTTCTTGCCCTTCTCGATGCGGTTGATCTCGTCGTAGGTGTTCTGGCCGAACTCGGTGGCGTACATGCGGCCCTTGTCGTCCCAGGCGAGGCCCTGCACGTTGCGGTGGCCGTAGGTCCAGACGCGGGAGTTGAACGGGTTGCCCGGGGCCGGCTTGCCCTCGGGGGTGACGCGGAGGATCTTGCCGCCCAGGGAGTCCTTGTCCTGGGCGAGTTGTGTTTCGTTGACCTCGCCGGTGGCGATGTAGAGGAACTTGTCCGGGCCGAACGCGATGCGGCCGCCGTTGTGGTTGCCGCCCTTGGGGATGCCGGTGACGATGGGCTGGATCGGGCCCATCCTGCCGTCGTAGCGGAAGCGGACCACGCGGTTGTCATCCGACGCGGTGAAGTGCAGGTAGACGAGGCGGTCCTGGTTGAACGTGGGCGACACGGCCACGCCCATGAGACCGCCCTCACCCTGTGCCTCGACGCCGGGCACCGTGCCGATGGGAGTCTTCTGGCCTTGGGGCGTGACCCGGAGGACGCGGGCGCTGTTGCGTTCGGTCACCAGCGCGTCGCCGGACGGGAGGAACGCGACGGCCCACGGCACGGTGAGGCCGGTCGCCAGGTCACGGGGCTGGCCGAGGGAGCCGGGCGAACTCGGCAGGGGTGCCGGGGTGCTCGCCGTGCCCTCGCCGCCCTCGCTGCCGGACGAGCAGGCTGCCAGGGGTAGGAGCAGGATCAGTGCAAGTTTGCGCATGGGGCCGCCCTCCGTTTTGTCTGTAATACGGATGCGAGCGCGTTCCCGTTCCGTCATGTCAGGGGTACGACGATCACACCATCCTCGTCGCCGTTGTCGGTGGTCAGCCACAGCGACTTGCCGTCCGGGGCCGGCACGACCTCGCGGATGCGGCCGAATCGTTCCTTGAAGTGGGCCATGGGGCGTCCGGCGGTGCCGTTGCGGGAGAGCGGGACCTGCCAGAGGCGTTCGCCGCGGAGGGCGGCGGCCCAGAGGGAGCCCTGCGCGTAGGTGAGGCCGGACGGGGAGGCCTCAGACGGTGTCCATGTCAGCACCGGCCGCTTGAAACGCACCTCGTCGCCGCCCATGCCCTCGACCTCGGGCCAGCCGTAGTTGCGCCCCTTCACGATCTGGTTGATCTCGTCGAACCGGTCCTGGCCGAACTCGGTGGCGAACATGCGGCCCTGCGGATCCCACGCGAGGCCCTGGACGTTGCGGTGCCCGTAGGTCCAGACGAGGGTGCCGAACGGGTTGCCCGGGGCCGGGTCGCCGGTGGGCGTCATGCGGAGGATCTTGCCGCCGAGGGACTTCTTGTCCTGGGAGAGCCTCTCCCGGCCGGTCTCGCCGGTCGACGCGTACAACATCTGGTCCGGTCCGAAGGCGAGGCGGCCGCCGTTGTGGTTGTCGCCCTTGGGGATGCCGGTGACGAGCATCTGCAGCTTGCCGATGCCGTCCTCGTGCGGGAAACGCGCGATCCGGTTGTCGGACCGCGCGGTGAAGTAGACGTACACGAACTTGTCGGTCTCGTAGTCGGGGGACACCGCGACTCCCATCAGCCCTCCCTCGCCGGCCGCCGCCACGCCCGGGATCTTCCCGATCTCCGTGACCCGGCCCTTCGGGGTGACACGGAGCAGCTTCGCGGACTCCCGTTCGGTCACCAGCGCGTCTCCGCCGGGCAGGAAGGCCAGCCCCCAGGTGACCTCCCGGTTCTTGACGATGGCCCGCGGCTCGCCGGGGCGCGCTGTGCCGGTGGGCGAAGACGACGGCTGCACCGAATCCGCGGCGGTCGGCGAGTCATCACCGGACGTGTCTGAACCATCGTTGTCCCCACTACAAGCGCCCAGAACGAGCAGTACGGTCACAACGGTCGCGAGAGTGGAAGTACGGCGCATAGGGCAATCAAGGCACAGTGGCGCCCGCGGCACAACGACCTTCCCTTGACGTGACGGCACCGTGCCCTACGGAATGTGACGAGGAACAAGTCACCCCGTAGGCGGCGATCCATGGCGAGACTTCGCAGTACGGAGGGCCGGCGCCGATGTTTGTCGCCGGGTGGACGCTGAGCCTCAATCGCTCCGTGACCTACGGAACGTACATTGAGCATCACGGTGATCCCGCACTGCAGCAACGTCGCTGACCGATGACCGGCGCAGCGGATGTGCCCGCCAAGCTCCCCCGGCGCACAACCTGCGTGGGGCACGATCCACTACGTACGGAACGTTGTCCGAGCGGCCGGGCGAGCTATTCGGGTGTCTGGGGTTCGCTCCCGGGCGGTACCTCGGAAACGAGACATTCCATAGGAGCAGCGGAGTGGCTGCGGGGGCAGAACGCTCCCACAAGGCAGGAAGGGACACGGCGCGATGAGCGGCGAGAACGCTCGGAGGGCGGTGGGGCGGGGTCGTGACCGCGAAGCACGGCGGACGTCCCGGCGCGTGCCTTCCTCGGCGGTGCCCATCGGCATTGTCGCGATCATCGGCGTGCTCTACGCCATAGGCTCCCTGCTGGGGTGGGGCGGATCGGCCTTCACGGCCTGGGCCGAGGTGGGGGCCGCCGCCGCGGCGACGGGCTCGCTGCTGATCGCGGCCCGCCGGCTGAACACGGCCCAGCCGGACGGCGATCCGCTGGAGGACTCCGGGCCGGAGGACTTCCTGCCCGGCGCGCTCCTGCCGGACTCCGCCGCCGCGGATTCGCTGGTGGACGGCACTGACTCCCCGGTACGCGGCCAGGGGGAGACCCAGTGGCGCGCATCCTGGCGGTGGTACGGGATCGCCGCGGCCTGCTGGCTCGTCGGCTCGATCGGCTCGGCCATCTCGCCGTCGTCCGGCCGTAGCGCGATGTCGGCGTCGGTCTTCGACCTCTTCTACCTGGCCGCCGTGATCGCCCTGGTGATCGGCATGGTCGTGCCGACCAGGCTGCCCCGCGACGCCCGGATCTGGCTGCGGTACGCGGGCGACACGTACGTGTGCGTCTGCGCTCTCTTCGTGCTGGGCTGGGTGACGCTCTTCAGCGACCTCTACCGGCGGTCCGGCGAGACGCCTACCGAGTTCCTGCTCGAACTGCTCTACCCGCTGGTCGACGTCGTCCTGGTGTGCGGCGCGTTGTCCTTCGTCCTCGGCGCCGCGCGCGGGCACCGCCGTTCGGCCTGGATGGGGTACGTGGCGCTCGCCGCGTTCGCCGCCGCGGACGTGGTCAGCCTGACCGTCCGGTTGCGGGGCGGCGCCGTGGCCGATGATCCCGCCGACATCCTCCGCCTGGGCGGCCTGCTGCTGCTCATCCTCGTGCCCTGGAACGGGCCAGAAGAGGGCAGGGCGCGCGAGCCGGCCGACGAGCCCGGCCGGATGATCGGCCCTGGAATCGCGCCGGCCGCCGTGGCGGCCGCGGCCACCCTCTTCGTCGCGGGCCGCGGCCTCGCCGGGACGGACGGGCTGGAGCCCGTCGTCTCGGTGGTCGCGGGGTCGGCGACCATTGTGCTGCTCGTCCGGCTGGCCGGGCTCGTACGCGAGAACGAGGGCCTGCGCCGCGCCGTGGACACCGGCGAGGAACATTTCCGGGCCCTCTCGGAGAGCATCAACGACGCGGTGCTGATCTGTGACCTCGACGCCGTCGTGCAGTACGCCAGCGCCGGCGCGCTCCGTACCTACCGCTACGCCCCGGACGAGCTGCTCGGCCGCCCGCTGCACGAGATCATCCATCCCGAGGACCTGCCGCACGTCCAGGATGTCTTCGACGAGTTCCTCAAAGCCGAGGAGGGCACGACCGCGGCCGACGACGACCCCGTGCCCGACACGCTGCGGGTGGCCTGCCGGGTACGCGCGGCGGACGGGACCTGGCTGCCGACCGAGTCGACGATCTCCCGCTACAGCGGTACGGGGGAGGCGCCGGGCCGGATGCTGGTCACCACGCGCGACCTGAGCGAGCAGGCAGCCCTGCAGCGCCAGGTCACCCACCTGACGTTCCACGACGGCCTGACGGGTCTGCCCAACCGCTCCTACTTCGAGGAGCGCACCCGTGAGGTGCTGTCCCGGAAGGAGTGCGGCGGCACGGTCGCCGTGGTCTTCGCCGACCTGGACGGCTTCACCGCGGTCAACGACTCCGCGGGGCACGCGGCGGGCGACCAGGTGCTCGCGCAGGCGGCCCGCAGGCTGCGGTCCACGGTCCAGGCCGACGACACCGTGGCCCGCTGGGGTGGCGATGAGTTCGCCGTCCTCGTGGAGGACCCCGCCGAGACACAGACAGCGGTCGAGCTCGCCGAGCGGCTGCTGCGCGTGCTCTCGGTCGAGCCGTACCGCGTTGGCAGCAAGGGCATCGTGCTCACCGCCAGCGTCGGGATCGCCTTCGTGGTCGACCAGGAGCCAGGCAGCGGGCCAGGCAGCGGGCCCGGCAGTGGGTCCGTTACAGAGCTGGCCGCCGAACGGGACGGGGCGGACACGGCCGACGCGGACCGGGCCCTGAACGCGGGACGACGGCTGCGCCGGAGCGCCGCGGAGCTGATCCGCAATGGCGACCTGGCGATGGCCCGCGCCAAGGAGCTGGGCGGCGGCCGGGTCGAGGTCTTCGCCCCTCACATGCACGCCGACGTCGTACGGCGCCTGGAGCTCGGCAGCGACCTGCAGCGCGCGCTGGCCGAGGAGGAGTTCACCGTCGAGTTCCAGCCGGTGGTCGAGCTCGCCACGTCCAGGGTCACCGGCGTGGAGGCCCTGGTGCGCTGGTGGCGGGGGAACGACGCCGTACCGCCGGAGGAGTTCATCGGCCCCGCCGAGGTGTCCGGCCTGATGATCCCGTTGGGGGACTGGGTGCTGCGCGAGGCCTGCCGCGAAGTGGCGCGCTGGCGGCGCGAGTCCTGGGAGGTCGGGCTGTCGGTCAACTTCACCGCCCGCCAGATCGCCGCACCGCGGTTCGTGGAGTCGGTGGCGGCCGCGCTGGAGGAGACCGGGCTGCCGCCGCAGGCCCTCACCGTCGAGGTGAAGGAGGAGGTCCTGGTCGAGGACGCCGGGCAGAGCGTGGAACGGCTGTCGGCGTTGCGCGATCTGGGCGTCCGCCTCGCGATCGACGACTTCGGCACCGGCTATGCCTCGCTGGCCTACCTCGGCCAGCTCCCGGTCGACATCATCAAGATCGACCCTTCGTTCGTCGCCGGGCTGGGCTCCGACGAGACGCTCACGCTGCTCACCAGGACGATCGTGCGGCTCGGGCGCGACCTCGGGTTGACCGTGGTCGCCGAGGGCATCGAACGGCCCGAGCAACTGGAGCTGCTGCGCGAAATGGACTGCCCGAGGGGGCAAGGCTTCCTGGTGGCACGGCCCATGGCCGCCGGACGCGTCGAGTCCCTGGTCCGCACCAATCTCGGCGCGCCGGACCTGGCCGGAGGGACCACCCTGCCGCTGGAGGGAACAGCGCTCTCACCAGGCTGATCCGGCCTCCCAGCACCCCCCAGCACCCCTCAGTGTCCCCAGCACTTCCCGGCGTCTCACATGTCGAGACAATATGTCCAAGGATTTGACCCACGCCGGGAAGTCGGCGAAAGTGGCTTCCGTGCAGAGCAGTTCCATCATCCTCGTAGTACTTGGTCGGCGCGCAGGCTGATCAAGCACTTCGACCTGCGCGCGCCCCTCGACCGCCAACCGGCGGCGGGGGTTTTTTGTTGGCCGCAAAGCCCTTCCGCCCGACTCTCCCCAAGGAAACAGGAACATGACGACCGAACAGATGACGGGAGCCCAGGCGCTGGTCCGCGCCCTGGAGAACGTCGGCGTCGATACGGTGTTCGGCATCCCCGGAGGGGCGATCCTCCCGGCGTACGACCCGCTCTTCGACTCGAAGAAGCTGCGCCACATCCTGGTCCGGCACGAGCAGGGCGCCGGGCACGCCGCGCAGGGCTACGCGATGGTCACCGGCAAGGTCGGCGTGTGCATGGCCACCAGCGGCCCGGGTGCGACCAACCTGGTCACGCCGATCTCCGACGCGTACATGGACTCGGTCCCCATGGTGGCGATCACCGGCCAGGTGCCGAGCGCGTCGATCGGCACGGACGCCTTCCAGGAGGCGGACATCGCCGGCATCACGATGCCGATCACCAAGCACAACTTCCTGATCACGCGGCCGGAGGACATCGGCCGCACGATCGTCGAGGCGTTCCACATCGCCTCCACCGGCCGCCCCGGCCCGGTCCTGGTCGACATCTCCAAGGACGCGCTGCAGTCCACGTTCGGCTTCCAGTGGCCGGTGCAGATGCAGCTCCCGGGCTACCGGCCCGTCACCCGGCCGCACTCCAAGCAGGTGCGCGAGGCGGCACGGCTGATCGTTGAGGCGGAGCGCCCGGTGTTGTACGTGGGCGGCGGCGTCATCAAGGCCGGCGCCTCGGCCGAGCTCAAGGTCCTCGCCGAGCTGACCGGCGCGCCCGTCGTCACGACCCTGATGGCCAAGGGCGCGCTGCCCGACAGCCACCGGCTGCACATGGGCATGCCGGGCATGCACGGCAGCGTCGGCGCGGTCGGCGCCCTGCAGAAGGCCGACCTGCTGGTCACCCTGGGCGCGCGCTTCGACGACCGCGTCACCGGCAAGCTCGACGGCTTCGCCCCGTTCGCCAAGGTCGTGCACGCCGACATCGACCCGGCCGAGATCTCCAAGAACCGGCACGCCGACGTCCCGATCGTCGGCGACGCCCGCGAGGTCATCGCGGACCTGATCGTCGCGGTGCAGAACGAGCACGAGAACGGCCGCAAGGGCGACTACGAGGACTGGTGGCGCCAGCTCAACGCCTGGCGCGACACCTACCCGCTGGGCTACGACAAGCCCGATGACGGCTCCCTGTCGCCGCAGCACGTCATCGAGCGCATCGGCAAGATGGTCGGGCCGGAGGCCTACTACGTGGCGGGTGTCGGCCAGCACCAGATGTGGGCCGCACAGTTCATCAAGTACGAGCGGCCCGGCGCGTTCCTCAACTCCGGCGGCGCGGGCACCATGGGCTACGCGGTCCCCGCCGCGATGGGCGCCAAGGTCGGCGCGCCGGACACGCAGGTCTGGGCGATCGACGGCGACGGCTGCTTCCAGATGACCAACCAGGAGCTGGCCACCTGCGCGATCGAGGGCATCCCGGTCAAGATCGCCATCATCAACAACGGCAACCTCGGCATGGTCCGGCAGTGGCAGACGCTCTTCTACAACGAGCGTTACTCCAACACCAACCTCCAGGACCAGGCCGTCCATGCGAAGCGGATCCCCGACTTCGTGAAGCTGGCCGACGCGTACGGTTGCGTGGGGTTGCGCTGTGACCGCGTGGAGGACGTCGACGCCACCATCGCCAAGGCGATGGAGATCAACGACGCCCCCGTCGTGATCGACTTCGTGGTCCACCAGGACGCCATGGTCTGGCCGATGGTCGCCGCCGGCACCACCAACGACGACATCAAGATCGCCCGGGACCTGGCCCCCGACTTCGAGAACGGAGACTGACCGAGATGAGCATGCACACTCTCTCCGTCCTGGTGGAGAACAAGCCCGGCATCCTGGCGCGGGTGGCGGCCCTGTTCTCCCGCCGCGGGTTCAACATCGAGTCGCTCGCCGTCGGCACCACCGAGCACCCGGAGATCTCCCGGATGACGATCGTGGTGAACGTCGAGGAGCTGCCGCTGGAGCAGGTCACCAAGCAGCTCAACAAGCTGGTGAACGTGCTCAAGATCGTCGAGCTGGACACGTCCCAGTCGGTGCAGCGCGAGCTGATCCTGGTCAAGGTGCGCGCCGACGCCGAAACCCGCTCGCAGGTCCTGGAGACCGTCCAGCTGTTCCGCGCCAAGGTCGTCGATGTGGCCCCCGACGCCGTCACCATCGAGGCCACCGGCAACCGCGACAAGCTGGAGGCCTTCATCCGGGTGCTGGAGCCGTTCGGCATCAAGGAACTGGTCCAGTCGGGCATGGTGGCCATCGGCCGCGGCGCCCGTTCCATCACCGACCGCTCGCTGCGCGCCATCGAGCGCAGCGCGTGAGCACGACCCCTGAAGTACGACCCATCACCGAAAGCGAAAGGCAGCACCACAGTGGCTGAGATGTTCTACGACAACGATGCCGACCTGAGCATCATCCAGGGCCGGCACGTCGCCGTGATCGGGTACGGCAGCCAGGGGCACGCGCACGCGCTCTCCCTGCGGGACTCCGGCGTGGACGTCCGGGTCGGCCTGGCCGAGGGCTCCAAGAGCCGGGAGAAGGCCGAGGCCGAGGGCCTGCGGGTGCTCACGGTCGCCGAGGCGGTCGAGGAGGCCGACCTCGTCATGATCCTCACCCCGGACCACCTGCAGCGCGGCATCTACGAGGAGCACATCAAGCCGAACCTCGTCGAGGGCGACGCGCTCTTCTTCGGCCACGGCCTCAACATCCGCTACGGCCTCATCGAGCCGCCGGCGGGCGTGGACGTCTGCATGGTCGCCCCGAAGGGCCCGGGTCACCTGGTACGCCGCCAGTACACCGCGGGCCGCGGCGTGCCGGTCATCGTGGCCGTGGAGCAGGACCCGTCCGGCAACGGCTGGCCGCTGGTGCTGTCGTACGCCAAGGCCATCGGCGGCCTGCGCGCGGGCGGCATCAAGACCACCTTCACCGAGGAGACCGAGACCGACCTCTTCGGCGAGCAGGCCGTGCTGTGCGGCGGGCTCTCCGAGCTGATCAAGGCCGGGTTCGAGACCCTCATCGAGGCCGGCTACCAGCCCGAGGTGGCCTACTTCGAGTGCCTGCACGAGGTGAAGCTGATCGTCGACCTCATGTACGAGGGCGGCATCTCCAAGATGTACTGGTCGGTGTCCGACACCGCCGAGTACGGCGGCTACACCCGGGGCCCGCGCGTGGTCACCGCCGGCACCAAGGCCGAGATGAAGAAGATCCTCGGTGAGATCCAGTCCGGCCAGTTCGCCAAGGAGCTCGTCGCCGAGTTCGAGGGCGGCCAGGTGCAGTTCGGCAAGTACCGCGAGGAACTGGCCGAGCACCCCATCGAGAAGACGGGCGCCACCCTGCGCCCGATGATGAGCTGGCTGAACGACTGACCCAGCGCCTCACCCGAAGCGGGGACGCCCAGCCAGGGCGCCCCCGCTTTCGTGTACCGCCGCGTTCACCGCTTTCATGTGCCGCCGCTTCACCGCGGTCGTGTGTCGTTGCGTTCACCGCGTTCGTGTGACGCCGCGTTCAACGAAGGGAGCGGCGGTGTTTGTCGATCACGCGTGCCAGCGGGCGGGGTGTGACGCGGCGGAGTCCGGCGCGGAGCCTGGGGTGCTTCTTGCCCCTGCGGATCAGGACGGCGAGGTGACCGCCCTTGGTGAAGTAGATCTTCGCCGTGGTGGTCGAGTCGAGTCCCCGCCGCTGCGGCTCGGTCTTGAGCTTGTCGCCGCGGACCGTTCCGAAGCGGGCCGAACGGGTGACACCGAGGGCGGACACGGTCACGTGCAGGTCCCAGCGCCCGGGGCCGACGGCGGAAGCGCCGAGGTCGACCTGCACCTCGAAGCCGCCGTCCTCGCACGGGTCGGCCGGGAAACGGTGCTCGACCCGGGTTCGGCGTTCGCGGAGGAGCACCTCGACCTTGGTCTCGCGCGCCTCGATGCGTTCGATGCACGCGTGGCCGCGGACGCGGAGCCTCCTGCCCTGCCACGAGACGGCGTCGAGCCGGTGTTCCACGCCCACCTCGCCGGTGATGTCGGCGTCCTGCCGGGGAACGCCGCGCAGGTACGGATGGAGGGCGTACACGCGGCCGCCCACCACGACGGCGCCCACTTTGACGCCCTCGACCTCGTCACGGATCAGGCGCTCAAGCTCATCCTCCAGGCCGTGCAGGATGCAGAACGCGCGCAGCCGGTACCCAAGGGGCAAGGCGGCGCGGGCGGAGTCGCTCAGGCCCTCGCCCAGGACCTGCCGGGTGCCCTGGAGCAGCCGGGCGCGTTGCGCGTCGTCCATGTCGAGGAAGCGGTGGTCGTACACGCGGAGGACGTCGTGGAGCACACTGATCGCGCAGTCTGAGGACACAAGGCTCTCCTGAAGGCGGGGACACCCGTTACGGTAAGGGTCCGGCAGATCGCCTACAGTGAAATTCGCACAGCGTGTCGTCTCCGCCACAGCGGATGCATACTCGGTATTGCGCACTGGATACCTCGTATGCATACTTGGTACGCATGTCGATCCGTCACGGTCTTCTGGCACTTCTGGCCCAGGGGCCCCGCTATGGCTACCAGCTGCGCGCCGAGTTCGAGTCGTCCACCGGGGCGACCTGGCCCCTCAACATCGGGCAGGTCTACTCCACGCTCTCCCGGCTCGAACGGGACGAGCTCGTCACCCGGGTGGGCGCCGACGACGAGGGGCGCTTCGTCTACCGGATCACTCCGGAGGGCGAGGCGGACGTACGGCAGTGGTTCGTCACCCCCATCGCCCGCGCCGACCGCCCCCGCGACGAGCTGGCCATCAAGCTCGCCATGGCGGTGACGACCCCCGGGATCGACGTCCGCCAGGTGGTCCAGTCCCAGCGCACCGCGACCCTGCGATCGCTCCAGGACCTCACCCGGCTCAAGGCCGACGCCCCCGCGATCCCGGCCGACTCCGGCGACCGGGCCTGGCGCCTGGTCCTCGAGTCCATGATCTTCCAGGCCGAGGCCGAGGTGCGCTGGCTGGACCACTGCGAGGCCTACGTCATCCGCGCCGAGCACGCGGACCACCCGGGCCTGCCCGCTCCGGTGCCGGCCGACGAGCCCGGCACTCCCCAGACCACGAAGGGGGGACGCAGATGAGCGTCCTTGCCACTCCTCCCCATGCCGATCCTCCCCCTCCCGGCGGACGGCACAACGTCCTGGAGATGCACGGCCTCTCCCGCGACCACGGCGCCGGTGCCAACCTCGTGCACGCCCTCAGGGAGATCAGCCTGGCCGTGGCAGCGGGGGAGTTCGTCGCCGTGATGGGCCCGTCCGGGTCCGGCAAGTCCACGTTGCTCACCCTCGCGGGCGGGCTCGACGCGCCCACCGCCGGCCAGGTCGTCGTCGAGGGAGCCGACCTGGGCGCGCTCGGCAAGGCCGGGCTCGCGGCGCTCCGCCGCCGCAGCATCGGCTACGTCTTCCAAGACCTCAACCTGATCCCGAGCCTCACCGCGGTCGAGAACGTGATGCTGCCGCGCGAGCTCGACGGTCTCCGGGCCCGGCAGGCTCGCCGTGAGGCGGCCATCGCCCTCCAGGAGGTGGGCATCCCCGAGCTCGCCGACCGGTTCCCCGACGAGATGTCCGGCGGCCAGCAGCAGCGGGTGGCGATCGCCCGCGCCCTGGTCGGCGACCGCCGGCTGGTCCTGGCCGACGAGCCGACCGGCGCGCTGGACAGCCAGACCGGTGAGG
This sequence comes from Actinomadura sp. 6N118, assembly GCF_044326415.1. Classification (NCBI taxonomy): domain Bacteria; kingdom Bacillati; phylum Actinomycetota; class Actinomycetes; order Streptosporangiales; family Thermomonosporaceae; genus Actinomadura; species Actinomadura sp. 6N118. The sequence continues at coordinate 26,601 of NZ_JBIRAZ010000020.1, read as the reverse complement.
ACGTCATGCGCATCCTGCGCGCCCGCTGCGACGCCGGAGCGGCCTGCCTCATGGTCACGCACGAGTCCCGGCACGCGGCGTGGGCGGATCGGGTGATCTTCCTGCGGGACGGCCGGATGGTCGACGCCACCGGCGGGCGGCCCGGTCCCGAGTCCCTCCTGCAGGAGACCCGGTGAGCCGTCGCGGCGCCGGTTACGGCGTCGCGCTGCGCATCGCCCGGCGGGACGCTTTGAGGTCCAAGGGCCGGACGGTGCTCGTGCTGTGCATGATCGGGCTCCCCGTCATGGCCATCGTGGCCCTGTCGGTGCTGTTCAAGACGGGTGAGTGGTCGGCCCGCGAGTCATTGCAGTACGACCTGGGCAGGGCCGAGGCGCGGCTCACCGGCTCGGCGCACTCACCCGTGGAGCAAGACCCCACCGAGACCTCCTACGGAAGGCTGACCGAAAGTTCGCCCAAGCCGTGGTCCGCCGAGGAGATCACCCGCCAGGTCCAGGCGAAGTACGGTCCGGGCACCAAGGTCCTGCCGTACGTCGAGGGCAAGGCACTGCCGATCAGGACCGAGCGCGGCGTGCTGCAGGCGGAGGTCACCGAGGTCGATCTGCGCGATCCGCTGACCGCCGGTCTCGTCAGGGTCTCCAAGGGGCGGTTGCCCGCCACGGCGGACGAGGTGGCGCTGCCCGCCAAGTTCGGGGAACGCGGCTTCCGGATCGGCGCCACCGCGAAGACCGAGCGCACCGGCGCGCAGAAGCGCGTGGTCGGCTTCGTCACGGACCCGCGGTCATCGGGACGCTCCCTTGCGGTGGCCTTGCCCGGCGCCTTCCCCAACCAAGAGGGGACGGACGGTGCCGGCAACGGGGACTCCAGCACTCGGTGGCTGATCGGCACCGGTGGCAAGCCGGTCACATGGGCGGACGTGCGTGAGTTCAACAAACTCGGTATCACCGTCCTCTCGCGCGAGGTGGTGACGAACCCGCCTCCGGACGACCAGATCCCGGTCGAGGCCAGGCAGAACACCGGGACCGACAACGCCACCACGGCGATCGCCGCCATGATCGTTGCGATGGTGGTGCTGGAGGTCGTCCTGCTGGCAGGTCCCGCGTTCGCCGTCGGGGTCCGGCGGCAACGCCGCCAGCTCGCGCTGGTCGCGGCCAGTGGCGGCGACGCCCGGCATTTGCGGACCGTCGTGCTGGCCGGGGGCATCGTCATCGGCGGTGCCGCCGCGCTGCTTGGCGCTGCCGCGGGCATCGGGCTCGCCGCTGCGGCCGGGCCGGTGTACGAGGCCTACAGCGGCAGCGCCATGGGCCCGTTCGAGATCCCGTGGACACTGGTCCCGTTGCCGATGGTGCTCGGCGCCCTCAGCGGGTTGGCGGCCGCCTACATGCCGGCTCGGCAGGCCGCGCGGATGGACGTCGTGGCCGCTCTCGGCGGGCGCCGTGACCAGGCCCGGTCCCGGGGCGGCTGGCCGATCGCCGGTGGCGTGCTGATCATCGGTGGCATCGTCCTCTGCCTGGTCGGCGTGCGGCTCTGGCGCGAGATGGGGGCCGCCATCGGCGCGATCGCGATCATCATCGGCTGCGTGATGATCGGGCCATGGGTGGTGGGCCTGGCCGGCCGCACGGCGGGGCGGCTGCCGCTGCCCATGCGGCTGGCGGTCCGCGACGGCGCCCGCAACCGGGGCCGCGCCGCCCCCGCCGTCGCAGCGATCATGGCTGCCGTCGCCGGGATCACGGCGCTCGCCATCGGGGGTGCGAGCGACTTCGCCCAGAGCCGGCAGGAATACCGGCCGCTGCTGCCGATGGGCACCACTCTGATCCAGGGGACGGCGCACGAGGGCAACCAGAACGTGCTGGCCGAACGGATGCGCCAGGCGGTCGCGCGGGAGTTGCCGGGCGTGCCTGCGGTACCGCTGCGGAGCCTGCCCGGCCAGGACCGGGTCTGCGTGGAGCAAGGGCCCGGCAAGTGCCCGTACGCGACGTTCGGCAGGGCCTACAGCGGGCCCGAGTCGATCATGATCGACACCCTGGTCGGCGGGCCGCGGGAAGCCCGGCTGCTGCTCGGCCGCGACGATCCGGCCGTGTCCGCCGCCCTCACCGCGGGGAAGATCGTGCTCTTCCACGTGAAGCCGCCGGCCGGGGGCACGGTCCCCGTCCAGTTGAAGGAGTACGTGGAGGACAAGGAGAAGGTCGTCCGGTCGTTCGGCAGGCTGCCCGCGATCGCGGTCCCCGAGGCGACCGGGGTACGGGCGATGGTGCCGCCCGCCGTGGCGACGAAGATCGGGCTGCCGCTCGACTCCACCGGGTTCGGGATCGACCGGGCCGACCACCGGGTGACCAAGGACGAGCAGGAGCGCCTTCAGGAACGGTTCGACGGGCTCACGGGTGGCTTCAGCCCGGCCCAGGTCTACGTCGAGCGCGGCTTCACCGAGTCGTTCAGCCAGGTCCTGCTGTTCCTCGGACTGGCCGGGACGCTGATGGTCCTGGGCGGCTCGCTGATCGCCACCGGGCTCTCGGCTGCGGACTCCCGGCCCGACCTGGCCACGCTCGCCGCCGTGGGCGCCCGGCCGCGGACCCGCCGGCTGCTGATGATGGGACAGGCCGGGTTCATCGCGATCCTCGGGTGCTGGCTCGGCATGCTGGCCGGGCTGGCACCGGGCATCGCCGTCGCCCGGCCGCTCACCAGCCAGGAGTACACGCGTGCGGACGCGGGCTCCATCGACACCACGGCCCACGGCACGATCGTCGCCATCCCCTGGGAACTGCTGGGAGCCATCGGGGTCGTCGTACCGCTGATCGCCATGCTCGCCGCAGGCCTCTTCACCCGCTCCAGGCTCCCGATGGTCCGGCGAGCAGCCGCCTAGCGCGCCAGATAGCCCGCTGGACAGCCCGACAGATGGCGCGCCGGATAGTGCGCCTGATAGCCCGCTGGATAGCGCGGCCGCCCGCCCGGGGCGGCCGCGCGCAACGGGATGTGGCCGGTAAGTCACTTTTGGGTGACTTGGTTGTGTGCCGGGGCTGGTAGCCTCCTGGCGCGTGACTGAGGCGGTTGCGGTGACTGAGAAGGCGGACGGCGACGAGTCTCCGGCGCGTGTTCTGCGGCCTCGGGTTCCCCTTGCCGGACTGGTCGCCGCGGCGGCTGTGCTGTACGCGACGTACTCCTTGTTGCGGATCCACACGTTCCGCGCGAGTACGTACGACCTTGTGATCTTCGATCAGGCGATCCGGTCGTACAGCCGGTTCGAGCCGCCGGTGGCCATGGTCAAGGGTGTGCACAACGGCTTCGGCCCCGACTTCTCCATCCTTGGCGACCATTTCTCGCCGATGCTGGCGGTGCTCGCCCCGCTCTACTGGATCCACGACGGACCGGAGACCCTGGTGGTCGCCCAGGCCGTGCTGCTGGCGCTGGCCATCGTGCCGATCTGGCGCTACACCGAACGCAGGCTGGGAAGCGCCGCGGCGTACTGCGTCTCCGGCGCTTACGTGGTGGCGTGGCCGATCGCGGAGGCTCTGGCGTTCGACTTCCATGAGGTCGCGTTCGTGCCACTGCTGTCGGCGTTGCTGGTCGAGCGGTACGACGCGGGCCGGCGCGGGCAGGCGGCGTTCGTGGCCGGGATGCTGCTGCTGGTCAAGGAGGACATGGGCCTGCTGCTGGCGGGGTTCGGCCTGTTCCTGCTCACCAGGCGGGGAGAACGAAGGGCCGGGGCGGTCCATGTCGTTGTGGGCCTGGTCGCGACGTGGGTGAGCTCGCGGATTTTGATCTCGGCTTTCGGCGGTGACGACGACTACTACTGGGCGTACGGCTCGTTCGGGCCCGATCTGCCGAGCGCGGCACTGCACCTGCTGACCCATCCCTGGGACGCGGTGGCGGCCCTCGGTACCCCGCCGCTGAAGCTCGAGACGATGGCGCTGCTCGTCCTGCCCTTGTTGCTCCTGCCGCTGGCGTCCCCACTGACGCTGACGGCCGTTCCGCTGCTGGCCGAACGGATGCTTGCCGACCGGATCCCCAACTGGTGGGAAGCCCGCTACCACTACAACGCCTTCCTGGTCGCCGTCCTGCTGCTCGCCTCCGTGGACGGGGCGGTCCGGCTCCACCGCCTGCTCGCCGGTCGCTCGTGGCCGCGCGGTCTAGGGCGTGTCTCAAAGTCAGCTGCCCTGAGGCTGGCCCCGGCCGTGGGGCTCCTCGTCGCTGCGGTTGTGACGGTGCCGTACTTCTCGTTCGGGGAGTTCGCCAACGACTCGTTCTACCAGCGGAACGAGCGGGCGCGGGCGGCGGCGGCCGCGGCGGCGCTGGTGCCCGACGGTGCCCTGGTCGAAGCGGTCAACCCGCTCGGGCCGGCGCTCTCGACGCGCACCCGGGTGTTGTTGTGGGACTGGGAGCCCCGCGACGCGCCCTGGGTGATCGCCGACACCCGCAGGCGGCAGTTCCCGTTCGGCTCACGGGACGAGCAGGTACGGCGGGTGGAAGTGCTGGTCGCGGGTGGTTACCGTCGGCTCTTCCAGCGGGAGGGCTTCATCGTGCTCCACCGGCCGGGCCCCGAACCGGCGAACATCCCGCAGAGCGACCGCAAGCAGGTGACCGTTACTGAACGGCGGAGTGTTCGGTAAGGAAAAGGATCACTCTGGTCAGAAAGCCAGTTGAGGTCGCAACTCTCAGCTTTTGCACTATCGTTTTCCCGCTCTTTGCCCGATACTTAGAGAAAGTCGCGACGGCGGGCGGCCAGCCCCCCGAACCTGGGTAAACACTCAATGTGACCGCAGCCGTGGTGGCGGTGGGGCGGAGTCATGAGTGGCGATCATCAGCGGGAGACAAGGGCAGAGACCCTCGCGCGCGGGCCGGAATCTATTCCCTTGCGCGCATTGCCTGAGGCAGGTAATTCCCTGATTACCGGCCCTCGCTCGGGGGTGAATATTGGCGGGGAGTCGTGACGTGGCGGGGGCAGGGGACCGGGCCGTTCGGCGCTGGGAGACCTGCGGGCGGGCCTGGATTGCCGCGTTGCGACACGTATGGGCGGCCGGCGAGGCCGGCATGGAGGACCACGGCCCCATCATCGAGGGCCCGCCGATCCTCTTCGAAATAGCCTCGCTGAGCTGGGAGGATCCCATCCTCCGCGAGTACGGTGACGGCGCGCGGATGTCCCGCTGGGCACAGGACCGGCCCCGGCGCACCATGGACAGCGAGCTCGGGGAGCGGCTGCGGGACCTGAACGGCGTGCACCAGCTGCACTGGGTGGCGGACCTGCTGAGATCCCGGCCCTGGACGACCAGTGCGTGGATCTCGTTGACCGTCCCGGGCGAGGACGCCGAGGCGGTGCCGACCCTCGCCGCGCTCTCGTTCCGCATCCGGGACTACAGACTGATCATGACCGCGATGTTCCGTTCGCAGAACGTCTACCGGGGCTACCTGGCCTACGTTCCGCTGCGCGGCATCCAGCTCGAGGTCGCCGACGACCTCGGCCTGCCGGCGGGTCCGCTGCGGGTGTTCATCGACGTCCCGCACATCGAGGTCGCCGACGCCAACGGCGTGGCCACCGTCCTGACGGCCATCCCGGAGCCGAACGCAGCCTGACACCCAGGCGTGGGGCCAAGGCCCCGATGCCGGGTGCCCGGGGGCCGCCCACGGGACGGCCCCCGATCACGCAGACGATCTTGAGTGATCCGTATCACATAGTGGATCGTTCCACTTGCGGTGATTCATCGGGTATGGGGCGCGGTGTTCGGGTGGCTCGGACGAAAGGGGCGTTCGGGTGCCAGTCCGGCTACCCGCTGAGCGGGCGGCGGGTGCGGGATAGACTCGGGCAACGGGGCGCGCGCACGACGAGGTGAGTCGCGACTTCAATCCAGCACATCACCTGCACATCTACCTTCCTAAGGACTGTTCCTTGAGCAAGCCTGTCGTCCTCGTCGCTGAAGAACTCTCTCCGGCCGGAATCGCGGTACTGGAGTCCGACTTCGAGGTCCGTTCCGTCGACGGGGCCGACCGCGAGCAGCTGCTCCCGGCCGTCGCCGACGTCGACGCGCTGATCGTCCGCAGCGCGACCAAGGTCACCGCCGAGGTGTTCCAGCACGCCAAGAAGCTGCGCGTCGTGGCGCGGGCCGGTGTCGGCCTGGACAACGTCGACGTCGAGGCCGCCACCAAGGGCGGCGTCATGGTCGTCAACGCGCCGACCTCCAACATCGTCACCGCCGCCGAGCACGCGATCGCGCTGCTGCTGGCGACCGCCCGCAACGTGCCGCAGGGCCACTCCGCACTCAAGCAGGGCGAGTGGAAGCGGTCTCGCTACACCGGAGTCGAGCTGCAGGGCAAGACCGTCGGCGTGCTCGGCCTCGGCCGCATCGGCGTGCTGGTCGCCCAGCGGCTGGCCGCGTTCGACATGAACGTGATCGCGTACGACCCGTACGTGCAGGCCGCCCGCGCCGCCCAGCTCGGCGTCAAGCTCGTCTCCATCGACGAGCTGCTGGCTGACAGCGACTTCATCACCGTGCACCTGCCCAAGACGCCGGAGACCCTTGGGCTCATCGGCGACAAGGAGCTTCACCGGGTCAAGCCGAGCGTGCGCATCGTCAACGCCGCCCGCGGCGGGATCGTCGACGAGGCGGCCCTCGATCTCGCGATCAAGGACGGCCGGGTGGCCGGCGCCGGCATCGACGTGTTCAGCACCGAGCCCTGCACCGACAGCCCGCTGTTCCACCACGACAACGTCGTGGTCACCCCGCACCTGGGGGCCAGCACCCACGAGGCGCAGGAGAAGGCCGGCACCCAGGTCGCCCGCTCGGTCAAGCTGGCGCTGTCCGGCGAGTTCGTGCCCGACGCGGTCAACGTTCAGGGCGGCGCGGTCGCCGAGGACGTCAAGCCCGGCCTCCCGCTCGCCGAGAAGCTCGGCCGCATCTTCACCGCGCTGGCCGGCGGCGTGCCGGTCCGGCTGGACGTGGTGGTACGCGGCGAGATCACCGGCCATGACGTCAAGGTGCTGGAGCTGGCCGCGCTCAAGGGCGTCTTCGTGGACGTGATCGAGGAGGCGGTGACGTTCGTCAACGCCCCGCTGCTGGCCCGTGACCGCGGTGTCGAGGTCACGCTCACCACGAGCGAGGACTCGCCCGACTGGCGCAACGTGGTCCAGGTGCGCGGCACGATGGCCGACGGCACGGTGATCTCGGTCTCCGGCACCCTCACCGGCCCCAAGCACATCGAGCGGATCATCGAGATCAACGGCTACGACATGGAGCTCCTGCCGACCGAGCACATGGCGTTCTTCACCTACACCGACCGTCCCGGCATCGTCGGCGTCGTGGGCAAGCTGCTCGGCGAGAGCGGCGTCAACATCGCCAGCATGCAGGTCGGCCGGGCCGCCAAGGGCGCCCAGGCACTGATCGCGCTGACCGTCGACTCGGCCATCCCGGCCCAGCTCGTCGACGGCATCAAGGCCGCGATCGGCGCCGAGATGGGCCGCCGGGTCGATCTGGACTCCTGACCGTTCCACGAGGCCGTGATCCCGCACACGGGATCACGGCCTTTTGGTTTCCGCAGGTGGAAGCTTGATCGTCTCACTATGCGAGAACTTTGGCCACGGGTCGGGACACTTCCCGGCATCCGAAGGTAACGTGGTGGGAGTCATGCGGCGCTTCGTAGTAATCCTTCGCTGCCGCAGCGGGGCCTGAACGGCAGGCCGGCACCCCGCTGCGGAGGGAAGTGCTGGCCGTAAGCCCTGTTCGGCGCCGGCCCGTGCGAACCACGGCGACCCGGCGACCCCGGCACAGCAGCCACCAGAGACCCACGGAGCAGATCATGAACGAGACGTTCAACGCCGCGCCCGCCGACGACCAGGACGAGGCGTCGCGCGCGCTGCAGACCGCCCTGGACCGCCGCGACAACGGCGGCCAGTCCAGCCGCAAGTAACACCCGCTGAGCCGGCCGCCCGCTGAGTGTGGCCTTGAGCTTTGCGACCGCCGTGACCGGACCATCGGTCACGGCGGTTTCGCGTCCAGGGCCAGCGCCAGCGCTCCCATGAGCGACGCGTCGCCGGTGAAGCGCGCGAGCCCGACCTCCGGGGGGAACGGCACCGCCGCGGCCAGCAGTGCTCCGAGCCGCGCGACCAGCGACGGTTCGGCCGCCATGCCGCCGCCCAGGACGACCCGGCCGGCATCGAGGGCGATCGCGAGATTGGCCACCGCCATCCCCAGCCTGTCCAATGCCTCGTCGAGGAGCCCGGCCACACGCGGATCGTCGCGCAGCCCGAACAACTCCGCCGCGGTCACGTCGCGCCCGAGCAGCCGGGCGCCGCGCAGAGCAAGACCACTCCCGGACGCGTACTCCTCCAAAGGGGCGCGCCCGGCGGCGTGGCCCGGCTGTGCGGGGGAGGAGAGCGAGTAGCCGATCTCACCCGCCGCACCGTTGGCGCCGCGCAGCACGCGCCCGTCGAGCACGATGCCCGCTCCGAGCCCGGTGCCGGCGTTGACGTACAGGCCGACGCCGACCCCCGCGAGCCGCCCCCAGCGGACCTCCGCGGCCGCCGCTGCGTTCACGTCGTTGTCCAGCAGGAGCGCGGGCGCCTTGAGCCCCTCTTCGAGAAGGCGGGGGAGGGGTTGCTCCTCCCATCCCGGAACGTTGGGCGCCAGCACGACCCGCGCCCCCTGGACGACGCCGAAGGTCGAGACCCCCACCGCCACCGGGTGCCCGCCGCCGGTCTCCTCGATGAGACGGCGGGCGGCGGTGAGGGTGCGTTCGATCGCGGCACGGGCGCCGTCGCCGGCGCGGGTCTCCAGCGTGCGGCGGCGGAGCAGCCGTCCGGCGGTGGTCGCGGTGGCAAGCGCGATCTTGGTGCCACCGAAGTCGATGCCGAGGACGGTCGGGCCGCTCACCGCCTGCCGCCCGGACGGGCCCGGCGGGCGGTCGAGTCGATGGCCACCGCGAGCGCGAGGACGGCCGCGGTCACCATGAACCGGACCGAGGAGTCCACGTTCAGCAACAACATGCCGTTGGTGACCGACTGGAGCACGAGGATGCCGAGCAGCGCCGCGTAGGGCCGCCCGCGCCCGCCGAACAGGCTCGTTCCGCCGATCACCGCCGCCGCGATCGCGATGAGCAGGATGTCGCTGCCGCCTGAGCTCTGGTTGACCGCGGAAAGCCGGCTGGCCGCGAGGATCCCGCCTGCCCCGGCCAGCGTGGCCGCTGCGACGAAGGCCAGGATCCGGATCCGGGTCACGCCGATCCCGGCGCGGCGGGCCGCCTCGGCGTTGCCGCCGACCGCGTAGATCCAGCGCCCCGGCAGAGTGTGCCGCAGGCCGAGATCGAGCAGCACGACGAGCGAGCCGAAGATCACCAGAGTGAGCGGCACGCCGCGGTCGCCGTTCAGCACCGCGACCACGGCGGCCAGCACCACCACGAGCAGCCCGGCACGGAAGGCCAGCCACCCGACCGGCCGGACGGGGAGGTCGGCGCGTGCTCTCGCTCTCCGGCCGAGCAGCGACGAGCCCAGGACGACGGCCGTGATGCCGACGACGGCGAGCCAGCTCAGCCACGGCGGCAGCCAGGTGTCGCTGACCTTGGCCACGGAGCCGTCGAACGGCAGGTTGATCGTGCCCTCGTCGCCCAGGAGATAGAGCAGCAGCCCCTGCCAGCCGATCAGCCCCGCGAGCGTGACCACGAACGACGGCATGCCGAGCAGCGTGAACATCAGGCCGTGCAGCAGGCCCACAAGCGCGGCGGCCCCAAGCGCGAGGAGCACCGCCAGGCCCGCGGGCAGTCCCTGCTTCACGTACAGCAGGGTCATCACCACCCCGCACAGCCCGCTCACCGAGCCGACCGACAGGTCGATCTCCCCGAGCAGGAGAACGATGAGAACGCCGAGGGCGATGGTGCCGGTCGCGGCCATCTGCAGCGCGAGATTGGTGAGGTTCTCGGCCGACAGGAAATGCTCGTTGAGGGAGCCGAACACCGCCGCGATGACGACGAGGGCCGCCACCACCGGCAGCGCGCCCGGCTCCCCGCCGCGCAGGCGTCCGGCGAGCTCGGCCGGCCGTGGCGCGAGGATCCGCCGCGAGGTCTCGGTGATCATGCCGCGGCCTCCGCCCCGGTGATGGCCGCCACGATGGCCTCCTGGCTGGTGTCGGCGGTACGGAAGTCCCCGGCGTCGCGGCCGAGCCGGAGGACGACGATCCGGTCGCTGACCGCCCGGACGTCCGCGAGGTTGTGGGAGATGACCAGCACAGCCAGCCCCCGGTCGCGGAGGCGCCGGACGAGGTCGAGCACCTGGGCGGTCTGCTCCACACCCAGCGCCGCCGTCGGCTCGTCCAGCAACACCACCCGTGGTTCGCCGAGCAATGCCCGGCTGATCGCCACCGACTGCCGCTGGCCGCCCGAGAGTGCGGCGACGGGCGCCCGGATGTCGCGGATCCGCACGTCGAGGGAGGCGAGCAGATCGCGGGTGGCACGTTCCATCTTGAGCTGCCGCAACAACGACCAGCGGTGTGTCTCGCCGCCCAGGAAGAGGTTGGCGACCACGTCGAGGTTCTCGCAGAGGGCCAGGTCCTGGTAGACGGTGGAGATGCCCAGCGCCTGCGCGTCGTGCGGCCGCCCGATGCGGACCGGCCGGCCGCCGAAGAAGATCTCGCCCGCGTCGGGTGTGATCGCCCCGGAGATCACCTTCACCAGTGTCGACTTCCCGGCGCCGTTGTCGCCCACCAGCGCGACCACCTCGCCGGCGACCAGGCGCAGGTTCACCCCGTCGAGCGCATGCACCGCCCCGTACCGCTTGGTGATGTCGCGGGCCGAGAGCACGACCTCACCAGGTCCCCCGTGTGCCGCCGCCGGAACCCCCGCCGTCACTGGAGCCCCGCGGTCTTGCAGGCGGCGGCGACCTGGCCGGTACAGATCTTCGCGGCCGTGTAGAAGCCGTCCTTGATGATGGTGTCCTTGACCTTGTCCTTTGTCACGGCGGTCGGCGCCAGCAGGAAGGCCGGGATTTCGGCTGCGCCGTTGTTCATCTTCTGCGGTGCGGCGGGCTTCTCGCCGCGCGCGAGCGCCACGGCCAGGTCGGCCGACCGTTCCGCCTGCGCACGGATGTTGAGGTAGACGGTCATGTTCTGCTCGCCGGTGAGGATGCGCTGCACGGCGGCGAGCTCGGCGTCCTGGCCCGTGATCGGCGGGAGAGTCTTGTAGCCGGCCCGCTTCATCGCAGCGATCGCACCGCCCGCCATGCCGTCGTTGGCCGAGAGCACACCGGAAATGGTGTCGCGGCCGAGCGCGGTGATGGACTGCTCCATCTGCTGCTGGGCCTTGTCCGGGCTCCAGTCCGGGGTGTCGAACTCGCGCCCGATCTGCACCTTGCCGTCCAGGATCTGGTGCGCGCCCTTCTTGTAGTCGGCCGAACTCGGATCGGTGGGCGCCCCGTTCAGCATGACGATCTTGCCCTTGCCCAGTGTGCCGCGCGCCGTCAGCGCGTCCAGCAGCGCCTGGCCCTGCATCTGGCCGACGCGCACGTTGTCGAACGAGACGAAGTACGAATACTCGACGTTGGTGATGAGCCGGTCATAGGCGATGACCGGGATCCGGCGTTGCCGTGCCTGGTTGACCAGCGGTGCGGCCGCCTTGGCGTCGACCGCGTCCAGCACGATGACGTCGGCGCCCTGCGTGATGGCTCCCTCGACCTGTGACTGCTGCTTGGTCGCGTCCTGGTCGGCGTTGCCGTAGATGATCTTGCAGTCGGGGCAGAGCTGCTTCACCCGTCCCTCGAACAGCGGCCGGTCGAACGCCTCGTACCGCGTCGTCTTGGACTCCGGCAGGAACAGCGCGATGGTCGCCGCCCCGCCCTTACCGCTGCCCTTGTCGCCATCGCCGTCCTTGCCGTCAGAGCCACAGCCGGCCACCACCACCGCCGCGGCCAGCGGGATCACGCACCACCATCGACGCATCGACCTGCACCTTCCTTCCATCTCACGGGGTGGGTAAGGTGAAAGTAAGGGAGGCTTCCTAACAAAACAAGCCCCCAACGCGCAGAAGCGTTGATCGCCATGTCGTGGTATGCCACTGTCGGGACGTCGAAACAGGGGGAGACGCGTGACGATCGGGACCGGGCCCGGCAACGGCAAGCCCATCGCGAGCACCACCAGCGTGCTCCGGGTGATGAACGAGCGCGCCGTCTACGAGCGGATCCGCAGCGAAGGCCCGATCTCCAGGCCCGAGGTGGCCCGGCTGACCGGCCTGTCCAAACCCACGGTCTCGCTGGCGCTGGCCGATCTCGAACGGACCGGCCTGGTGCGGACCGTGGGCCACCGCACCGGCAACGCGGGCCGCGCGGCGATGTTGTACGAGATCGATCCCGGCGCCGGCCGGGTCATCGGCATCGACGTCGGCCGGGAGTGGGTGCGGGCCGCGCTGTCCGGCCTGGACGGCGAGCCGATCGTCCGGCGCGACGTCCGCTCCCAGGCGCGGAACGGGGACACGCTGATCGAGCAGCTGGCCGGCCTGGTGACCGAGCTCTCCGCCGAGGCGGGGATCGCGCCCGCCGACGTCACCTACATCGTGCTCGGTACCCCCGGCGTGCACGACGTCGAGAACGAGAGGCTGCGGCTGGCGCCCAACCTGCCCGGCTGGGACCGGCCTGGCACGACCGGGCGGCTGGCCGAGCGGCTGCCCGCCCCGTTCCTCATCGAGAACGACATCGCCCTCGCCGCCCTCGGGGAGCAGGCCCACGGCCTCGGCGAGGGCATCTCCGACTTCGCGTTCCTGTCGGTCGGCACCGGCATAGGGATGGGCATCGTCCTGGAGGGCAAGCTGTTCCGCGGGTCCCGGGGCGCAGCGGGCGAGGTGGCGTTCCTGCCGTTCGGTGAGAGCGATCCCCTTACCCACACGCCGGGTGCGCGGCGGCACGGCATGCTCGAGAGCGTGCTGTCAGCCGCCGGGCTCGTCGCCACCGCACGCAGGCTCGGCATGCCCGGGCGCCCGACGGTCAAGAAGGTGTACGACGCGGCGCGGGCGGGCGACCCGATCGCGCTGGAGGCGGTGCGCTACGAGGCGGGCAACATCGCCCGGGCGCTGGCCAGCGTCATCGCGCTGCTCGACCCCGAGCTGGTGATCATCGGGGGCGGGCTGGGCCAGCACGGGGTGGATGTGCTCCTGGACGCCGTACGCGAGCGGCTGACCGACATGACCCCGCTCGATCCGCCGCCGATCGAGCCGTCGGTGCTGGCCGAGGAGGCCACCGTGCTCGGCGCGCTCGCCACCGGGCTGTCCACCGCCATCGACATCGTCTTCAACCGCGCCGTCGGCGAACCGGCGGTCGGCTGATGACGGACGTGATCGCGGCGATCCGTGCGGCCGCGGAACTGGGCCCGTACTTCGAGATCGTCACCGACCCGGCCGAGGAGGCCGACCCGACTTGGCGCCCGCTGCCCGAGAAGGATCCGGACCGCCTGCTCGGGCTCATCGACGCGTACGCCCAGCGGCTCGGCACGGACGAGCGCCGCGTGGCGGCCTCGATCCTCTTCCAGGGCCTGGCATCCCGCCTCTGGTCGCCCGTGGTGGCCGCCGCGGCGCTGGGCGCCGTACCCGACCTGTCGAGTCTCCACTGGCGATGGGCCCCAGGGGCGCCGATCGCGCTCTGGCTGGCCCAACCCTCGGGGTGGCCCCGGTCGGCGGACCGCCTCTACGAGACGGTCGTGACCGGCCAGCTCCAGCCGTTGCGCGAGACGATGCTCCAGGTCGTACGCCTGGCCGACGGGCTTCTCTGGGGGAACGCGGCGTCGGCCCTGGCCGGAACGCTCCGCGCTGGAACGCTCCGGCCGGACCTGGCCGCGCCGCTGAACACCCTCGTCCGGGATCTGTTCTCCCGTGACCCGCTCACCGGCACGGGCTCGTTCGAACAGGGCCGGGGCTTCGTGCGACGCAGCTGCTGCCTCTACTACCGCGTCCCGCCCGGCGGCGAGATGTGCGGTGACTGCGTGCTCCTGACTCGTTGAAAGGCGCGCTCGGTGAGGGCCCCGAAGAGCAGGCCCAACGTCGCCCACAGCACCACCTGGATCCCCAGCGAGGCGATCCGGAAGTCCCACAACACGGTGGCCGGGAAACCGTCGGCGACCGCGTCCGGCTTGGGTGTGAGCCGGTAGACGACCCCGACCACGACGGCGAAGCCCACGGTGGCCGCGATCGTCGCGTTCCAGATCCCGAGCCTCGGCAGCAGCCGGCGCTGGACGATCACCGCGGCGGCGGTTGCCAGCACGCCGAGCGCCACCACGCCGAAGTAGAGCGCCGTCCGGCCGCCGATCGTGTCCGGATTGCCGACCGCCGGGGGTGTGGGCGGGTACTTCAGGAACGGCACGACCACGACGGCCACGAAGCCGCCGAGGGCGACCAGCGCCGCCGTCGCGCGGGCGCCGAGAGCACCGATCCTGCCGTACGCGAACGCGAACGCGATGGCGAAGAGCCCGCCGACAGCCACGCCGTAGACCACCATCGCCGTGATCAGGCCGGTGGTCTTCTGGACGGTGCGGCTGACCACCTCGGCCTCGCCGCCGTGGTGGTGCGCGGCGGCCTGCGCCTCCTCGAACGAGATGGCGTGCCCCACCTGCGGTTCACCGTAGATCCAGGCGATCACGAGCGCGAGCGCCGCCGCGGCGAGCCCGGCGAGCATGCCGCGGATGAGAAGAGAGCGCATCATCAGTGGCAGGGGAACCCGAGAAGGTGCCGGCCGTCGTGCGTGAACTCGTGCACCCAGGTGCCGCTGAACAGCGAGGTGGCGCCCTGTTCGGCACCGATGAAGTAGATGAGGACGAGGCCCAGCACGGCGGCGAAGACCGCCCACGGCAGGATCTCGCGGACGGGGACGCGCAGCGGAACGGGCGGCGTCTGGACTTGCGTCGCAGGTACGGCTGACTGGGCCATGGGGTCTCCTCACGGGGTGCACTCGCCCCGGTGACGGGAGGACGGCAGGTCAGTTCCTGACTTCCGGGACCCCGGAGGGCCTATCGGACACAGTGGCGGGACCGTCCTGGAATCGCACCAGGTTCCTGCGCACTGCCGCCTCGCTTGTGAACTTGTCCTGGAGAGCGTCTCCTTCGCCAAGGTGCACGTCAAGTGGGCAAAGGGTGACAAAGACGGAGCGCCGCCTTCACCGCGCCCCCGTACGGCCGGTGAAGACGGAGCTCCCATCTGATGGCGCGTATCGTCACGCGGCGGCCGAACTGGCCGGCGCCCGGCGCAGACCGGGAACGATCAAGGCCAGCGTGACGAACGTCAGGACCAGCCCCACGACGATGACGCCCTTCACCGCCCCCGTGGTGTCGTCGACCAGGAGGCCCGGCACGGCGCCCAGGCCGGAGAGGGCTCGGGTGACCACGACGGCCCACAGACCGGCGCGGCCACCTCGCCAGGCGTGCACCACGCCGGCGAGGGTGACGACGCCGAGGATGGTGGTGATCACGACGACCTCGGGGGGAGGCCCGTCGAGCGCGCCGGTGGCGAGGTCGCCGATCCCGAGCAGGGCGGCGAGCACAAGGCCGATGGTGAACGCGGTGGACTTCATGGGAGATCCCTTCCGTACTGAGGTGGCCTCAGCGTGCGGCCCCCGGACACCCGGACGGCAGGGGGCACGGTGCCGCGCGGCCAGGAGGTGATCCCGGGCGGTCTGGGGCCGTACACCCAGGACAGGGAGGGGTGACCGGCCGCATCATGAGCGCATGGACGCCACCTGGCGCGCCGCGCGCACCGCCCCCACCCGCCCGCTCGCAGTCGGCTTGTTCGTCCTCGCCGCCGCCGGTGTGATCGCCGCGATCGCCGTCAGCGCGGGAAGCGGCCGGGGCTACACGCACGCCCTGGACACCTTCGTCGTGTCGAATTCCGCGATCGGGCTGTCGTTCGCGTTGTGCGGTCTCCTGATCGCCTGGCACCGGCCGCGCAACCCCCTCGGCTGGCTGCTCCTGGCGGACGGAATCGGGCATGCCGTCACGGCCGGGCTGGCCCCGGTGGCCGAGCACGGCGTGGAGGCGGGCTGGCCGGAGTGGCTCGTGCGCACGCTGCTGACCGTCGCCATGTACGCGTGGCCGTGGTCGATCGGGCTGTGCCTGCCCCTGATCCTCCAGCTCTTTCCGGACGGCCGCCCGGCAGGCCCGGTGTTCCGGCGGCTGATGTGGGCCACGGTCGCGACCGCTCCGCTGTTCGTCGTCTCGATGGGTTCTGATCCGGAGGGGCTCGTTCCCGGTCACCCCGGCTACCTGACGCTCGCCGCCCACGACGACCTGGTGCCGCTCTGGACGGTGGCGGAGCTGACCGAGCTCGCCGCGATGCTCACCGGGCTGGTCTCGCTGGCGGTCCGCTACCGGCGCGGTGACGAGACCCTGCGCCGCCAGCTGCTCTGGCTGACGCAGGCGGTGCTGCTGGTCGTCATCGTCCTGGTGCCGTGGGGGGTGTTCCAGGCCGCGCCGATCTACGTGTTGCTGGCGATCCCGCTCGTCCCGGCCGCCATGACGGTGGCGATCATCCGGCACCGGCTGCTGGACATCCGGCTCGTCGTCTCGCGGACCGTCTTGTACGTGCTGCTGACCGCCGGCGTGCTCGCCGCGTACGTCGGGCTGGTCGCGATGTTCGACACGGTGATGCGCCGCGAGGTGGGACTCGGCAGCTCGGCCCTCGCCACCGTGGCGATCGCCGTGGGGTTCAATCCTGTGCGTGTACGGCTCCAGCGGGCCGTGGACCGGGTGCTGTACGGAGACCGTGCCGATCCCGTCCGGGCGGTGTCCCGGGTGGGGGCGCGGCTCGACACCGGCCTGCCGGGCGTGCTGGAGGCCGTCCGGGAGGCGCTGCGCATGCCGTTCGCGGCGTTGCGCGCGCACGACACCGAGATGGCCGCGTCGGGCACCGCGCCGGAGCTCTTGCACACGATCCCGCTCACATACGCCGGAGAACGGGTGGGGGAGCTGGTCGTCGGCCTCCGCCAGGGGGAGAGGCGGCTGGGTGCTCCCGACCGGGCGGTGCTGGAGCTGCTCGCGGCCCCGCTCTCGGTCGCGGTGCACGCCGTCCGGCTGTCGGACGAGCTGCAACGTTCCCGCGAGGCCCTCGTCGTCGCCCGTGAGGAGGAGCGGCGGCGGCTGCGCCGCGACCTGCACGACGGGCTCGGGCCGGTGCTCACCGGTGTCGTCTACAAGGCGGACGCGGCGGGCAACCTGCTCGCCGCCGATCCGGGCGCCGCCCGCGGGCTGGTCGCCGAGCTGCGTGCCGAGACCACGCACGCGATCGAGGACATCCGGCGGCTGGTGTACGACCTGCGCCCGCCCGCGCTGGACGACCTCGGGCTGGCGGGCGCGGTCCGGCAGCGCGCGGCCCAGCTCGACCGCGCCGGCCTTGCCGTCCGTGTCGAGATACCACCGTTGCCGGAGCTGCCCGCGGCGGTCGAGGCCGCCGCGTACCGGATCACGGCCGAGGCCATGACCAACGCGGTGCGGCACTCCGGCGCCGGGCGCGTCGAGGTCCGCATCCACGCCGACGGGCGGCTGCACGTCGAGGTGGCCGACGACGGCGGTGACGGCGCTGGTGAGTGGCGGCCGGGCGTGGGACTGTCGTCCATGCGGGAACGGGCCGCCGAGCTGGGCGGCACATGCACTGCGGGTCCGGGTCCCGGCGGCGGCCGCGTGACCGCCGTCCTTCCCCTGGGGACATCATGATCAGAATCGTGCTGGCGGACGATCATCCGGTGGTGCGCGGCGGACTGCGTGCCCTGCTCGGGTCGATCGAGGGGCTCAGCGTGGTCGGCGAGGCCGGGGACGGGCACGCGGCGGTGCGCGAGGCCGTGACCCACCGGCCGGACGTGCTGGTCATGGACATCCAGATGCCCGGCCTGGACGGCATCGAGGCGACGCGCGAGGTGACGCGGGCCGCGCCCGGCGTGGCGGTGCTGATGCTGACCATGTACGAGGACGACGACTCGGTGTTCGCGGCGATGCGGGCGGGTGCCGCCGGCTACCTGCTCAAGGGCGCCCAGCAGGACGAGATCGCGCGGGCCATCCGGGCGGTCGCGGCCGGTGAGGCCATCTTCGGGCCGGGCGTGGCACGGCGGGTACGGGCCTTCTTCGCCGCGCCCGCGCCGGCCGCAGCCGAGCCGTTCCCGGAGCTCACCGAGCGGGAGCGGGAGGTCCTCGACCTGATCGCGGCCGGGCGCCCGAACGGCGAGATCGCCCGGCGGCTCGCGATCGCGCCCAAGACCGTGGCCAACCACATCTCCAGCGTCTTCGCCAAGTTGCGCGTGGCCGACCGGGCGGAGGCGATCATCCGGGCCCGGGAGGCCGGCATGGGACGAGACGAGCATCTCGGATCGTGAGACCGTTGCTCACGAGCTGAGACGTTGCGGTAGAGTGCGCCCATGCCTTCCCGCAACATTCGTCTGGCCGTCATCCCGGGTGACGGGATCGGCCCCGAGGTCGTCGCTGAGGGGCTGAAGGTCCTTGAGGCCGCCGCCCCCTCGTCCGGCCTGGCGTTCGAGCAGACCCCGTACGACCTGGGTGCCGCCCGCTGGCACCGGACCGGCGAGGTCCTGCCCGACTCGGTGCTCGGCGAACTGCGGAGCCAGGACGCCATCCTGCTCGGCGCCATCGGCGACCCGACCGTGCCCAGCGGGACGCTGGAGCGCGGGCTGCTGCTGCGGATGCGCTTCGAGCTCGACCAGTACGTCAACCTGCGGCCCGTCAAGCTGCTCCCGGGTGCCTCCACCCCGCTGGCGAACGTCCGGCCCGAGGACATCGACATGGTCGTCGTCCGCGAGGGCACCGAGGGGCCCTACGCGGGCGTCGGCGGCGTGCTCCGCAAGGGGACCCCGCACGAGGTCGCCACGCAGGAGAGCGTCAACACCGCCCTCGGCGTCGAGCGGATCATCCGCTA
Source organism: Actinomadura sp. 6N118 (assembly GCF_044326415.1). Lineage (NCBI taxonomy): Bacteria > Bacillati > Actinomycetota > Actinomycetes > Streptosporangiales > Thermomonosporaceae > Actinomadura > Actinomadura sp. 6N118. The sequence goes on along the minus strand of NZ_JBIRAZ010000020.1, from coordinate 7,746 downwards.
CGCGTTCGAGCAGGCCGCCGTGCGCCCGCGCAAGAAGCTGACGCTCGTCCACAAGGACAACGTGCTGACCTTCGCCGCCGGGCTCTACCAGCGTTACCTCAAGGCGCTCTCCGCCGAGTTCCCGCAGGTCGAGGTCGACTACAGCCACGTCGACGCGGCCACCATGTTCTTCGTCAACCAGCCGCAGCGGTACGACGTGATCGTCACCGACAACCTGTTCGGCGACATCATCACCGACCTCGGCGCCGCCGTCGCGGGCGGCATCGGGCTGGCCGCCTCCGGCAACATCAACCCGACCGGCGCCGCGCCGTCGATGTTCGAGCCGGTGCACGGCAGTGCCCCCGACATCGCCGGTCAGGGCAAGGCCGATCCGACCGCTACGATCCTTTCCGTCGTCATGCTGCTCGACCATCTGTCGAAGTTGGAGCCAGGTGCCGCCGAGTCCGCGCGGCGCGTCGAGCAGGCCGTCGCCGACGATCTGCTGGAGCGCCCGGGGCTGGGCGTCCGGTCCACGTCGCAGATCGGCGACGCGATCGCGAAGCGAGTATCCGGCTAGGGGCGCGCCTCTCTGGTCAACAGAGCGAACTCCGGGCGCGCCTCGCGGGCGCGCCCGGATTTTTCCGTGCGCGCACCGTGATCGAGGAGTGGGGCTGGACGAAGTACGACAATAGGGAATAAGGAATGCCGGGCGGCAAGGGAGCCGCGGTGGCGCCGGGAGAGGACCGAGACGATGAGCAGCACCCTGGACTTCGAAATCACCCTGACGGACCAGCCGACCCCGGCGGCCGAGCGCGAGCGCGTCCTGGCCGACCCCGGGTGGGGTGTGCACTTCACGGATCACATGATCACGATCCGCTACCAGGAGGGCAAGGGCTGGTACGACGCCCGCCTGGAGCCCTACGGGCCGATCGCCATGGATCCGGCCAGCCAGGTCCTGCACTACTCCCAGGAGCTGTTCGAGGGGCTCAAGGCCTACAAGCAGGCCGACGGCTCGGTCGTCACGTTCCGCCCGTACTCCAACGCCGCCCGGATGAACCGCTCCGCCCGCCGGATGGCGATGCCGGAGATCCCCGAGCAGTTGTTCGTGGACTCCCTGGAACTGCTGGTCCGCACGGACCGGGACTGGATCCCCGGCAAGGAGGGCCAGAGCCTCTACCTGCGGCCCTTCATGTTCGCCACCACCCGGGCCCTCGGCGTCAACCGTCCCGCGAACGAGTTCCTCTTCGTGGTCATCGCCTCCCCGTCCGGCCTGTACTACCCCCGCGGCATCAAGCCCGTCTCGGTCTGGCTGTCGCGGGACTACGTGCGGGCGGCCCCCGGCGGCACCGGCGAGGCCAAGACCGGCGGCAACTACGCCGCCTCGTTCGCCGGCCAGGCCCAGGCCGTCGAGCACGGCTGCGACCAGGTGGTCTGGCTCGACGCGATCGAGCACCGCTGGGTCGAGGAGGTCGGGTCGATGAACCTGGTCTTCGTGTACGGCTCGGGCGCCGGTGCGAGGCTGCTCACCCCGGCGCTGAACGGGGCGCTGCTCGCGGGAATCACCCGCGACTCCATGCTCAAGCTCGCCCCCGACCTCGGCATCCCGGTCGAGGAAGGCAAGATCAGCATCGAGGAGTGGCAGGCCGGCTGCGAGTCCGGCGAGATCACCGAGGTCTTCGGCTGCGGCACCGCCGCGATCATCAGCCCGGTCGGCCACGTCAAGGGCGCCGACCGCGAGTGGAACATCGGCACCGGCGAACCCGGCCCGATCTCCATGAAGCTCCGCGAAGAGCTCATCGGCATCCAGTACGGCACCAAGCCCGACCCATATGGCTGGGTCCACAAAATCGCGTGACCTTGTGGGGGGGCGACCCCCCACACCCCCCGCGCCGGGTCGGCGGCCTTGCTTCGCTGCGGCCGCCACCCCGGGCAGGGGCTCCGCCCCTACGACCCCGGCAAGGGGCTCCGCCCCCTGCACCCCCGGAAATACCCACTCGATCATAAATCCATCTCAGTATCTGAGATGGATGTCTTATCTGCTCGGACGGTGTGGCATGCTTACTCGCATCATGCGCTACAGCCTCGTAATTATCGGCTGGCGCGCCGGCAGCTAACGGGACATCGCCGGCGCGCAGACCTCTCACGTCCGTGAGGGGTTTTTTGCTTTCCAGAGGCAAGTTCACGCGCGGGCCAGGCCCCAAGGGGGATTTTCGATGCAGGGCGACGGTTTCCACGTCTACGACACCACGCTGCGAGACGGGTCACAGCAGGAGGGGCTCAACCTCTCCGTGGCCGACAAGCTTGTCGTCGCGCGCCACCTCGATGAGCTCGGGGTCGGCTTCATCGAAGGTGGCTGGCCGGGCGCCAACCCCAAGGACACAGAGTTCTTCCGGCGGGCTCAGACCGAGCTCGACCTGAAGCACGCGCAGCTCACCGCGTTCGGCGCGACCCGCCGGGCCGGTGTGCGGGCCGCCGACGACCCCCAGGTGGCCGCCCTGCGCGACTCCGGCGCTCCTGTCGTGACCCTTGTCGCCAAGAGTCATGACAGGCACGTCGAGCTGGCCCTCCGCACGACGCTGGAAGAGAACCTCGCGATGATCCGCGATACCGTCTCCCACCTGCGTGCGGGGGGCCAACGAGTTTTTCTTGACGCCGAGCACTTCTTCGACGGCTACAACGCCAACCGCGCCTATGCGCTGGAGGTCGTACGGACCGCTGCTGAGGCGGGGGCCGACGTCATCGCGCTCTGCGACACCAACGGCGGGATGTTGCCCGATGAGCTCGCCGACGTCGTCCACGAGGTGGTCTCGGTGGGTGCTCGTGTGGGCATCCACTGCCACGACGACTCCGGCTGCGCGGTGGCCAACTCGCTCGCGGCCGTACGCGCCGGGGCGACGCACGTCCAGGGCTGCGCCAACGGCTACGGCGAGCGCAGCGGCAACGCCAACCTCTTCACGGTCATCGGCAACCTCCAGCTCAAGCGGGGTATGCAGCTGGTCAGCGATGAGCAGCTCGCCGAGATGACCCGGATCGCCCACGCGGTCTCGGAGGTCACCAACGTCACGCCGAGCTCGCAGCAGCCGTACGTGGGGCTGTCGGCGTTCGCGCACAAGGCGGGCCTGCACGCCTCGGCCGTGAAGGTCGACCCCAATCTGTACCAGCACATCGACCCGGCCGCGGTCGGCAACGACATGCGGATGCTCGTCTCCAGCATGGCCGGTCGCGCGTCGGTGGAGCTCAAGGGCCGGGAGCTGGGGTATGACCTGTCCGGCGAGAAGGCCAAGCTCGTCGTGGACCGGGTCAAGGAGCTGGAGTCCACCGGCTACACGTTCGAGGCCGCTGACGCCTCGTTCGAGCTGCTGCTCCGCGAGGAGTTGACAGGCGTCCGGCAGCGGCACTTCGAGGTCGAGTCGTGGCGCGCCATCGTCGAGCGCCGTCCCGACGGCTCCATGGTCAGCGAGGCCACGGTGAAGCTGCACGCCAAGGGTGAGCGGATCGTCGCCACCGGCGAGGGCAACGGCCCGGTCAACGCGCTCGACAACGCGCTGCGGATCGCGCTGGGCCGGCTCTATCCCGAACTGGCCCGGCTGGAGCTGATCGACTACAAGGTCCGGATCCTGGAGGGGTCGCACGGCACCAACGCGCGGACCCGCGTGCTCATCGAGTCCAGCGACGGCACCCGCGAGTGGGGCACGGTCGGCGTTGAGGACAACGTGATCGCCGCGTCCTGGCAGGCGCTTGAGGAGGCCGTGACGTACTCGCTGCTCCACGCCGGCTACGAGGCGGGCTGATCCGGGAATGTCCGCCGCAGAGCGGGCATTACCCAGGGCATGAGCAGAGAGATCTCCGACAACGCCCAGCAGGGCCGCTTCGAGCTGCACGAGGACGGGATCCTCGCGGGCTTCGCGGAGTACGAGCGCAAGCCGGGGCAGATCGTCTTCACGCACACCGAGGTCGATTCCGCCTACGAGGGCCAGGGCATCGGCAGCGCCCTGGCCCGCGGCGCACTGGACCATGTCCGGGCCGAGGGCGGTCTGTCCGTCGTCCCGAACTGCCCGTTCATCAAGGGCTGGATCAGCAAGCACCCTGACTACCAGGACCTGGTCGCCTGAACGTCAGCCCTTGGGCTCGGCGCTCTGGATCACCTCGAACGACCACAGCTCGGCACCGGCGGCCGCTGGGCCGCCGTGGCCGTGCCCGTGCCCTTGTCCCCGGGCCTCGGCGTCCTTGGCGGCCTGCGCGTGGCCCTGCTTGAACGCCTGGCTCTCCGTCCAGCGCTGGAAGTCCTCCTCGCTGCGCCACTGCGTGACGACCAGATAGCGGTCGATGCCCTCGACGGGGCGGAGGAGCCGGAAGCTCTCGAAGCCCTCGGCGGACTCCACCAGCCCCGCCCGGCCCGCGAAGCGCCGTTCCAGCTCCTCGCGCATCTCCTCCGGAACGGTCAGCGCGTTGATCTTGATGACGGACAAGACGGGTCTCCCTCGGATCGGCATGTGCCCGGCGTTCAGCAGAAACGTTACGCGCACCGCCGGAGGGATGATCGACGGGGGATCACACCGCGCGCAGCGAGGAGCCGCCCGCGAGGTACATCCAGCCCGTGAGCGCGGACTCTTTCACTTGGATCTCGACCGGCAGGTAGCAGGCCGGGTCGACGAACCCGGGCCCCTGCTGGATGACCGTCTCGTACACGAAGGTCGAGGCGATGAAGCCCAGGTCGGCACCCGTCTCGGCGAGCCTGCTCTTCAGGATGGGCGCCTCCAGGAGCCGGGCGGTCTGGATGATGGCGGTGCCCGACACCCCGCGCGGGTCCCAGGTCACCGGGCCGACGTGCAGGGCGACCCGGAGCTGGAGCCGGGTCGCCTCGCTGGCCCGCCGGTTGTGGCGCCGGAGCAGTGCCGCGAGCCGGGCCAGCGTCGGGTCGACGACCGACCGGGTCGGCGTGTCGGGTGGGACGACGATGAGGGCCCCGTCGCCGCGGTCCTCCTGGTAGTAGTCGGGTTGCCCGAGGCCCGAACCGGCGAAGGCGTCCTGGAGCATCACGTACATCGACTCCCGGACGATCATCCGGTCGTCGTCGTCGCGGCTGTGCCCTCCGAACCCGGCGATGTCGGTGAGCAGGATCGAGCAGTTGCCGCCCGACCAGGCGGGTGCCTGCGGCTGCGCCACCCGGCCCGGCCAGCCGAATGAGCCCGGCCATCTGTGCTCGCCGGGCCAACCCTGCGGGCCCGCCCACAACGGGGTGCCTTCCCAGATCGGCGAACCCGCCCAGACGGGAACGTCCGTACGCTCGGAGGCCGCCTGCCGTGGCGGCACCTCGGTGAGCCGGTCGTACACCTGCCGCTCCAGGACCGCCTGCACACGCGGGTACTCGGCGATGAAGTCCAGGAAGCTCTCGGTGCGCATCTGGAACGCGCCGACCTCGGTCTCGGCCGTGACCATCGCCGACCGGGCCCGGACGAGCAGCGCCGCCCGCTCGCCCACCAGGTCGCCGGGGCCCCGGACGGCGATGTCCCGGATCCCGTCGGGCTCGTGGACCCAGACCTTCGCCCAGCCGGACATGATGACGATGACGTGTTCGGCGGGGCGCCCCTCGCGGCACAGGACGTCGCCCGGCCGGTAGGTCGCCTCGTGGGCCCGTGCCCGCAGGGCCTGCCGTTCCTCGATGGTGAGCGCCTGCCAGAAGTTCGGCCGGGGCCCGGCCATGGGCAGCCGCCCATCGGGGCCCGGGGTGCCGGTGGTGCCGTCGCCACCGGCGGGCCGTCCGGCAGGGACGGTGGGACGGGCGGGCGAGTGTGCTCCGCTCCTGCTCGGCTCACCCCTTTCCGCCGTGGGGCGGTCGTCGGTGGACGTGGGCCCGGACGGGCCGCTAGTGGACACGCTGGTCCCGGACATGCCCGGAGCGGACGTGAGCACGGTCCAGCGCTGCACGTCCGCAGCCGTCTCGTTACGGGCGTTCCTGGTAGGTTCCAGCGCCGTCTCGCGGGTGGAGGACCCGCGCGCCGGGCGGAAGATGGCCGTCAGCGGTCGCGTGAACGCGAGCTGGTCGCTCGACTTGAGGGCCTGGATCTCCTCGACCGTGGTGGCCAGCGAGCGGCCCTTCCTGGTCAGGGCGATCTGGTCGTAGGTGAACCCCGCGATGGGCACGGCGACGAGCGCCAGCAGCGCCGCGATGATCCCCCGTACTCCGCCGACCAGCACTGCCCCTGCGATGACCAGCATCGAGAGACCGATGAGAGCCATCGAAAGGCTCGGCTTGATCGGCTGGCGTGGCGGCGTGCCCGGAACCCTGAGGGCACCGGCCTTGCTCCACCGCCGTCTGTCTCGCACTCTGTTCACTCCGCCTCCCTTCCCCGGGGGAGGGAGCCCGGGGCCTGGCTCGGGCTCGGATATGGCCAGCGTATGACGTCGCGCATACGAAGTACATGCAATCCGCGCATAAAATTCTGTTGCAACTTGCACAGAAGCATGATGTTTCGAGATCGACATGTGATGTTCAGGCAGGTTTCTCTGACATAGAGTGCGGGAACCACCTGAGTTGAGAGCATGCGAACAACAGACGTTCGATGTTGGAGGCGAACCCGCTCATGAAGAACTCCGGAGCAGCCTCCGAGACGCACAGCGCGCGCCCGCCCGGCCGGCGTGACGTCGACGACCGGGACGCCGCCCCCGCAGGACCGGTGGGGGAACGGGTCACCGTCAACCTCAGCCTGAAGGCGCGCGATGCCCTCGAGGAGATCATGGCCCTCACCGGCATCAACAAGACCGACAGCATCAGCCGAGCCCTGGTCGTGTACGCCGAGATCGAGCGCATGGCCGGCAACGGCGGGTCGATCTACTGCCGCGAGAGCCCCGACGGCGACCTCATGAAATGGAAGATCGTCTGAACCGACCCTTGAGCATCAGTGCACCTTGAGCACGAAAAAGATCATCATGGTGGCCAGCGTGCCCACCGTGACCCCGACACCGCCGAGCGCGGACTGGGCCGGCCCGCGCCCGCCCAGCCACCTCGCTCCGCGCGGTGACGGTGCGAGGCCGATTCGCGGTGTCCCGGACCACGGTGTACGGCGTATCCGTCTCTGGAAGAGGGCACCCGACGGGCAGTCGTCCCCGACGGTACGGACATCCACGTCGCGGAATCCCTGGCGGCGGTAGTAGGCGTGCAGTTCCTTGTTGTCGGTCCAGACGTCGATGCGGATCAGCTTCGCCCCGGGGGTACGGCGGCGTCCCTGCCGGCCCGCCCAGCGGATCAGCTCGGCGCCGAGCCCGGTGCCCGCGTACGCACGGTCGATCACGAGCCGGTGGATGTAGACCGCCTCCGCCCGCTGCTCGTCCTCGGTCCAGAGGTCGTTGCCGAACGGGTTGATCGTGACCGAGGCAGCCGGTGTGTCGCCGTCCCACAGGATCCACGTCAGCCGGTTGACGACCCCCTCGTAGACCCGCTTGTCCCGCCCCTCCCGGTCAGGCCAGGGCCTGTTCCACTGCTCGGTGTCCTTCTCCTCGCGCAGCCAGTCGGCGGCCTGCTCGATAAGGCCGATGACGACCGGGACGTGCTCGAGCTCGGCGAGGCGGATCTCAAAGCGCGGCCCCCGTTGGCGGATCCGAAACCAGCGGACCCCGGCGTTGACGTTCACGTGGATTCCTGTGCTCCGAAAGTGAGATCCCCCACCTCTCCGGCCGGAGAAGCGGGGGTTACCTGACATGTGTTGTGCGGCCCGTCCCGGGGACTGTGTCTCCGGATCGGCGTTCCCGGGGGTGCAGGGGGCGGAG